>NZ_BAAARK010000070.1:0-20796 GCF_039532155.1 Streptomyces lunalinharesii
GGGGCGGGCCGGAGGGGGTGGTGTGCAGGACGTAAAGCGCAGCAGTCCTGCACACCACCCCCGCAGGCCCGACACCGCCACCCAAACGCCCCGCGCAGCGGACAACGCCCGCCGCAGGCGCAACGGCAAGACGCCACACGGCGGCAAACCGGCAACGTACGAGCAAGCCCCGCGCAGCGGCAGGCGCAACGGCGGGAAAGCCAACAACGTGGGAAGAGACCCGCGCCGCGGAACCCGGCGTTATCGCCCAGCCACCGCGTCCGCGACGAACGTGTCCAGGACCCCGTCGCCGACCACCACCGGGATCCGCTTGCCCTTCAGGTCCACGTAGACGTACGACTTCGCCTTGGTCACCAACTCCGGGATGCGGGCGCGTAGTTGCCGGGCCGTGGCGGCGTCGCCCGACCGGTCCGCGACGATCAGACGCAGGGCGTCGCGCGCTGCGACGGCCCAGGCGCGGGTGGCGTCCAGCCACGGTGCCGCCTCCCGGGCGAAGGCGCGGTCCGGGAGCCGGTCGCGCAGTACGCCCGGGGCGTCCTGGAGGTCGTGCAGCACCGCGTCCAGCCGCCGGGCGTCGCCGCCCTTGCGGAACCGGTCGAGGGCGGCGGACAGTTCGGGCGCCTGCCGCGGGTTGATCGCCGAGGTGTAGTTGACGTCCGCAAAGGCCCGCAGGGCGCGGGCGGTCCGGGCGTCGCCGCCGGCCAGTTCCTCGATGGCCGTGCTCCAGGAGTCCCGTGCGTCGTAGGCCCGGTCGTTCCAGGCGTAGTCGGCGACGGTGGCCAGCGCCAGTTTGGACGCCGAGGGCTGGATCATCGGGTTGGCGGTGATGCCGGCCAGCCGGCCCGGGACCCCCGGCGCCCGCCCGTTGTACGGTCCGAGCATCAGCCGCTTGCTGACGTAGTCGTTGACCGGGTAGTTGTCCCAGAGCAGGATCGGGTGGCCGAAGAGTTCCCGGGCCTGTTGGGCCTGCCCGGCGGTCATGGTCGGTGCGATGATGCCCACGCCCGTCCACTCCACCAGCACGTCGGCGTCCAGCTTGGCGGCGAGCGCCGCCTTGTACGGCGTCGCCTTGAGGTCGTAGTACTCGGTCGGCACCATCTGGAGCGGCCGGGCGCCCGGATGGCGGGCGATGAACTCGCGGTTGACCTGGTTGAGCAGCTGCGCCTGCGCGGTGCCGGCCGCCGCGCCGCCGGTGCCGAACTTCTCCTTGTCCGCCGCGCAGTTCCACTTGGTGTAGCTGATGTCGTCCAGCGGCACCGCGAAGGTCCGCACCCCGATGTCCCACAGGGTCGCGAACTTGGCGGTCAGCGCCTTGACGTCGGCGGCCGAGCTGTAGCAGACGGAGAGCCCCGGCGAGAGGGCGTAGGTGAACTCCACGTGCCGGGCCCGGGCCCGGTCCACCAGCTCCTTGATCCGGGCCAGCTGGTCCGCGGGGTAGCGGTCGCGCCACTTCTCCCGCAGGTAGGCGTCGTCCTTGGGGGAGTAGACGTAGATGTTCATCTTGTGCCGGGCGGCGAAGTCGAGTTGGTCGAGGCGGGCGGCGTGCGACCACGGCGTGCCGTAGAAGCCCTCGATGACGCCGCGCAGCGGGGTCGCCGGCCAGTCCCGCACGACGGCGCCGGGCACCCGGGCACCGGGACGGGTCCGGTGCGGCAGCAAGTGGCTCAGTGTCTGCGCGGCGTAGTAGGTGCCGGTGGCGTCCTTGCCGGCCAGGGCGATCCGACCGCGGGCGACGGCCAGTGCGTAGCCCTCGGCCGGGAGGCCGGCGGTGCCGCGCGCGCCCAACGCCGTGAGGGTGCGCGCCGCGCCCGGCCCGTCCACGTAGACGGTCAGCCGCCCGGCCTGCGGGGCGACCCGACCGGTCCGCACGACGTGCTGGGCGCCCGCGGCCTTGAGGGACTTCGTCACCAGTGCCAGCGCCGCCGCGTCGGTCTTCGGCCCGGCGACGAGGGTCACGGTGCCGGTGACGGTGAGGTGGTCGGAGCGGTCGTGGACGGACTGCGGGGCGGGGGAGAGGGTGGCGGTGGCGGGTCTGGCCCGGGCGCCGTCGGCCGCTCGGGCCGGCGCGGCGCCGGACGGCCCCGCCATGCCCGCCAGCGGGATCACGGCGAGGGTCACGGCGAGGCCGGTGGCGGCCGCGGTGCGCGTACGGTGCATCCTTCGGTCCTCCTCGGTGCAGCGAGGTTCACGGACGAGTCTGGTGCGTGCGTCGCGCCGCGGGTGCGCTGCCGGGCGCGCGTCGGGCAGGGTGTGGCAGCAGGGTTCACCCGATCGCCGGGGCGCGGCAAGGGGGCCCGGCCCGCCGCGGCCTAGCGGGACTTGGCGACGAGCACCAGCACGCTCATGAAGGCGAGCAGCACGTGGGTGGCGACGACGTAGATGAAGACCCGCACGTACAGACCGCGCGGTGGCTTGTTCTCGACGTAGCGACGGGGGGCCGCGGCGTCGGACGCGCCCTCGGCGGGCGGGGGCGTGGCGGGGGCGGGAGTGGTGTGGTCGGGCACGGCGGACGGTCCTTCCCTTCCGGAACGGTGGACGGCGGGTGACGGGCGGGGTCAGCCGCCGCGACGGTGCGGGGTGCGATCGCCCAGGCACAGCTCGGCCGCGCCGCTCTGCAGCAGGGTGTGCACGAACAACAGCTCCGTCCCGCCGAGGCTGGCGGCCGCCAGCCGGTGTGGGGTGAGCGAGTCGAAGTGCGCGGCGTCGCCCGGATCCAGCACGTGCACCGTCTCGCCGAGCGTCAGCCGCAGCCGTCCGGTGAGGACGTAGACCCACTCCTCGCCGGGGTGCACCCGCACCAGGTCGCCCTGCGCCCGCTGCGGCACGTGCACCCGCAGCGCCTGCATGGCGCGACCGGCCCCGCCGACGGTCCGGTACGTCCAACCGCCGGCCTCCGAGGGCTCGGCGCGGGCGGCCCGCACGATCGGGTCGTGCTCCGGGGCGGTCTCGCCGAGCAGGTCGGATACCGTGGTTCCGTACGTCCGGGCCAGGGCCAGCAGCATCGGCAGCGAGGGTTGTCGCTGACCGGTCTCCAGCCGGGACAGGTGCGCGGGCGACAGCCCCACCCGCCGGGCCGCGGTCTCCAGCGTCAGTGCGCTGTGCCGCCGCAGCTCGCGCAGGCGCGGTGCCACGGCGGTCGACAGCTCCTCCGGGGCGGGGCCGGAGGGCGGATCGGGCAGCTCGGTCATGCTTCCGGTATAGCCAGCCTTCACCTCAGAGGCAAAAGTTTTGCCTCTGAGGCAAAGAGTCGAGGCAAGGAGTCCCGGCCGCGCCGCAGGGGAATCCCAGGGAGCGCTCGACGGCCCGCACGGCCCGCACGGCCCGCACGGCCCGCACGGCCCGCACGGCCCGCACGGCCCGCACGGTGTGGACGAGGACGCGGGGACGCGGGGGCTAAGGGGCAGTTGATGCCGGGGTGGCCGGGGTGACCTGGGTGACCTGGGTGGCCGGGGTGGAATATTCGGGACGTCTTGGGGTGACCCTGCGGGGTCCGTGTGAACTCCCGGGAAACATCGGCTCCTTGGGATTGACAGGGGCATGTCTACGCGCGTCATGCTGGTTCGCATGAGAATCCCCCCACGGATGACCAGGATCGGCGCCGCCGGCGCCCTCGCATCGGCCCTTCTCCTCGGTGGCACGGCGGTCGCCGCGACGCCCGCCGCCCCGACGCACCACGCCGCGGTCCACGCGGCGACCGTCCACGTCACGTCGGTCGGCAGCGTCTGCTACTCCAAGCTGCCGTCCCAGGCGCACGACACCCTGGACCTGATCGACAAGGGTGGCCCCTTCCCGTACCCGAAGGACGGCACCGTCTTCGACAACCGCGAGGGCATCCTGCCGTCCCAGACGACCGGCTACTACCACGAGTACACCGTGGTCACGCCGGGCTCGCCGGACCGTGGCGCCCGGCGCATCGTCGCCGGTGAGCAGCAGCAGGAGGACTACTACACCGCCGACCACTACGCCACCTTCAACCTCGTCAACTTCGGCTGCTGAAACCGACGGACGATCCAGCCGCACGAGCGGCGCACACGGCGGCCGGGGTGCCCATGCACCCCGGCCGCCGTCGTGCTCCCCCGAAAACCCCGGTCCCACCTGCCACTCGCCCCTCTCCTTCGCCCATTCTCGGCAGAAGGGGCGCACGGGGGCGCACCCCGAGAGAGGATTGTCAGTGGTTGCCGGTAGCGTTTCGGTAGAAACGAGGAACGGGCGGGCATCGGCGGCAAAGGGGCCATGAGTGGTCGGCCGGCGCGGCGCGCCCCGGATGGTGCTGGGTCAGTCGTGAGCCGCCTCGCCGCGGCGCGGGCGTCTAAGCAGAAGGAAGGACGGCGAACTGCCGTGTATCGCTGGGAGATCACCCGGGCCGCACTGGCGCAGCGCGTTTTCGCCATCGTCCGCAGCAAGACCTACGACGAGGCGAGCGCCACCGCCGACACCCTGCTGTCGGCCGGCATCACGAGCCTGGAGATATCCCTCACCACGCCCTTCGCGCTGGAGGCGGTCACCACCCTCTCCCGCGAGTTGGGGGACGACGCGGTCATCGGCGCCGGCACCGTCCTCGACGCCGCGTCGGCCCGGATGGCGGTGGACGCCGGCGCCCGCTTCCTGGTCGCCCCGAGCCTGGACGCCTCGGTGATTAGCACCGGCCACCGCTACGGCGTCCCGGTCTTCGCCGGGGTCTCCACCCCCACCGAGATCGTGCGCGGCCTGGAGCTCGGCGCGGACGCGCTCAAGCTGTTCCCGGCCGCCGGCCACCACCCCTCCTGGGTCAGCGACGTCCGCGCCGCCCTGCCGCAGGCGCCGTTGGTGCCGACCGGCGGGGTGACCACCGAGACCGCACCGGAGTGGATAGCCGCCGGCGCCGTCGCCGTGGGCATGGGCGCGGCCCTGTCGGAGGGCGACCGCGAGACGGTGGCCAAGCGCGCGGCGGACCTGCTGGCGCGGCTCGCCGACGCGGTGCCGGAGCAGCCGGGCCGGGCCGGCGCGCTGGATCCGTACGGGGCCTGAGCTGGCCGGGCCGGCCCGGGGCCGGAATACGGCCCGGGCGGGCGGCGTCCTGGGGGTGTTCCAGGGGTCGGTCGGGGGCTTCACCGGGCGGCCGGGCTCTGCCACCCTGAGCGCTCCGCCCACCTGATCAGGAGTCAGCCCACGATGAAGCGCGCCGCGACCCTCCCCGCCCTGGCCTGTCTACTCGTCGCCACCGCCGCCGCCCCGGCGGCCTCGTACGCCTCCGCCCCGACAGCCGGCGCCGCCGCGGCCGCCGCCCAGCGGGACCGGCGGCCGGCCACGCTCCTGGACGAGGTCCCGCGCCGCGGCGTGCTGAGGGTCTGCACCACCGGCGACTACCGCCCGTTCAGCTACCGCGACCCGGCCACCGGCGACTACCGCGGAGTGGACGTCGACATGGCCCGGGACCTCGCCAAGAGCCTGGACGCCACGCCCCGTTACGTCCCGACGACCTGGTCCGGGCTGGTCGGCGACCTGACCGCCGGCCGCTGCGACATCGCCATGGGCGGCGTCTCGATCACCCTGGCCCGGGCCCGCTCAGTGGCCTTCAGCGAGCCGACCCGCACCGACGGCAAGACCCCCGTCGTCCGCTGCGCCGACCAGGACAAGTACCGGACCCTGGACCAGATCGACCGGCCCGGCGTCCGCGTCGTGGTCAACCCCGGCGGCACCAACGTGCAGTTCGCCCGCGCCCACGTCAAGCGGGCCACCCTCACCGTGCACCCGGACAACACCACGATCTTCGACGAGATCATCGCCGGCCGCCAGGACGTGATGATGACCGACGCCAGCGAGACCCGCTACCAGGCCAAGATCCACCCCGAGCTCTGCGCGGTCCACCCGGACCAGCCGTTCACCTTCTCCGAGAAGGCGTACGCGCTGCCCCGCGGCGACGCCCAGTTCACCGCGTACGTCAACCAGTGGGTCCACCTCGCCACCCACGACGGGACCTACGGCAGGTACGAGGACGCCTGGATGAAGTAGCCCGACGGCGACCGGGCGCCGCGGCCGGCCGGCTGGCCCGTTGACGGGACGTCACGCGGCGGCCCGGGCCGGCCGGACCGCTTCGAGGATGTCGCGCAGCACCGTGCGGTGGTCGTCCGCGCGCCAGGCCAGCGCCGACCGGCCGGGGGCAGACGGCGATGCAGGGCGGGCTGTTGGCGGGTGCCGCCGTCGGCCCGCTGCTGGGCCCGCTGCTGCTGGGCGTCGGGATCCGTGCCTCGGCGAAGGACGCGGCGGGACGCGCCACTGCGGTCGCCCCCCGCGTCGGCGGCCGTCCGGGCGGACGAGGCCCGGTGACGGTGCCCGCCCGTGACCGGCCGGGCACGTCCGCACCACCCCACCGCCCGCCACCGCCTCCAGGAGCACCCATGCCGGCCACCGCCGCCAGCACACCCGCCCCCTCCGCCACCCCGACCGCACGCATCGCCGACGAACATGGGCGGCGGCACCCCCGCGTACACCGCCTCCAAGGCCGCGCTCAACGCGCTGACCCGGATGCTCGCCGCCGCCACCGGTCGGCCGGGCGGCCGACCGGTGGCGCCGGGTGCGGCGGGCGTCCGGCACGCGGCGATGCTGCCCGACGGCGGACCCACCGGCGGCTTCTTCCGAGACGGCCGCCCGCTGCCCTGGTAGCCCGGCGGCGCTGCCGCGCAGCGCAGCGGCGCCCGTGCGGCCCGGCGGCGCCGGAGACGTGCCGTCCTTCGGGACGCCCGACCGCCCTTGTCCGGACAATGTGACCTGAAGACTTCCCGTCACCTGTGCGGACGGTTACGCTCGCGAACGTGGGGAAACGCGATGCAGATGCCGCGGGCGCCGAGGGCCCCGTCCAGTTCAGCGTGGACCGGAACAGTCCGGTGCCGCTGTACTTCCAGCTGTCCCAGCAGTTGGAGGCGGCGATCGAGGACGGCCGGCTGGCCCCCGGCAGCCTGCTCGGCAACGAGATCGAACTGGCCGGTCGGCTCGGCCTGTCCCGGCCCACGGTGCGCCAGGCCATCCAGTCGCTGGTCGACAAGGGGCTGCTGGTCCGTCGCCGCGGCATCGGCACCCAGGTCGTGCACAGCCAGGTCAAGCGCCCGCTGGAACTCAGCAGCCTCTACGACGACCTGGAGGCGGCCGGGCAGAAGCCGGCCACCCGCGTCCTGCTGAACACCACCACCGCGGCGGACGCCGAGGTCGCCGCCGCCCTCGGGCTCGCCGAGGGCACGGAGGTCGCCCTGGTGGAGCGGCTCCGGCTGACTCACGGCGAACCGGTCGCCCACCTGCGCAACCACCTCCCGGTCGGATTGTTGAAGCTGGAGACCGCCGACTTGGAGGAGACCGGCCTGTACCGCCTGATGCGGGCCGCCGGGATCACGCTGCACAGCGCCCGCCAGGCGGTCGGCGCCCGCGCGGCGAGCGCCGAGGAGGCCGCCCGGCTCGACGAACCCGAAGGGGCGCCGCTGCTCACGATGGAGCGCACGACCTTCGACGACACCGGTCGCGCGGTGGAGTTCGGCTCGCACGTCTACCGGGCCACCCGCTACGCCTTCGAGTTCCAGTTGCTGGTCCGGCCGTAGCCGTGCGGTGTCGGTCGGGCGGCGTGCGACCGTAGGGTGCCGGGGGCGGAACGCGCGCCGGCCCTCTCGTCAGAATGTTCTGACAAACCATTGACGCGGTGCGACGCGCGCCGCTAGAACTCCTCCAGCCGCCATCCGGCGGCGGGGGAGCGAAGGCGGTCCACCATGATCTGCGTCAGCACGGCCCGGCCCGGGAGCGACCGGTCGGGCACCCTGCGAGCCCTTATCACCCGGTGCGCGTCGGCCGGGGCCAGGACCCCATGAAACGGTACAGAACGCCGGTAACGGATACTTGCAAGGTTGCCCGGTCCGGCCGCCGGCCGGTGCCGCGGCGACACCAGACAGAGCCGGGACAGCGGCTAGAGCGGGAAAGGCAAGTCCTCGTGGCAAGGGTTCGAAGAAGAGGACGCGTCGTGGGCGCCGTGCTGGCGGCGGTGCTCGGCGCCTCCCTGGCGGGGTGCAGCAGCACCGGCGGCAAGCGCGCCGAAGAGCGCGCCGCGCAGAGCGCGGGCGGGAAGTCCGCCGTGCACACTCCCCGGTGGACCTTCGCGATGGTCACCCACTCGGGAGACGGCGACACCTTCTGGGACATCGTGCAGAACGGCGCCGAGCAGGCCGCCGTCAAGGACAACATCAACTTCGTCTACGCGCACGACAAGGAGGCCCAGCGGCAGAGCCAGCTCGTGCAGTCCTACATCGACCAGAAGGTCGACGGGCTGATCGTCTCGCTGGCCAAGCCGGACGCGATGAAGGACGTGGTCCTCAAGGCCGAGAAGGCCGGCATCCCGGTGATCACGGTGAACTCCGGCGCCGAGGAGTCCAAGGCGTTCGGCGCGCTCACCCACGTCGGGCAGGACGAGACGGTGGCCGGCGAGGCGGTCGGCGAGGAGCTGACCAAGCGCGGCAAGAAGAAGGCCCTGTGCGTCCTGCACGAGCAGGGCAACGTCGGTCACGAGCAGCGCTGCGACGGCGCAGCGAAGACCTTCAAGGGGCAGTTCCAGAAGCTCTACGTCGAGGGCACCAACATGCCCGACGTCCAGGCGTCCATCGAGTCCAAGCTCCAGGCGGACCCGGACATCGACGCCGTGGTCACCCTCGGCGCGCCGTTCGCCCCCACCGCCGTCAAGGCCAAGGAGCAGGCCGGCAGCAAGGCCGAGGTCGACACCTTCGACCTCAACGCGCAGGTCGCGAACGGCCTGAAGGACGGCTCGCTGGGCTTCGCGGTCGACCAGCAGCCCTACCTCCAGGGGTACCAGGCGGTCGACCTGCTGTGGCTGTACAAGTACAACGCCGACGTCCTCGGCGGCGGCAAGCCGGTGTTCACCGGACCGCAGGTGATCACCAAGAAGGACGCCGCCGCGCTGGGGGAGTACACGAAGCGGGGGACCCGATGAGCACGGCCGACGCACCGACCCGGCAGCCCGCGCCGTCCGACGGCGCGGGCGACGAGCGGCTGCTGCACCGTTCCCTGACCCGCCGGCTGATGGGCCGCCCCGAGCTGGGCTCGGTGGTCGGCGCCCTCGCGGTCTTCGTCTTCTTCTCGCTGATCGCGGAACCGTTCCTGCGGCCGGCCAGCCTCTCCACGGTCCTGTACGCCTCCTCGACGATCGGCATCATGGCGGTGCCGGTGGCGCTGCTGATGATCGGCGGGGAGTTCGACCTGTCGGCCGGCGTGATGGTGGTCAGCTCGGCGCTGATCTCGTCGATGTTCAGCTACCAGATGACCGCCAACACCTGGGTCGGCGTCGGGGTGTCGCTGCTGGTCACCCTCGCCATCGGGGTCCTGAACGGGGTGCTGCTGACCCGGACGAAGCTGCCCAGCTTCGTGATCACCCTGGGCACCTTCTTCATGCTCACCGGCCTCAACCTGGGCTTCACCAAACTGATCAGCGGCACCGTCTCGACCAAGTCGATCGCCGACATGGAGGGCTTCGACTCCGCCCGCGCGCTCTTCGCCTCGCACCTGGACATCGGCGGCGTGGACATCCAGATCACCATCGTGTGGTGGCTGGTGCTGGTCGCCGTCGCCACCTGGATCCTGCTGCGGACCCGGGCCGGCAACTGGATCTTCGCGGTGGGCGGCAACGCGGATGCGGCCCGGGCGGTCGGCGTCCCGGTTACCCGCACCAAGATCGGCCTCTACATGGGCGTCGCGTTCGCCGCCTGGATCTCGGGCCAGCACCTGCTGTTCTCCTACGACGCGATCCAGTCCGGCGACGGCGTCGGCAACGAGTTCCTGTACATCATCGCGGCGGCGGTCGGCGGCTGCCTGATGACCGGCGGCTTCGGCTCGGCGATCGGCGCCGCGGTCGGCGCGTTCATCTTCGGCATGGCCAGCAAGGGCATCGTCTACGCGCAGTGGAACCCGGACTGGTACAAGTTCTTCCTGGGCGCGATGCTGCTGCTCGCCACGCTCCTGAACGCCTGGGTCCGCAAGCGGGCGGAGGACAAGTCATGACGGCGCTGGTCGAACTCGACGACGTCAGCAAGTTCTACGGCAACGTCAAGGCGCTGACGGGCGTCTCGCTGGAGGTGCACGCGGGCGAGATCACCTGCGTCCTCGGTGACAACGGCGCCGGCAAGTCCACCCTCATCAAGATCATCGCGGGGCTGCACCGGCACGACGCCGGCGCCTTCCGCATCGAGGGCGAGGAGGCCCGGCTCAGCTCCCCGAGGGAGGCCCTGGACCGCGGCATCGCCACGGTCTACCAGGACCTGGCCGTGGTGCCGCTGATGCCGGTGTGGCGGAACTTCTTCCTTGGCTCCGAGCCGAGGACCGGCGTCGGCCCGTTCCGCCGGCTCGACGTGCGCACCATGCGCGAGACCACCCGCGCCGAACTGCTGCGGATGGGCATCGACCTGCGCGACGTCGACCAGCCCATCGGCACCCTCTCCGGTGGCGAACGGCAGTGCGTCGCCATCGCCCGCGCGGTCTACTTCGGCGCCAAGGTCCTCGTCCTGGACGAGCCGACCGCGGCGCTCGGCGTGAAGCAGTCCGGGGTGGTGCTCAAGTACGTCGCGGCCGCCCGGGACGCCGGCCTCGGCGTGGTGTTGATCACCCACAACCCGCACCACGCCTATCTGGTCGGCGACCGCTTCGTCCTGCTCAAGCGAGGCACGATGGCCGGCAGCCACCTGAAGTCGGAGATCGCGCTGGAGGAGCTGACCCGCCAAATGGCGGGCGGCAGCGAGCTGGAACAGCTCAGCCACGAACTGGCCCGCACCGGCCCGACGGAGTTCCCCGGCGGTCACCGGCCCGAGTGAACCCGCGCCGCACCCCGCACCGGCCCCCGGCCGCAGAGCCGTCCGGCGCCCCGCACCGCGGTGCGCCGGACGGTGCGGGTGATGCACAATCGCAGCGGACCATCCACCGAGGCCCCCGGCCTCCCCGACACCCGCAGGGACGAGACGACTCTTGCGCGCACGCAGCCGTCGAGACCGTAACGGCAGCCGCCCCGGCTGTCCCGGCCGCCGCACCGGCGACGAGGTCCGGGGGGTGATCCGATGAGCATGTACCGGGACCGGGCGCCCCGCGGGAGCGCCCGCGCCACCGTCCTGCGCACCGTCGGGACCAGAGAGCGCCGCTCCCACCTGACCGCCCCCCGGGTGCCCACCGTCGGCATCGACATCGGCGGCACCAAGGTGATGGCCGGCGTGGTCGACGCCGACGGCACCATCTTGGAGAAGGTCCGCACCGAGACGCCGGACAAGTCCAAGAGCCCCAAGGTCGTCGAGGACACCATCACCGAACTGGTGCTGGACCTCTCCGACCGGCACGACGTGCACGCGGTCGGCATCGGCGCGGCCGGCTGGGTGGACGCCGACCGCTCCCGGGTGCTCTTCGCCCCGCACCTGAACTGGCGCAACGAGCCGCTGCGCGACCGGCTCGCCGGCCGGCTGGCGGTCCCGGTGATGGTCGACAACGACGCCAACACCGCCGCCTGGGCGGAGTGGCGGTTCGGCGCCGGCCGCGGCCAGGACCACCTCGTCATGATCACGCTCGGCACCGGCATCGGCGGCGCCATCCTGGAGGACGGCGCTGTCAAGCGCGGCAAGTACGGGGTGGCGGGCGAATTCGGCCACATGCAGGTGGTCCCCGGCGGCCACCGCTGCCCGTGCGGCAACCGCGGCTGCTGGGAGCAGTACAGCTCCGGCAACGCCCTGGTCCGCGAGGCCAGGGAACTGGCCGCGGCCGACTCCCCGGTCGCGTACAACATCATCGAGCGGGTCGGCGGACGGGTCGGTGACATCACCGGACCGCTGATCACCGAGCTGGCCCGGGAGGGCGACGCGATGTGCGTCGAACTCCTCCAGGACATCGGCCAGTGGCTCGGCGTCGGCATCGCCAACCTCGCCGCCGCCCTCGACCCGTCCTGCTTCGTCATCGGCGGTGGCGTCAGCGCCGCCGACGACCTGCTGATCGGCCCGGCCCGGGACGCCTTCCGGCGCCACCTCACCGGCCGCGGCTACCGCCCCGAGGCCACCCTCACCAAGGCCCAGCTGGGCCCCGAGGCCGGCATGGTCGGCGCCGCCGACCTGGCCCGCCTGGTGGCCCGCCGCTTCCGGCGCGCCAACCGCCGCCGCGTGGAGCGCTACGAGCGCTACGAACGGTCCGGCCGCCGATGACCGAACCGGATCCCGCCGCCATGCCCGACGAGCACCACCCCACCGCCGCGCCCCGCCCCCGGCCCCGCCGGCCCCTGCTGATGGCGCTGGTCGTCTTCCTGCTGATCACGATCCCGGCCGGCTACTTCGTCATCTCGGCCGAACAGAGCCGGGACAGCGGCGAGGACAAGGAGTCCGAGGCCGCCGCCACCGGCCTGACCAACGCCTTCCCCTCCAAGCTCCAGCAGCGGATCTACGACGTCCCGGTGCCCATCGGCTCCACCCCGGTCTACTACTACGAGACCAACTCCTGGCAGACCAGTTCGCTGTTCGTGCAGTTCCGGACGAACGACTGGGGCCTGGAGAAGTACCTCGCGGCCGTCGGCACCAGCACCGCCGCCCTCAAGAAGGGCGCGGTCCCGATCCCTGCGGAACAGGCCGCCAAGGTCGGTTGGGACTTCAGCGCCAACTGGCCCTGGCGGGGCACCACGGTCAACCGCCCGGCGCCGCAGCCGTCCCAGCAGATCGTGGTCAGCGACGACGAGCCCGGACACCCGGTCGTCTACACCGTTTCGACCGTGCACTTCTGATCGGTTTCCCCTGCTCCCCCGTCCCGGGTGCCAGGAGCGCGTCACGGCGTCGGGTGGTGTGGTCGGGTTAGGGAGAAGACCCAGCGGTACCGGGTTGCTGCGTTCGGGGAGGGCGGAGGCGTCGGCGCGGGCGCGGTGGCCTGTCCGTCGCCGCCGACTTCGCCGTTTTCGGGCCCGAGGCCAGCGCGCCGAAGGAGCGCCTCGTTCCACCAGACGGTGCCGCTCACAACCCCCAGCCCCAGTCCGTGTGGTGGTGGCCTGGACCGCCACCGCGGTTCTTCGCGATGTGATCTCACGCGGTGCCCTTCTTCTCCACGTGGAGGATGCGGACTTCGAGGTCGCGGGAGGGGATGGCGCCCAGGCTTTGGAAGCGTGCCTGGGTGGCCATCGTGTTCTTGGGCGGCAGCAGCCCCTCGCTGGAGATGGTCACGGTGTCGGCATGTCCGGCATGCTCGCCGGTGGTGACCGTGACGGTCACGGTGGCCTGGTAGGAGGCGGCCGTGCCGCCGTTGTTCGTGATCGTGAACGGGATCGTCAGCATCCGTTGCGCTTCGTGGCGAGGGGTGTAGGCGATCACCTCGCCGCCGGCGGCGCGGGCGATGGGGGCGCCGTAGCGGTAGTGGGACGGATCACCGGTGCCGTAGGGGGCACTTGGCGCCGTGGTGGTGACGGTCGGCTGGGGCGGGCCAGCTGCCAGGTCGTTGTTGATGCTGTTGGCGTAGCGCAGGCCACCGTAGACCGCCGCACCTCCGAGTGCGGCGGTCAACGTGCCCACGGCCAGGATTCGGCGCAGGTTCGGCATGTCGTCAGCCGTTCAGTGCTTTCTGGGCGGCAGCGAATGTACCTGCTGCCTTCTTTGCGCGCAGTGTGACGGACATCGAAAGGTCCCCCCTGGCCGGCGCGCAGCGGGGCCGCCGGTCGTCCAATCGGGCGGCTGGATAGCCGAGTTGCCGTGTACCCGCGGGACCGTCACCTCGTGACGGCCGAATCTCCGTCGGCCGTGGTGGGAGCTTTCGCGGGCTGGCCGGACATTACCAGGGGTATTCACATTTGATCGATCATATTTCGGCCAGGTGTGAGCATTGAGGCGAGCTACGTTCCTCCACCGTCGCGCCACCCGCGATCGGCGCGACGAGCCCGGCCGCCGGCTGTCCATGAACAGGGGTACCCCGAAGGCCAGTTGACAGTCGACGAGGACCAGATTCCGCCCCCCTTCCGGCGTGGGGTAGTTGTGCGTCGGGGGTCACACGGTGATGGCGTTGAGTGCGGTGCCTGTGCGGGGGCGGGGTGGTGCGTCCTGGTAGGCGTGCCAGGCGTGGGCGAGTCGTTCGACTGCCTGTGTCAGTACCTCCGGCTCGTGGAGGAAGTGCAGTCGCAGGTGGGCGTGGCTGCGGCCGGTGGGGTCGAGGGCTGCTCCCGGGAGCACGGCCACGCCGTGGCGCAGGCCGAGTTGGGCGAAGGAGACGCCGTCGCCGTGCGGTAGCCGTGCCCACAGCGTCTGGCCGCCCGGGACCGGTGGGCAGTGCCATGAGGGCAGCAGTCGCTCCAGTTCGGCCCGCAGGTGGTCGTGGCAGGCCCGCAGTCGGGCGCGGCGCGGGGCCAGGAGCTCGTCCAGTCCTGCCAGCAGGCGTACGGCGGCCAGTTGGGTGGGTACGTCGGTGCCCAGATCGTGCAGGGCCTTGAGGCGGGACAGTCGGGAGACCAGTCCCGCGTCGCCCCGTACCCAGCCGATGCGCAGTCCGCCCCAGAGCAGTTTGCTCAGGGAGCCGATGCTGATGACGTCGCCGAACGCGGCGAGTGGTTGGGGGGCGGGGGCGCTGAGGGGGAGTTCGGCCAGGACCTCGTCGTCGATGAGCGGTACGCCGTGCCGTCGCGCCGCTGTGACGAGCCGGCGGCCGGCCAGCGGTGGCAGTACGCCGCCCGTGGGGTTGTGGAAGCAGGAGATGACGTAGCCGAGCGCGGGGCGTTCGGCGGCCATGGCGCGCTCGGCGGCGGTCACGTCGATCCCGTCCACGCCGCTGGGCACCGCAAGCGGAACGCCGGCGGCCTCCCGGAAGACGTCCAGCGCCCCCGCGTAGGTCGGGGCCTCCACCAGCACGCGGTCCCCCGGCGACACCAGGTGTCGGGTGAGCAGGGAAAGGGCCTGCTGGGCGCCCGTGGTGACCAGGACCTGCTCGGGCCCGGTGGGAACGCCCCGGGCGGTGAACCGCGCGGCGATCGCCTCGCGCAGCGCCGGGAATCCGGCCGGGTGGTAGCCGAGGTCACCGTCGGACGGGAAGGTGAGCGTGCGGTAGGCGTCCACGAGCTGCGGGGGCGGGCCGGCGGGGGCGGCACAGCTCAACATGATGACGCCGTCGGCGGGTTCGAGCAGATGGAGGAAGAGGGGGTTGGAGGTGTCGTGCGCCCTGGCGGGGCCGGCGGCCTCTTCGGGAGTGTCGCCGACCGGTGCGAGCGCTGCGTCGGCGACCCGGGTGCCACTGCCCTGCCGGCGGGTGATCCGCCCTTCCTGCCGCAGGGTTTCGTACGCCGCGACGACCGTGCTGCGACCCACCGCCAGCGCTGCGGCCAGAGCACGGTCCGCCGGCAGTGGTGCGCCCGGGCGCAGCAGTCCGTCCTCGATCATCTGCCGGAGCCGTCCCGCCAGGAGCAGGTAGAGCGGGCCCCGGCCGGCGGACCAGCGCCCCAGCCGGGCGGTCAGGGATTCCACGGCTTCAACCGGTTCGCCCGGCGTCATTGGCCTCATCGGCAAACCAATCTGCACGATTGGTTCTGTTGCCGCAACCGCCTTCCTCGCAGACTTCCCGTCATGACCCTTCGCCCGCAGACCCGCACCGTCCACCACGTGCTTCCGGACGTCTCCGGGAGCACCCCGCTGACCACACCCCTCTACCAGGGGCACGTCTTCCGCTTCGAGGACGCCGAGGCACTGGCCGAGGCCTTCGCCTCCCCGGACGGGGCTTTCGTCTACGCCCGCCACGGCAACCCCACGGTCCGCACCTTCGAAGCGGCCGTGGCCGGCCTGGAAGGCGGCGCGGCCGCCCTCGCCACCGCCTCCGGCATGGGCGCGATCAGCACGGTCCTGCACACCCTCCTCGGCTCCGGCGACCACGTGATCGCCCAACGCAGCCTCTACGGCGGTACCCACGCCGCCCTCACGGACCTGGCCGAACGCTGGGGCGTGGAGGTCACCTTCGTCTCCGGGCAGGACGCCCAGGAGGTGCGCGCCGCGCTGCGCCCCAGGACCCGGGTCCTGTATCTGGAGACCATCGCCAACCCCACCACCTGGGTCTGCGACCTGAGCGCGCTGGCCGCCTCGGTGGCGGACCGCGAGGACGTACTGACCGTCGTCGACAACACCTTCGCCACCCCCTTGCTCTGCCGCCCCCTGGAACACGGCGCGGACCTCGTGCTCCACTCGGCCACCAAGTACCTGGGCGGCCACGCGGACATCCTCGGCGGCGTCGCCGTCTTCCGCGACGCCGCAACCCACCGCAGGGTGTGGGAGCACTCCCTCGAACACGGCGCCGTCCTGGACCCGTTCGCCGCCTGGCTGACCCTGCGCGGCATGCAGACCCTCGGCCTGCGCGTCGCCCGGCAGTGCGCGAACGCGCTCGCCCTGGCCACCCGCCTCGCCGCCCACCCGGCCGTGCTCGCCGTCCACTACCCGATGCTGGACAGCCACCCCGACCACGACGTCGCCCGGCGTCAACTGTCCGGCGGAGGGGGCCTGCTCGCCTTCGACGTCGAAGGCGGCGCGGGAGCCTGTCGGGCGCTGATGGCCAGCGTCGAACTCGCCTCCGTCAATGCCTCGCTGGGCGACGTCCGCACCTTCGTCCTGCACCCGGCCAGCACCTCGCACCGCCAGCTCACCCCCGAGGCCAGGGCCGCGGCCGGCATCGACGAGGGCACCATCCGTCTCGCCGTCGGCATCGAGGACGTCGAGGACCTGTGGGCCGACCTGGAACAGGCACTGCACAAGGCGAGCACGCACTGATCACCGCCGCGCGCGGCACACGGGTCCGGGACTCCGCCCGGCCCGTCGCGGTTGCTCCGGTGCCCCGACTCGACCGTGGCGCGGGCCATGGCGCATCGACTGCCCCCAGGCACGTCCGCCTGTCGACCGCATCTACGGGGCAGCCCAGTCCCGTGGCACTCCGGCTGTCCTGTCGTGCCTGGGCCCGCCGTCAGCACGCGGTGCTGGCGGCCTGCACTTCGGTGAGGGTCCGGCGCGCGAGTTCGGCGAAGTCGTCGCGGTTGGTCGTGTCCTGCCAGCGCTCGTAGGCGATCTTCCAGGCGAGCGCGCCCAGTTCGGCGGCGACGCGCGCGGTCAGGTCGGGAACGCCGCGGCGCTTGAGCGCGTCGATCATCGAGGCGATGAGGCCGAGTTCCTTCAGCGCCTCGCGTTCGCGCAGTTCCGGGTTGGCGGCGACCACGGCCGACCTCCGGGCGCTGAACTCGCGGCGATCGGAGGTGAAGGCGGCCCTGCCGATCGCGTCCAGAGCGTGCGCCACTGCTTCGAGGGGGCTGGCCCCGGCCGGTGCCGTGTCGATCCCGTCGACGAGCAGTCCGGCCATCGTGCCCCCGCCGAAGAGCACCTCCCGCTTGTCCGGGAAGTGCCGGAAGAAGGTGCTCTTCGTCAGCCCGGCGCGCTCCGTGATCTCGATGACCGTCGTGTGCTCGTAGCCCCGTTCCTCGAACAGTTCAAGGGCGGCGACGAGCAGTCGCTCGGGGGCGTGGGGTTTCCAGCGGGCCATGAGGACATCGTACGGGACTTGGTACCGTCACCCGTGTATGGTGA
The DNA here is from genome assembly GCF_039532155.1 of Streptomyces lunalinharesii. Classification (NCBI taxonomy): domain Bacteria; kingdom Bacillati; phylum Actinomycetota; class Actinomycetes; order Kitasatosporales; family Streptomycetaceae; genus Streptomyces; species Streptomyces lunalinharesii. Next base: position 17,559 of record NZ_BAAARK010000070.1, read on the forward strand.
TGGCACCAAGTCCCGTCACTGTGTCTGCTGGGAGTATTCATGAGCCGTGCTGTTGTCTACGAGGCGTTCGGTGGTCCCGAAGTACTTGAGCTGCGGGAGGTTCCGGAACCCCATGCCGGGCCGGGCGAGGTCCGCGTCCGGGTCACGGCCGCCGGTCTGAATCCCATGGACTGGGGCATTGCCTCGCAGCCCGAGGCCGCGGCCCGGTTCGGCATCGACGTGCCGGCCGGCTTCGGGTACGACTTCGCCGGCGTCGTCGACGAGGTCGGCGCCCGAGCCACGGGATTCGCTGTCGGCGACCGCGTCTACGGCGGCGCGCTGGGCAGGGCCGTCGCCGACTTCGTGGTGGTCAAGACGCCCGCCGAGGCGACCGAGCCGCTCTGGCGCACGCCGGAGGGCGTCAGCGACGAGGTGGCGAGCACGCTTCCGGTGGCCGGCATGACCGCCGCCGCCGCGTTGGCGGCGATCGACCTGCGGTCCGGCGACACGGTCCTGGTCGGCGGCGCCGCGGGCGGCGTGGGCGTGTTCGCCGTACAGCTCGCGCAGCTCGCCGGCGCCAGGGTGATCGGGACCGCCGCGGAGAGCACGTTCGCGTTCCTGCGCAAGTTCGGTGCCGAGCCGGTGGCCTACGGACCCGGACTGGCGGACCGGGTACGGGCGCTGGCTCCCGAGGGGGTGACCGCGGCGACCGACCTGTTCGGCATGGAAACGGCCGAGACCGCGCTCGCGCTCGGCGTGCCGCCGGAGCGGATCTCCACGATCGCCGCGGGTCCCCATCCGCCCGCCGGCGTCCGCGCGACCGGGGGCTTCGACGCGGGCCCGGACGCCATGGAGCGGATCGGCGAAGCGCTCCTCGCCGGCACGCTCACCGTGCCGATCGCCGCGACCTTCCCGATCGAGCGGATCCGCGAAGCCGTGACCCTGCAAGCCGGACGCCACGTCCACGGCAAGGTCGTGATCACGCTGCGGCCGGCTCTTCACTGACCACCGCCGCCACGCTCCACCCGCCGGGAGCGAGCGCCCGTACCACCACCCGGTCGCTCGCGGACGAGGGCGCGCGCGTGCTGATCACCGGGCGCGACCCGGACAAGCTGAGGGCCGCCCGCGACCAACTCGGCGAGCACGCGATCGCGGTCCGCAGCGACGCGGCGTCACTGCCCCCATCGACGCGCTGGCTGACCGGGTGCGGGCCGAGTTCGGCACGGTCGACGCCCTGTTCGCCCCTGCCGGCGGCACCGGCTCCGCACCGTTCGAGGCGACGAGTGACGAGGTGTACGACCACCTGCCGACCATCAACGCCAAGGGGTCGTACTTCACCGTGCAGAAGCTCGCCCCGCTCCTGGTGGAGGGCAGCGGGGTGGTGCTCACGACCTCGGCCGTCAACGTGCCGGGCCTGCCGATGCTCAGCGCGTACGCGGCCAGCAAGGCGGCACTGGCTCGATGACCCGACGAAGGCGCTGGTCGCGCAAATCCCCATGCTGCGGCTGGGGACCCCCTCCGAAGTGACCAAGGCGGCGCTCTTCCTCACGTTCGACGCCACCTGCACCACCGGCACCGCACTCGCCGTGGACGGCGGTGGCACGCAACTCTGACCCCCGCACCGACGACGGCCGCCCCGAGGAAGGCACAATCCGACACGAAGCCGTCCGATGCCTCGAACGCGACGCTGTCCGGGAAGTCTTCTATCTGGGCAGACCGGTACAGCCATGCCCCCCGTAATAGGGGCAGTTTGTGAGATGTGAGAGCGTGCAGGGCGTGAGTGAGACACCGATGCGCACCCTGCAGTACCGCTCTGACGGGCCGGAAGACGCCCCAGTGCTGATTTTGGGCGCCGCACTAGGTACAACCTGGCACAGGTTGTCGGAAGCGTCTTGTGGCGTCCACGTGGTCTAGGTCGGCGCCGTTTGTGCAGGTGGGGGCCTTGTGGTCCAGCGGCATCGACGGTGTTGGTGAGACGCGTGTGATAGCAGGTGAGAGCTGAGGAACCCCCGTCGGATGGCTCCGACGGGGGTTTCTGCGTTCCTCTGGCTCGCCGTTCTCGACGCAGCGGGGGAGGCGCTGGGGGGGGGCGTGCACGATGCCGGGCTTCAACGGGCAATTTGGCGAGACGGAGAATTGGTGTATTGGTGCTCTGTGGTTGGAAGGATGACAGCGATACTGCCGTAGTTCCGGGATCTGGCTCCTGAGATTTTCGAACCAAGGTGTCCTTACGATCTTGTGTCGTTCGCGGGGCGAGGCAGTATGCACAGACGCTGGTTCGGGTGAGTGTGTCTGGAGGACTGCTGTGCGTGTGGACTCTGCACCGTCTCACTGGCGACCGCTCGTCCGGGCTAGTGGCGACGTTGGTGTGTAACCATCGAAGTGGGTGGACGAACGATCGAATCAACAAGCCCTGTTCAGTCCAAGGCTCCTCCTCCGGGTGCGGACGAGGTGATTCTTGGGGTCGACACGCATCGAGATTTTCACGTGGCTGCCGTGATTTCGATGACGGGGAAGACGCTGGCCATTCAGAGCTTCTCGGCCACCTCGACCGGGTATTGTCAACTCGCGCGATGGTCATCCCAGTTAGGCGCCGTTCGGCGTGCTGGAGTAGAGGGATCCGGCAACTATGGGGCGGCCCTAACCCGGTATCTGCTGTCGCAAGGCATTGAGGTCATCGAGGCCCCGGGGCCGGGGCGTGCGGCTCGTCGTCGGCGGGGAAAATCCGACCAAGACGATGCAGAAGCTGCCGCCCGTGCCGTGCTCAGTGGCCGCGCGCGATCCCGAGTAAAGTCAGGGGACGGCCCGATCGAGATCGCGCGTATGTACACCGTGGCCAGGGACTCTGCTGTTAAAGCCCGAACCCAGGCCGTTAACCAGCTCAAAGCTGTCTTGGTTACTGCCGATCCGGTATTGCGGGAAGAGTTGGCTGGTGTGAAGCGTCGAGCGCTCATTCGTGCATGTGTGTTGCTCGGCGAAGATGAGGAGACGGATCCTGTACTGCGGGCTACGAGGTACACGTTGCGTACGCTGGCTGAGCGAATCGAGCAGCTCAGCGAGCAGGCCCGAGAACTCCAGAAGCGCCTGTCCGAGCTGATCGAGGCGCATTACCCTCAACTGTGCGCCGCCGTAGGGGTCGGACCGCAGAGCGCCGCTGTTTTGCTGATCGCCATGGGGGACAACGCGGACCGCTTGCGTGGTGAAGCGTCGTTCGCCGCCTTGTGCGGGGCAAGCCCGGTTGAATACTCCTCGGGCGGCA
>NZ_BAAARK010000071.1:0-19163 GCF_039532155.1 Streptomyces lunalinharesii
GCTCGATCAGCAACCACAGTTCATCCGACACGATCCACGGCCGTGCCTGTCTCTTCCCCACGACCAGACCAACGAGCGGACAAGCCAACAGTCACATGATCAACCACTTCTGTTAGGACCTCTAAGGCGGGCACGGGTTGCGCAGGGGCTTACACAGGAGCAGGCGTGTGATCAGCTCAATCGGATCACGGGTGGGGGGACTTCCCCGACGCTGCTGAGCGCGTGGGAGACGGGCCGTAAACGGACGGGTCCACGGAACCGTAAAGCGCTGAGCAAGTTGTACGAGATTCCCATTGTGGTGCTGTTCGCGCACCAGGACGATGACAAGGCAACGACGCCACTGGAGGTTGCGGGAACCGACAACATCACCAAGGTGATCACGCGGTATGACGACCTGCTGCGTGCCATGATCCAGGTCGTCACGGGGGCACGACGCCAACTCGTCGTGACGGGATCGCGTTCGCGTGAACCCGGCTACCTCAGGGCGGTCGAGGACACCCTGAGCTGCTTCCCCGACCTGGTGCACTACCGCGTCCTCTACGGACCGCCGCGGCACCGCGCGCTGGCCGACCATCTGCACCGCCTCATGGAGATTCGCAGTCCGGCCGAGCGTCGGAACGGCGTGAAGACGCTGCAAGTGGGGCTGGTGGAGTCGCGCACGGTGCTCGAACGGCACTTCGTCGCTTCGGAGTCCGCCGCGGTGATCCCGCTACCGAGTTTCCATGGCCGGGATGGATTCGACTGCGGTGTGATGCTCGGCCCGGAGGCTGCCTGCGGGCTGGTGCAGCATGGCCGAGAGGCATGCGCGGCGGCACGCCCGCTGGAGTCGATATCTGAAGTGCGCCGGCTGCCCGTAGGCGCCGGCCCGGACCTAGGAGAAGCGTGAACGAGGACCACGTGGTGGCTGCTGCTCGTCGCCGAGTCGAGTCGGTGGTGCGGCTGGCTCAAGATCTCGTGCGGCTGCCCAGCCGCGGGGGACTCGACAGCTACGAGCCTGTACTGGACTGCGCGGAGTCATGGCTGGAAGAGCGGGCCCTGCCGTACCGGCGGCTGTACGACTCCGACAAGGGATCCGTGGGGCTGCTGGTGGAGGTCGCCGGAGGACGACCGGGCCGGCAGTGGGCGGTCGACGCCTGCCTGGACACCGCCCCCTACGGCGACGAAGACGCCTGGACCTTCGCCCCCACAGCCGGCGACGTAGTGGACGGGTGGCTGCGAGGAAGAGGAGCAGCCGACAGCAAGCTTGCGGCCGCCATGTTCCTCCACATCGCCGAAGACCTCCACCGCGACGTCGCCCGGCTGACCGGAGGTGTGAGCGTCCTGCTGGACGTCGACGAACACACCGGCGCATTCGGCGGCGCACGCGCCTACCTGACGGACACCGATACCCAACGGCCTTCCGGAGTCATGATCGGGTACCCGGGCTACGACGAAGTCGTCGTGGGGGGCCGCGGGCTGTGGCGAGCAACGGTGACCGTGCACGCCCCGGCCGGGCACTCAGGCTCTAGCAGGCACGTCACTGGGGCGATCTCCCGAGCCGCCCGCCTCGTCGCACTCCTCGACGAAGCCCAACTCCCAGCTGCCGACGGCCGCTTCCCGCTGCCGGCGAAGGTCACCGTTACGGCGATCTCCGGTGGCTCGGGCTTCTCAGTGACGCCAGATCGCGTTGACCTGAACGTCGACGCGCGCCTGACTCCGGCCTTCGCCGGCGACGCAGCCGCTGCCCTGGTGCACGAGGCGGCGCGGCGCGTGGATGCCGAGATGCCGGGGCCAGCGCCGACCGCGGTGACGGAGGTGGCGTGCTGGCCGCCCTTCCGGCTCGCCCCGACGGACGAACCGGCCGCGGCGGTGCTGCGGGCGGCGCGAGGGCTGGGCGTCGAGTTGGAGACGAAGACGGCCGGGCCGTCCAACATCGGGAACCTGCTGGCGTCCCACGGAGTGCCCGCCACCGCGGGCTTCGGCGTTCCGTACGAGGGCCTGCACGGCATCGACGAGCGAGCACGACTGGCCGAACTACCGCAGGTGTACGCCACCTACCACCGAGCTCTGCTCGACCTGCTGAAGGCGGGCACCTCCGCCCGCACCGAAGTGTCAGTTTTGGACTAGGCGCGGTCGAGAAACGCACCACCGGATTCACAGTTCCGCGCCTTCTGGCTGGGGATCGTTGGCGATGTGATGGGGGTGTCGAAAGGCCGCTCCCGAACACACAGGGAGCGGTCATCACACCAATCGATCTGGGAGTTCACGATGATTAACATCGACCTGCCCTCCGTCGCTGTGGAGCCCGAGCCCACCGAGACCACGCCGGTCTTGGCGCCGCTGTCCGTCGCCGCGCCCGTCGTGGAGGCCACCCGCGGCCGTCAGGTCTTCAACGACTCGGACAAGTCGAACTACTTCGAGGGCTGATCGTCGGGGGCGCGGGCCTGAGCTCGCGCCCCACCGGCGCCCGCCGCTTTCGAAGGAGACAGGACAAGCATGCTCGACGACGGTGACGAAGAGACCGTGGTGCGAAAGGTCCTGGAGCCTGTCATGCAGGCCCAGTCAGTCGTTACCGCCACTCAAGGCAAGGCCCTGGAACGGGATAACGACTGGGACCTCTACTTCTTGTGATCGGCTCTGTTTCGCGTGGCGCGGTGCCTTCGGGAGCCGCGCCACGGTGTTTTCGACCTGGAGGTGCAGCGTGCAGACGATGTGGGTCGCCGGCGGGCCCGGCCTGGGACTGAGCGAGGGGAAGCGCCTGCCCGGCTTCTACGACGCTGGATGTCACTCGGCCGCTACGACGCTGGCCGCGGGCGAGGGAGATCTCTCCCTGGCCGTGATCGGGCACTGCCCGATCGGTAAGACGGAGATCTGGTCAACAGGGCTCGAAGCAGTGCGTCGCCGCGACTGGTCAACACTGACCCGGTGGCCCGGCTCCTACTGGGTGCTCGCGTGCGATAGCCGGCGCCAGTTCATCGCCGGTGACCTGGCAGGGCTGCGTAGCCTGTTCTACGCCTGCGGGCCGCGTGGACTGATCTGGTCCTCTCGTGCAGGTCAGATCGCCAAGACGCTGGGCGCCGGGCCGGACTTGGCCCTGCTCACGGCACACGTGGTCGTCGGCGGAGAGCACTGGCCCACCCGCTCGGTGTACGAAGGGATCCACCAAGTCCCCGCTGGCCACGGCCTGCTGGTCACCGACGGGTGCCCCGCCCTCCTCGATGTGGCCGCCATCGCCCCACCCCGCACACTGGATGACGGCGCTCAAGCCGTCGGCGAAGCCCTGACCCAGGCCATCCACGACTACGTGGCCCCGCACGACACCGTGAGCGCAGACCTTTCTGGTGGCCTGGACTCCTCCACGGTGGTCATCACCACCGCTCAACGCCGCCCGGTGCGCACAGTGACCTACGCCGACAAGCTGGCCTGTGCCGAAGACGTGCAGGTAGCCCGGCGCGTCGCGGAGTTCACCGGCGCTGAGCATCACGTCTGCCGGGGCGGCCCGCTCACCTACCACTTCTCCCACCCAGCCCCCGCAGCTACCGACGCGCCCACGCTGGCCACGGCGAACGCGGGCATGGACGCCGCCTACCTGGCGCCGGTGGCCGGCATGCCGCTGCACCTGACGGGCCACGGCGGCGACGTGGTGCTGGAGTCCTCCCACGCTGCGGTGTGCGACCTGATCGCGCAAGGCCACCGGCGCGAAGCCAAGCGGGAGGTCGTCGGGTGGGCGCGCTTGCGCGACACCGCCCCGGGGCCGCTGTGGAAGGAGGTCCGAGAGACCGCCGCAATGGGGCGTGGTGAGGCGCTTCAGCGCGCGGCTGCTCTGCTGGCCACAGGGGCGACGTCGCCGGCGGCGAAGCTGTGGTCGTGGTGTCGGCTGAACGCCTCGACTGGTTGGCTCACGCTGGAGGGCCGCCGCACGGTCGCCGACCTGCTCACCACCTCCGCGCACGAGAACCCCACCGTTCCAGCCGGCTGGTGGGACGACTGGGCATCCCTGGCCTACACCGGCGCTGTCGCGCGCAACGAAGAACCGCTCCTGGCGGCGTTGGACGTGCGCGCAGTCCACCCCTTCCTCGACAACACCGTCGTCCGGGCCTGCCTGGCTGTCTCCCCTGCCGAACGCCGCCGCTTGGGGCAGTACAAACCCTTGCTGGCCGCTGCTCGCCCGGACCTGCCGGGGTGGTTGACCGGGCGCCGGTCCAAGGGTTCGTTCACCCCGATCATGCTGTCCGGGCTGCGGACCAACAAAGCGGCTCTCCAACGGCTCGTCGCGAAGAGCCCTCTGGTGCACGCCGGCCTGGTGGACGCAGCAGCGGTATCCGCGTCCTTGGCCGCTGCCGCTTTCGGCAACCCGGGAACCCCGCTGGCAGCCCTCCACACCTTCCTGACCACCTGCATCTGGCTTGACCAGCACCAGCACGCTCAGGAGATCGCATGCTGACCCCACCTCGCATACACGCAGCCGACATTGGTCACGGCACCACGGCCGTTCTCGTCGTGCGCACCAGCACCTGGGTCTGGCTGGACGAGACGTCCGTCCGCATCTGGCAGGCCGCGCTGACGAGCAGCCTGCCCGAGCTGGAAGAGGAGTTCGTAGCCGAGGGCTACCACCGCGAGCAGGTCCACGAGGCAGTGCAGCGCAACGTGCGTGACCTGACGGACTACCGGCTCCTGGAGACCGCGTTGCCCGCCTGGCGTGCGCGCCTCGGCCGGCGGCCGCGCCGGAAGGTGGTCGCATGACGAGGATGGCCCCGCGCGACGACGGGGCTCCACTGCGGCCGCTTCCCGTTCGTGCTGCGGCGCTCCTGGCGCTACTGGTGGCCGCTCCCGCGTGCCGGCTACCGCTGGGCTGGCTGCTGGCCGCCGTCACGACGCTGCGCTGGTTCCCCGCTGCCTCGGACCGCTTCGTTGCCGCGGTCGACGGTGCCGTGCGCGCCGCCCGGCCGGCATGGTGGTCGGGTCGGCTCGCTTGCATGGAGGTGTCGCTGGCCACCATCCTCGTCGTCGCGGCGTGTGGCCGCCGGGCCCACTGGGTACACGGCTCGCGGCCTTTGCCCAACGAAGCGCACGCCTGGGTGCAGACCGCCACCGGCACCACCTTCGGACTTGAGGACGACGACCCAGTACGCCCGTGGGTCATCGTCCGCGCTACACCGGACCTGGCCGCCGCGAACCGGTGACGCCGAAGTAGCGGCCCCGGCCCCGGCGCACTCGACCGCCGGGGGCGGCAGCGGCCCGAGCCTCCCCGCGCTCTCCCGCTCCGCCCCGGCGCACCCCGAAGAGTGAATCGCGCTATCACGACATTGACGGCCAGTGGGCGTGAACAGCCGGAACTCGCCCGAGAATCGGTATTCCAGTTGAGCGGACACCCGTGGCCCACCACCAATGGGTCAGGTGACCTCCAGCACCTCTTCAGCAGTGTCGCCTGTCCCTGTCCCTGTCCCTGTCCCTGCCCCGGCGCCTGGGCCACCGCCCGTGATGCGCCTGAAGGACGACGCGCACGCCGGCACCAACGCCCGCATCAACACCCGTGCCATCGCGGGCCGATTGCCCTCGACGATCCGCCGCGCCTGGCTGTTGAGCTGGCGCGCCGACTGCCGAACTCTCCTCGCCCTCGTGGCCTGCACGCTGGCCTGTGCCGTCTTGACGGCCCTCGCCCTCCGCTCGACATCCACCCTCCTGACAGCGCTACTTGCCTCCGGCACCGCTGCCCATCGCCTACACCAAGCCCTGCCCAGCCTGCTTGTGGTCACCACCACGGCGTGCGGCAGCTACCTTGCCGACGCCAGTGCCCGCCTCGCCGCCGCTCGCCTGGCACCCCGAGTACGACGAGAAGCCGACCTTGCCGTCATCACCACCTCCGTAGACGCAGAACTCGGCGCCTATGAAGACGCCGGCTTCGAAGACGGTCGCTTCGCCGCGACCAAGGGCGCCGAGAAGATGCCCGAGCTGATCAATGGCGCCCAGACCCTGGTCTCCGCAGCCGCACAGCTCCTCGCCGCTGTGACAGTCGTCGCCACCCTCCACGCCGCTCTGCTACCGCTGCTGGTCCTGGCCGTCGTACCGCGCGTCTGGGGAGCCGTACGCGCTGCTCGACTCGACCACGAAGCAGCCCACCGAAGCCTCGGCGACACCCGACTGAGGAGCGTCCTAGCCCAGTACACCACTGACCGAGGCACCGCCGCCGAGCTGCGCTCCGGCACGATGGGACGCTTCCTCCTGGAGCAGTACCGCATCATCTCCGCACGCCTCGAAGCCGAGCAGCTCACTGCCGCGCGCCGCGCCGCACTTACTCAAGGCTCTGGCGACCTTCTCGCCACTCTCGCCCTTGCCGCTGTGTGGGCTGGCATCCTCTACCTCACCCTCACCGGCAGCATGGTCGTCGCCACAGCCGCCACCACTGTCCTGGTGGTGCGCACCGTCAACGCCTCGCTCACCAGTGGTGTGCGGGCCTCGGCCCGCCTGTTCGCCACCAGCCTCTACGTCACCGACTGGGCGACGTTCCTCGACGGCGCGGGGGAGTGGACCATGCGCCGCGGAACCACACCCGCACTGGCCGCCGGACCCACCGTGATCCGGACCCGCGAACTCGCCTACACCTACCCTGGGCAGGAGACCGCGGCCGTCGAAGGCGCCAACCTTGAAATCCGACGCGGCGAGGTCATCGCCCTCGTCGGCGAGAACGGGTCCGGCAAAACAACCCTGGCCCGCCTCCTGACCGGGTTGTATCTGCCCACGGCCGGCGAGATCACCTGGGACGACATCAACATCACCGACCTTGACCCGGAGACGGTCTGGCGGGCCACCGCGATGGTGCCCCAGGACTACACGCGCTGGCCCCTTGCCGCCCGGGAGAACATCACCCTCGGCCAACCGCTGCCCGACGGAGACCAAGCAGTACACGCGGCAGCGGAGATGGCTGGCGCCGACGTCGTCCTGAAGAAGCTGCCCGACGGCCTCGACACCTCCCTGGCCCGCTCCTGGTGGGGCGGCCACGACCTTTCCGGCGGCCAGTGGCAGCGGATCGCCATCGCCCGTGCCTTCCACCGCGACGCCCCCGTCCTGGTCCTGGACGAACCCACCGCCGCGCTCGACGCCCGAGGTGAGCACCAGGTCTTCAGCCGCCTGGCCCGACTTGCCGCGGGACGAACCACCTTGTTCGTCACGCACCGTCTCGCCAACACCCGCCTCGCGGACCGCATCCTCGTGCTCAAGGATGGGCGCATCATCGAGAACGGGTCGTTCGTGGAACTGCTGGCCGCTGACGGGCTCTTCGCCGAGCTCTACCGTCTGCAAGAAGGCGGCCCGGAAGGGGACCCCGTCCACGGTGCCGCAGTACCCGCGAGCGCGTGACGGCCAGGCGAGCAGCATCGCCTCGAACGTCGAGTGGGGAGGAGGCTGAAGCTTCCTCCCCACTCGACGCCCTTGAGTGGCACTACTGAGGTTTTCGGTTCGGGGTGACGTCATGGTGGGGCTGGGATCAGTCCGGTCTCGGCGATGAATCCGTCGAGCAGTCCGGGGTGGTATTGCATCCGTTTCATGCGTGTGCGGGCCAGTGCGGCGAGTTCATCGATGCTGCACGGAGCCAGGTTGCTCAGGCTGTTCTTCAGGTGGGCCCACACGCCCTCGGCGGGGTTCAGGTCGGGTGTGTACGAAGGGAAACGGAAGACAGTCAGCCAGCTCCGGGCTGCGATCAGTTCGCGCATCGCGGCGTCGACATGATGGGTGTAGTTGTCCCACACCAGCACGACGGGCCCGCCGAGCTGCTGGTGAACCGTGTCCAGCAGGCGGGCGAAATCCCTCTCCCGGAACCCTTTCCGTTCGCCCTTGCGGCCGTGGTGCACCAACATCCGGAAGATGAGCCGGGTGCGGTGACCTGGTCTGCGACACACCAGACCGGCAAGGGAGATACGTCCCGAGCCGGCGGCTCGGACGGTGATGCGGGGCGTGTGGCCGCGTCGGGACCAGGTCCGTGCTTTCGGCGGCCGGAGCACCTGGCCCGACTCGTCGGCGAAGCACAGCCACGCGTCCTGGTCCCTCACCGTCTTTCCACGCGGGGCCAGGTCTCCTTGAGCCAAGTGGCCACCGCATCCTGGTCGCGCTCGACGGCACGGCGGAGTGGGACCTGCACCGTCCATCCCATCTGGTGCAGGATGCGCCAGGTCTGGGCGGTGCTGAAGCGGACATGGAAACGCCGTGCGATCACGGTGGCCACCCGGGCCAGTGTCCAGCGTTGGTCTTCCACCCAACCGTGGGCGGCCGGCCCTCTCTCCAGCTCGGCCGCCAGCCAGTCCCACCAGTGGGGCTGCATCCGCGAAGGCCGCCCGGAGGGACCCTTTGATCGCATAGCCTGCGCACCGCCGTCCCGCCAGCGCGCGTGCCAGGCATACGCCGACTTCCGGGAGACTCTCAGACGCCGCGCGACGTGCGGCGGCGCCACCCCTTGCGTGAATAACTCGACGGCTTCGAAGCGCACTTGCTCCCTTTGAGACCGCTGCTTCGCGGTCAGACCGCCCCCATCGGGATACCGCATGACACTGGGATACACCCACCACCGAGATCACCGTCACCCCGAACCGATAACCACAGTAGCCGGCGAACGGCGTCGTCCTCGCCTGGTGTGGGACCTCCCGGCGGGCCGGGGCGGGGGCGTTGGCCCGCCGGGAGGTAGGGGAGGGGCAGCCGCTACCCGTGCGGCTGGGCGTCGCGTGGATGACCAGGCAGCGACGCCACTCGCGCCCCGCCGCCCCGGACGGAGTCGATGGGGGGGGGCGAGCCCCGGAGGCCAACCCCTCAGGCGCCGGGGGCTGGCCAGTCTGTGAGCAGTTCCCGGCGGGTCGGGGCGCGTCACTGCGCGACCGGGAGGTCTGGGATGGGGCCGGCCGCCGCGGTGTTCGCCACGGCGGCCGGGGCTACGTCGACCTGACCAGGGCGGACGGAGCCACTCGCGCTACGCGCCTCCCCGTGCGCACCGGCGAGCCCCGGCGGTCAACCTGCGTAGGATCCCGCAGGCGACCGGTCTGAGGGCGCCTTTATCGGCGGATCGAGAGGTACACGGTGACCAGCCACCCGAACACCGGCCCGGTCACCAGGATGACCACCGCAGCGAGCCAAGGGGGGATTCCCTGCCGGTCGACGGCCTGGGCGGGGTGGCGCAGCGCCCACCGCAGACGCGGGAAATGTACGTGGTGCGGCATTGCTTCTCCTAGGCTTTCTCAAAGGGGCGGTCCGATCACGGTTGTTGCGACTTGGTGGTCACAGTGCGCGACGGGAGCTGCCAACACATCCGGATCGGCGGCCCGGCGAGCGACCCACATCCATTGGTCGCCTGATTTCGTGGTCAGGCGGTGGAGGAAGAACCCTTGAGCTCGCAGGTCTCGCAGGGCGACACCCCCGGTGAACTGGTCGTCGAGCCACGTCTGCGCCCGCACTCGATCCTCGTCCGGCAGCTCGGCGGCGAGCCGCCGTACGTCTTCGCGTATCCAGGTGACGGCTCGGCCGGGGTGCGCGACGAGGCGGTCTCGGCCGACTGCGCAGCAGCTGTCGGCTCGAAGGGAGGCCCTATAGCAGCGATACTGCGAAGGACAGTTCACGGTTTCTCACCGGGCCAGTGCGTCAACCTGCAAACCAACTCGTACAGCACACCGGGGTCGACGTGCTCCCGATCAGCGGTCGGTCGCGACTCCCACCGCATGGGCGCTGTCGGGCAGTTTCGCAGTGCGGGAACTGCCACATACGCACGCCACCGAGTACCGTGGGCGAGCACCCCGGGTGGCCACTGAAACTTCTCCGACGTCCCCGCGGGAACGATGAAGTAGGTGTCCTGGACTGACGACTTCTGCCGGACCAGGATGGGCCCGGCGATCCCTTCGGCCGCTCTTACCAGCTCCTCAGAGACCTCTGCACCCCTGTCGCCGGAGATGCGGACCACGTCGAACTCGATGCCAGTTCCGTACGACCGGTGCCCGGTCTCAGGAACCCACGGCGGCCGGAAGGCCAACTCAGTCGCCGGCGCCAACTCGGTCTCTGGCGCCAGCTCTTCGGAAGACCGCGATTCGCTGGGCATGCAAAGAGCATCACCGGATCGCGATAGCGTTCGCACCGTCCACGACCGTCCAAACCCCGCCTTGATGGGTGGAGTTGGTTCGATGAACGGTCATGGACAGTCACGAAAGGCAGGCGCTGAGCCATGCGAGAAGACGACAACACCGCCAGTGACAGCGGGCTGGATGATGACGTCCCTCTAACCCGTCGGGTCTTGGCGCGCCAGCAGGTCAGGCTGCGGAAATTTCGCGGTCTCACCCAGGAGGAGCTGGCCGAACGCGCGAAGTACAGCGTCACCCAGGTCCGCGGAATCGAGAAGGGCAGGCGGAAGGCCACCAGCAGTTACGTCGAGGCGATCGACGCGGCACTTCAGGCCGATGGCATGTTCATCGCGGTCGCCCAGGACCTGATCGACGAGTCGAAATTCCCGGAGTGGTTCGAGGAATACGCCCAGACGGAAAAGACGGCTCGCCGGTTGTACAGCTACTCCACCCACGCCATCGACGGGCTTCTGCAAACGAAGGAGCATGCTCACGCGGTGACGAGCACGTACGTCCCGACACTCGACGATGAACGAGTGGAGGAACTGGTGACCGCTCGCCTTGAACGGCAAGCTCTGCTGACGAGGAAGCCACAGCCCACCCTCGGCTTCGTGCTGGAGCAAGTCGTACTCGAACGCCCCATCGGAGGGCGGGAGGTTCATCGACGACAGCTCGAACACCTGGTTCGATGCGCAGAGATGCGCAACGTCTCGATACAGGTCATCGAGACAGCCGTCGTCACCCACGTCGGCCTCGACGGCCCGATGACGCTGCTGGAGACGCCGGAAGGCCAAACCCTGGGCTACGTTGAAGTGCAGGGCGTGAGCGAGATCATCGCGGCGCCCGTATGGGTCGGAGATCTGGAGCAGCGGTATGGGATCATCCGATCGCAGGCACTAAGTCCTGAGAGGTCCCTCGACTTCATCAAGGAACTGGTAGGAGCACTATGACGACCGATACTGCCGCACTTGAACCTCTGGTGTGGCACAAGTCCAGCTACAGCGGCAACGCAGGCGGCCAGTGCGTCGAGGTCTCAAAGACCTGCGGCGTAGTCCATGTCCGTGACTCGAAGGACGCTGACGGCCCGAGGGTGACCGCCTCGGACGAGAGCTGGGCCAACTTCTTGAACTACGCAGCGAGGCAGCCAGCGTGACCTAGCTGTCGACCCCCAGCCAGATGAGTTGGCTGGGGGTCGACAACTGCACCAGAGTATCCGGGGCATGGACGAGACGCCGTCAAAAGCCTCGGATACGGGATCACACGACACGCCTACTATCGGTATCGGCGCTCCGGAACCATCGTGGCCGTCCTGAGGGCCATCTCCGTCTCGCCCTCGTCATCGGGCGCGTCCGGCGCCGGCGCTGCCGTGACCTGCTGGATCTGACGCTCGATCCCCTTCAGATTCTCCTGCAAGTCCACCGTGACGACCCCGTCGACGGTGATCCGTAGCGGGTCCGCCAGCAACCGAGCACGCTGCTCTCCCTCCCCCAGCACCTCCACCGCGACAGCCCTCACCGACCCCAGTCGCAGACACCTCCGATCCAACACCGCGCCGTCCACGTCCGGGCCGAGCGGGGCGAGCACCCACGACTGCTGCATCTCGTCGCCGCCGTCGCCTCGGCCGACGTATCCCCATGCCCACCGGCCGCGCCGCCGCGACCGAACAGGGGCTGCGCGCCGCCCAGCACCCCACCGGCCTGGACCTGCTGGACACCGCCCTGCGCTCCCTCGCCCTCAACCTCGCCGCAGCACAACGCGAACTGCCCGTCGTCGAGGCCGTCGTGCTGCACGACGCCAAGGTCGAGCTGCACCTCGCCGAGGACACCGCGCCCATGAAGCCGTTCGCCGCGGCCGCCGGCCGCAAGGACCTGTGGGTCTGCCCGGCCTCCAGCCCGGACCTCGCCGACGACGAGCACCTGAAGAACGCCGACGCCCCCTACCCAGCGCTCGTCTCGATCGGCTGGGACAACACCGGCCACCTGGTCCTGATCGACCTGGAACACGTCGGCATCCTGAACCTGACCGGCTCCGGCGACTTCGCCCGCCACGTCCTTCAAGCCCTCGCGGTCGAACTCGCCATCACCCCGCTGCCCAGCCACCTCGAAGTCACCGCCCTCACCCACACCGCCCCCGGGCTGGACACCGCCGCCCCCGAACGGGTCGCCCGCCTCGACGACCTCGCCGCCGCCACCGCGGAGTTGACCAGCCACACCGACGACCAGCGCCGCGCCCTGGCCGCCCTCGGCGCCGACAGCCTGCGTGCCGCACGGCTGATGGACGACGCCGCGGACGCCTGGACGCCCCACATCCTGCTGGTCGAATCCCTCCCTGAAGACGCCGACCACACCGCGTTCGTCGACGCCCTCACCGAAGAGCCCCGCGCGGCCAGCGCCGTGGTCACCGCCAGCGCAGCCGCCGACCTCCCCGAGGCGGCCTGGACCTTGGACTGCCAAGGCCCGGACCACACGATCGTCCTGCCCGGATCCGGCGTGCCGATCAAACTCCAAGGCCTGAGCGACGAGCACTACGCGGACGCCGTCGAGATCCTCACCGTCGCCTCCAGCGACGCAGACGTCCCCGCCCCAGCCTGGACCCACACGGACGACGCACTGGCCGACGAAGGCTCCGAGGCAGCGGACGAGGACGGCCTGCCCGCCGAGTACGCCGACGACGAGCCGAACGACACGTCAGAGGTCGAGGCGCCGCATGCCAGCGATGTGGACGCCGCTGGCCTGGCCACCGCGCTCGATCTGACCAAGCCTCAACCTCACGGCGACACCGCTCCGCAGAGCACAGCTGGCCCCTCGCTCGCCGACATCCTGAACGACTCGGGCCCTGAACCGATGCGCGGGGGCGCGGCCGGCCCCACGGACGACGCGCTGCCAGAGACCACGCCCTGCAGCCAAGAGAACGGGCCCGCGGTCCACGTCACGCTGCCCGCGCCAACCGCCGCCGCAGCACCGGAGCCAGCCACAGCCAGTGCCGACGGTGGGCCGACCGTCTCGCTGCTCGGCCCCATCAGCGTCGAAGGCGCCGGCGGCCGGATCGACTCCAGCCGCCGCAACGCCGCCGTCGAACTCGTCGCCTTCCTCGCCCTCAACCCCGGCGTCGACCACCACGCGATCGACGACGCCCTGTGGCCAGGACGCCCCGTCGGCAAGGAACTGCGTAACCCCGTCATCTCCCGGACCCGCTCCTGGTTCGGCACGGACACCGACGGCAACTTCTACCTGCCCCGCGTCCAGGACACCGGAGACAGCCGCTACCGCCTCGGCCCCGCCGTCACCAACGACTGGGCCCGCTTCCAAGACCTCGCCCGCACCGGACTGACCCGCCACGACGAAGATGGCGACCTCGCCCTGCGCCGCGCCCTCGCCCTGGTCCGCGGCCGCCCCTTCACTGGCATCGACCCCCAGCGCTACGCCTGGGCCGAACCGATCATCCAGGAGATGGTCTCCGCGATCGTCGACGTCGCCTACGAACTCGCTGAACGCCGGCGGGAAGCCGGCGACGTCTCCAGCGCCTTGTGGGCGGCGCGCCGCGGCCTCCTCGCGGCCGAGGAGAGCGAGATCCTGCACCGCCAGGTCTTCCTCGCCCACCACACCGCCGGGGACATCGAGGCGCTACGGGATGCCGCTGCCCATCTCGCCCGCATCAACGAGCAGCTGCTCGGCGGCGTTGACATGGAGGCCGAGACGGTCGCGCTCCTTCGCAACCTGCTGCCTCGCCCCGTCACTCGGGCCCGCTGAAAAGCGCAGAGCGGAGGTGGACAGATCGACCCCGGCTGGGTAGACGAGCATGCGGAAGCTCCTGGCGGGATGGCTTGGACTCGACACGCACCCGTCTACCAGGAGCTTCTCTACGCCCGAACCCCGCCCTCACCCCAGTGGCCCCGCTCCGCACGCAGGTTGAGGAAACCTCAGTGGGTGGTGGCGTGAGGGAGCGCGCGCGGAAGTGCTCGGCGCCGATCACGAGCGCGGGACGGTGGTCGAAGCGACACCGATCCCCTTCGTGCCCGCGTCGTGCCCGGCTACCTGCGAGCCGGGCACGAGCTGGATTCGGTCGAGCTCGCGGCTCAGGGCCGAATCGGACTCCCCTCCGGTGTGCTCAGCTGTGCTCAGCGAGGGGCGGTATCGGCCGGGGGCCCTGCTCCCAGGAGCGCGAGGAGCCCGGGGAATCTCTTCTCGATGTCCGCGCGTCGTAGTCGGATGCCCTTGCGGTTGCCGTAGTCGATCTCGTCAATGAGACCTGCCTCGCGCAGGACCCGGAAGTGGTGGGTCTGGGTCTGCTTCGAGATCGGAAGATCGAACGAGTTGCAGCCTCGCTCGCTGTCGCTGCGGTCGGTGGCCAACTCCGTCATCACCGAACGACGGTGCTCGTCGGCGAGGGCACGAAACACCGCACCCAGATCGAGCGCATCGGCCTCCGGGCCGACCAGGTTCCTCCCGGCCACGCGGCACCTCCTTCAAGTACGACTTGAATCGTACCTGAAGGGTGTGCTCCACTGAGGTACCAAATTTTTCGTACCTTGGTCTGGTTGCGCTGCCCCGTGCCGCCGCGCCCCGAGACCCGGCCCCGGCACTCGCCGAGGACCTGGTCATCGACACTCCGAGAGGTCATCGTCATGAAGAAGCCCGAGGTGCTGATAGTCGGTGCCGGAATCGCAGGGCCCGCACTCGCGTACTGGCTCTCCCAGAATGGATACCGGCCGACGGTCGTCGAACATGCCCGGCAGCTGCGCTCCGGTGGTAGCGCGATCGTCGTGAAGGGGCCCGCGATCCCTGTCGCCGAGCGCATGGGCATCCTCCCGCAGCTCCGCGGGCTCGCCACCCGTAATCGGTCGCTGACCCTGCTCGACCCCGGCGGCAGGCGAATCCTGCAACTCCCGCTCACCTCGGACAAGGCGCCGACGGTCGAAGTGACCCGAGCCGACCTGTCCGAGGTGCTCCACCGGTCGGCGCAGACCCAGGCCGAGTTCTTGTTCGACGACACGGTCACCGCTCTCGACCAGGATGAAGGCGGGGTCGACGTCACCTTCCGGCGGTCCGCGCCACGGCGCTTCGACTTGGTAGTCGGTGCCGACGGGATGCACTCCACCGTACGGCGCCTGGTATTCGGGCCCGAGCGGCAGTTCGCGAGTGACCTGGGCCTGTACGGCGCGACCGTCCCGCTGGAACCCGACGCCATCGAGGACCCGACCGAGATGACGATGCTGACCGTGCCGAACCGGATGCTGGTCCTCCACCCCTCGCGGACCACCCCGCTCGCGATCTTCACCTTCCGGGCCGCGCAGCCGGCGCCCCACGACCGCAAGAACATCGCCCTTCACAAGCAGACCGTGGCCGACGCCTACGCCGACGTGCGGTGGCGGGCACCGGAACTCGTGGCAGCCTTCCTCGACCACCCGGCTCCGTTCTTCGACCCCCTGACCACCGTCCGGATGCCCTCGTGGTCCCGCGGACGGGTCGTACTGCTCGGGGACGCGGCGGCGGCGACAGCCCTGCTGGGCGACGGGTCCAGCATGGCGATGGCGGGCGCGTACGCCCTCGCGGAAGAGCTCACCGCCCATCCCGGTGATCACGCCCGCGCCTTCGCCGCCTACGAGTCACGGCTCCGCCGTGAGGTAGGCCCGCGGCAGCGACGCGTCGGTCTGCTCTCCCGGCTCATGGTGCCCCGCACCCGGCCGGGCCTCGCGGTGCGCAACGCGGTGGGCCGCGCGGTCGGTCGCACGAACCGGATCGCCTCTCGCGAAGCCGCGAACCGGTAGACCGGGTGCGCACCGGCCGGTCACCGGTCGGTGCGCAGCTCCGCGGTAGCTCTCAGCCGGGTCGGCGCCGCCATGTCCGACGAGCCCGGCTCGGAGTGGCAGGTCATCGCCGATGCGGCAGGTCGACTGCTGTGAGCCTCACCCACCGTTCCCGGCGCTCGCCACGACATGGGGACTGCCGGTGACTACGCCCCCGCGACGCGGAGGTGAAGTACTGGGCGGACAAGGCGTATCAAGGCGGCGACGGCATCATCCCGGTGCCCTTCCGCAGCCTGCGTCTCAAGCTGCGGCAACGTCGGCATAACAGCACCCACGCCAGGATCCGCTGCCTCGGCGAGCAAGCCATGGCCGCCCTGAAGGGCTGGTGCCTCCCGCGGAAACTCCGCTGTAGCACCAACCGGGTCACCGCCATCGTGAAGCCCATCCCCGCCCTTCGTCACGCCTCAACCTGAGGTTGGAAAAAGCTCACTGACAGGTGGACCTACGCCGCCTCGGCACACTCCACGACCGCCGAGCGCGGCCGACCCGCCTTCTGCACCGAGCAGCAGGAGGCACGTGTCCACGGCAGGGCATTGCGCGCAATCGTCCGCGGCAGCACCAGCCCTGCAATATTCCGCAATCAGCGTGCGTGCCTGTGACGTCCGCAGGATCCTGATGCTCTGGCTTGGCTCGGCGAAGGAAGGACCGGCACATGCAGCTGCGTTTCCTCGGCACCACGTCTGACGACGGGGATTGCCCGACCCTGTACCGGACGGAGACCGGCGACATCGTCGTCCAGGGCGATCGCCTCACCGACCCCGAGGCGCTGGCGCAGCTGCGGGACGTCAAGGCGAGCGAGACGTTCGTCGTCGTCCCGCGGGAGCTGCTGACGCGCTTCGCCCCCAGGACGTGAGCCGAGTGCCGGAACTTCGCCCGTTCGCCGAGGTCACGCACCTGTTTGAGACCTTCGCGCACACGGCCTGGCGCCTGGAAGTCCAGCGCGGCTACGCGAGCGATCGCACGAGCGTGAAGCGGCAGCGCTACCTGCGCGGCGAGCGACTCGGCTTCGACCCGGAGCATCCCTGGCACGCCAACGTCCGCCGGCAGACCGAGGCCGGCAAGCGGTTCGAGCGGGTGCGGATCGTCGATGACCCGCCCACCGAGGACCAGCGGTTCCTGCTGGCGAGCGGCTTGGGCAACGTCGAGGCGGGGGAGGACATCCGCAACCTCTACCGCGGCGAGGCTCAACACCACGGTCTGCCGGACTTCGACTTCTGGCTGTTCGACTCCCGCGTCCTGGTCCGCTTCCACCACGACACCGACGGCGCCACGCTGGGCGTGGAGGTCACCGAGGAGCCCGCCGCGGTCCTGAAGGGTTGCCAAGTGCGGGAGGTGGCCTGGCATCACGCGATCCGCACTGCGGAGTTTCAGAGCCGGGTACGTTCACCCATGTGAGCACCGATTTCCAGACCGGCCGCGTCTGCCTGGGTGCGCGGCTGCGTGAGCTGCGCACCGAGGCTGGGCTGAACGGCAAGGAGATGGCCGCGCGGCTGGGTTGGCAGCCGTCGAAGATCTCCCGGCTGGAGAACGGCAAGCAGACGCCGTCGCGGACGGACCTGGCCAGCTGGGCGAAGGCCGTGGGAGAGCCGCAGGCCGCCGCGGAGTTGCAGGGGCGGCTGCAGGGGCTGGAGACGCAGTACCGGACCTGGCGCCGGCAGCTGGCCAACGGCCACCGCTCCCGCCAGGAACTGGCCGTCGCCGAGACCGCGCGTACCCGCGCCATCCGCGGGGTGGAAGTCGCCCGGATCCCGGGGCTGTTCCAGACCGCCGACTACGCCCGGCACCTGTTCACCGCCAACGCCGCCTTCCGCAACACCCCACGCGACACCGAGCCCGCCGTCCGGGCCCGCATGCAACGCCAAGAGGCCTTGTACGAGGCGGGGCGGTCCTTCCGCTTCGTGGTGTGGGAGGCCGCCTTGTACGCGCAGGTCTGCCCGCCGGAGGTGATGGCCGCACAGTTGGACCGGCTGTGCGGCCTGATCGGCATGGACACCGTCGAACTCGCCATCGTCCCGTTCTCCGCACCGCTGCAGCGCACCCCGGCGCACGGGTTTTGGATCTACGACGAGCGGCTGGTGACCGTCGAGACGATCAACGCCGAGCTCTGGCTCGACGACGCCGACAGCGTCGGCCTCTACACCCGCGCCTGGACCTGGCTGCACGAGTCCGCAGTCCACGGGCACCCAGCCCAACGCCTCATCACCCGCGCACGCGCCCACCTCAACCTCACCTGAGCAATCGCCAGCAACGCCCCAACTGCTCCCGCAATCCGACGCAATCACCCCGCTGACCAGCGCACCCACCCCTACGGTCAGCGCATGACCACCTCGGATCCCCCGGCGGACCTCCGCGTGGCACCCGGCGACGCATGGCTGCTCTCGCACAGCCCGGCCCCGGCCGAAGCCCGCCGGCTGTGGAGCCACGACCGCTTCGCCCCGCTACCGGCGACCGCCTGGTGCGTCGCCGAAGGCCGGTGCCTGCGCTCCCTGGAGGCCATCCGCCCCCTCCAGTGCGCGGGACTGCTGGGCCCCGTCCTGGTGGACCCCGCCGCCGACGCGGCCTGGTGGCTGCTCGCCGCCGGCGCGGAAGAGCACCTCGCCGACATACCCATCCTGACCCCGCTGAGCCGACCCGCCACGGAGAACCATGACGAAGCCGACACCACCGGACACCGCCACCAGCGACGTGCTCCAGGCGGAACCCCTTCAGCCCGCTCCCCACCCGTTCCGGCGATCCGCGGCCGCACCACCGGTCCAGAACCTTGAAGCACACGTGCGTCGACTGCTCGCCAAAATCTCCGACCTCGCTCTCGCCGCTCCTCGCCACACCACCCACCGCCAGGTCGCCGACATCGTCCAACGCGAAGCTCGACGCCGCCTCGCCGCCCACCCGCAACACCCCGCCGCCCTACCGCGCCACATCGAGCGCCTGTCGCGCACCGTGGCAGCCCTTCAACGCACCCGGGCCACACTGCGCGCCGCCGCCCGCCACGACGCCCCCAGGAGGACCACGTGACCGCCCCGGGCACCTCCGGCCAAGACCACAGCACGCCGCGCACCGGACGCCACACCACGCACGACGACCTCCGCACAGCCGCCCCCCTCGACGTCGCCACGATCCAAGGCACCATCAGCGAAGTCCTCCACCGCCCCCTCGCCTCCGTCTAGTGGCTCGTCACGCTGCCTTGGCGGGGTAATGAGTCCATGTTCGGATCGTTGAGTCTGGGGCGAAGTTTGTCTTCGGTTTCGCGTGAGTGTTGCGCCAGCGGACGTAGGCTCCGATGGCGGCGT
>NZ_BAAARK010000072.1:0-17800 GCF_039532155.1 Streptomyces lunalinharesii
CCAAGAAGCCGCGCACCTGGTCACACCCTGTATAGGCGCCAGATCGGACCAGGAAGCTGTCAGGCTCAATATGCGGTACCGGAGGCCAGCGCTGTGCTGATACCTCAAGTGAGTTGAGACCTCACACCCACCACGCGGAAACTCTGAGGCTCCGCCGCAATTCGCCACCGACCACACCCCCGAACGACCACGGAAATATGGCGAGGATTGCCGGTCAATTCACGGCGGCTCACCGCTGGTTTGGGCGGACCAGCCCGAACCAGCACCCCCAGCCGACTCCCGCAGGGCAACGGGAGCCGGCCCTGGTCCCGCTCTCGCGGTCGGCGGAGCCGATCAGCCGCCGATCGGCGGCGGTAACCACGACCGCCTGGCCCTCCAGCGCAGCGCCGCTTGGTGTGCACGCGACACGCACGGCACGCGTTGGCCGACCTCCCAGCAGCTCCAGGAGTCAGACCTTGTTGGCGTCTCCCCGGCCGAGACGACGCCAGCCACCACCCCGACTCGACAACTGCAACCCGGCCTGCTCAACACCCGATGCCCACCAACGGCGCTGTATGCCCGTCAGCCACCCGAACGCAACCCGCCTCGCCTGAGGGTCAGAGCGGGGCGGGAAGGCAGAAGACGCGCGTACAGGGCCGTTGGTGAGGGTAGTGGCAGGGACGTCGGGCGCAGCCGTGCACCGAGGGCGGCAGGATCCCGGCTGCGGGCGCGGCACTCTGTCACAATCACCTCGCACGCCTACGTGGCTCGCGTGGTCGGGCCCGGAAACCCCAGTCGTTCGGCGGTGACGATGGCGATGCGCGGTAAACGGTCACTGCAGCGTCCTTTCAACGCCATTGCCGACGCCGCAGGGAACCCTTTGGATTCTCGCCTATTTCGCCATCCTTGAACACCAGAGAAACCACCACACGCACAATTTGATAAAGGTGTTCGATGGTCCCCTTAATCGGCCTTTAGATGACTGGTAATGGGTGCCTCGCCCGCGAAATTCCCGGCGAGGCACCCAACATCCCAGCCACTACAGCCGGCTGCCCCGCCGGCCCACACGGGCCGCGCCACTCGTCACCACCGTCGCAGCAGCGCCCACAGCGGCCGCGACCGCGCCTACGATCTGCCAGAGCACGGCCAGGCGGGGGTAAACCACCGCCCGCACCGCACAGCCGATCACGACAGTCAGCAGCGCGCACACCGCCGCCACGGCGCGCCACGAACTCAGCGCGGGCGCCGGCTCGTCGGCCAGGCTGTCGGCCGGGCCCGGATCGGCCGACGGCCTGACGGGCGGGTTGGCGGGCGGGTTATGGTCCGCGGGCAGCGCAGCGGCAGGTACGGGAGCAGCCGTCGCGGTGGAGCGACCGACGGCCACAGCAACGGCGGGAGCGCCGTCGTGTCCACCGCAGGCACACCCGCCATCACCGCCCCCGACTGCTGGGGCGCCCGCGGGCCGCTGGAGGGCCTCCAGAGCCTGCTGCGCCGCAAACCCGGACAGTGGAACCGGCGGCTGGGCACCGGCGGGGAGAAGACCGCAGAGGCGTTCAGCGGCGGGACGGCGCCAGGCCGGTGATGCGGGTGTCGCTTTCGCAGACCGCCGCGTGGCGGATCATCCGGCGCGAGGGCCTGCCAGGCACCACCACGTAGTTGGCTACGTTCCTGGCCGCATGTGGCGTCCGCCCGGTCGAGAGGCGCCTGCACATCAGCGCCTACCAGCGCACGACCGCGCTCCACGGCCGCCCCAGCACAGCGGCGACCGACCGTGACACACCCGGTGACGGCCAGGGGCCGCCGCCTTCACGCCGCGGGCCCGGTCCCGTGATGCGACGATCGAGCTTCGTGGACGAGCCGGCCGCGCGCCGGCGGCCGGCGGGCTCACCAGCCCAGCATCGGCAGCACGCGGGGCAACGGTGTCGCAGTCCCCGTAGCGAGGCAGGCCTCGCCCGCCCCTTACAAGAGCCGCCGAAGACGGCGTTCCGGCCCGCGCGACCCGGCCCCGATGATTTCCAGCACCGGGTCGACCCGCAGGCCGCAGCCCTGAGTTCGGGCCGAGTGGTGCGTCCGGGCAGCGACGCCGCCGGCCCTCGGCGTGCACGCGGGGTAGGCCGGCGCGGCCTTTGGCCGACCCGGTGAGCTCGGCCGCGACGAGCCGGCGGCAGAGGTGCCTGGGCCGTGCACGGCGAGGACGGTGACGGCTGGGCCAGAAGGCGCCGAGCATGTCCGGGCCAGGGCGGCGAGCACGTGGGCAACCTCGGCGACCCAGACGACCGAGTCGGCGTCTGGGCCAGGCGACGCCTCGCTCCGCGGCAGTCAGGATCCCTCAGCGCGACGGGCCCGCCCGGGACGATGCAGTGACGGCCACGTGCGAAGCGGCAGCGCGCCGCATTCCCCGGCCGCTGCCTCGGGAGGTTCCTGGCTCCAGTCACTTCGGCAGATCGGCGGAGAGGAAGGGAGCAAGGAGCGCGAACAATGCGTCGGGGCGGTCGAGGGGGATGATGTGGCCGCAGTCCTGGAGATGGTGCCCGACCAGGTCATCGGCGATGGGGCGGAGTTGGTTTTCGAGCCCGGTGCCGACGGGGTGAGAGCCGATGGCCATGGTGGGCATGGTCAGTCGAGCCGTCGCGACGGCGTCCTCGATCTGCTGCGCGCTGGTGGGCAGGGCCCGGTAGTAGGAGAACGCGCAGCGCAGGGCTTCGCTCCCGGTGTACGCGTGGGCGAAGGCCGCCCGGAGGTGGTCGGGTACTCCTCGCCCGAGCGTCCCCGAGTCGAGGAACCAGTCGATGTACGGGGCCTCGTTGCCGGCCAGGACGGTCTCGGCGAGGCCGGGGACGGCGTGGAAGCCGAACCACCATGGGGTACCGGCTGCGACGACGTGCTCTGCTCCGGGCAGGCGGCCGAGCACTGCCTCCATCACGACCAGGCGCCGGACGAGGCCGGGTCGACGCAGTGCGAGCAGGACGGCGGGGGTGGTTCCCGCGTCGATGCCGACCACCGCTGCCGTGGGCTCGCCGAGTGCGTCGAGCAGACCTTCGGCGTCGGTGGCGAGGGTGCCTGCGTCGTACCCCTCGTTGGCACGTGAACTGGCGCCGAAGCCCCGAAGGTCCGGGGCGATGACCCGGTAGTGCCCGGCCAGTCGGCCCATGATGTCGCTCCAGAGTTGCCAGGTGTGCGGGAAGCCGTGCAGCAGGAGAACCGCAGGTCCGTCCCCGGCGATTGCGACGTTGAGCTGGACGCCGTTGGTCGCGATGCGGCGCAGGTGGTGTGCGGTGGTGATGGGCATGACGGCCCCTTCGGGTGGTTACCATTGGTGACCTCAGAACGATAGGTAACTGTCCGATCGCTTCCTAGAGGGCACTTTCAGGGAAGGCGGTGAGCCACAGGTGACCACCCGAGGAACCCGGGCCCCCGGTCGCGGGGTACGCGGCGATCTGTTCGATCCCCATTGCCCGACGCGGCAGTTGCTGGACCGCATCGGTACGAAGTGGACGTCCATGGCCGTCAAGACGCTCGCCGATGCCGCACCGGACGAGGTGCGCTTCGCGGAGCTGAGACGCCGAATGCCCGGCGTGTCACAGAAGATGCTGTCCGTGACGCTACGAAGCCTGACCCGCGACGGGCTCGTGTCACGTCGGGTCGAACCGACCGTGCCACCACGGGTCTTCTACCAACTCACGGGACTCGGACGGTCCCTGGAAGCCGCCCTCGCGGGACTGCGGACCTGGGCGGAGGAGCACATGGCCGAGATCGACCGCGCCAACGAAACCGCCGACCAAGAGGCCGATGAGGGATAGGCAGACCGGTTCGGCACTCGGTAGTGGTGGCTCGGGTACTCGATGTAGCCGTCGACGACTTCCTTCGAGGAGTTCGACCTCCGCGAGCGGCGGATGACGGACACCACGGGCAGGCCCGACCCTGCCGGGCCGAACGGACACTCTTTGCGGCGCTAAGGTCCCGCCCTGTAAAGCCCCGAGGGGCGCCGGTTGGTCGGCGCCCCTCGGACACTGTCGCGCGAGTGCCGGGTCGGCGCTGCGCGGGTCCTGTCCCCTGGTCACTGCGTCCCGGAGCAGGTGCCCTGGACGGTCACCCAAATGTTGTTGTCGGGGGTGGCGCCACTGGCCACCACCGTGGAGTAACAGCCGTGCGGGAGCTTGCTGTCCGCGTTCGCCCGAGCGCCGTCCAGCGAGCTGCTGACGCCGGTGACGTAGACGTAGTAGGTGGTTGAGTCCGTCATCACCGCTGCCCTGCTGGGCGCGGCAGTGGCGGCCGATGCCGGGGCGGCCAGCGCCACCCCGGCCAGCAGGGTCGCCGCGACCGCGGCGAGTGTGGTTCTCGCGAGCTTTCCGTTCACGGAATCCTCCCGATCAATATCCCTACGGCGCACGGTAGTTACGCCGCACGCAGGGAATCTAAAGGGCAATTTCACACGACGCAACAGCGGTTGCAGCATGTGCAACTGCGTGTGGAAACTGCCCGTAGCCAGGCGGTCAGATGCGGGCAGAGTCTTGGAGACGAGGAGCAGGTGGCGGGCGAACCTGGACGTCGTGCCAGGGGCGGGGCCGGGCGGGTGAGCAGGTGAGCGGCCGGGAGCCGGAAGACCGCGGCCACGCCGCCGGGGCCGAGGTCGGGGGTCAACTCCGTTCAGGCAGCGTGGGATCGCTCACGAGGTCACCGGCCGCCGGTCAGCAGGGCGTGCGCGCGGTGCCGGTCGGCGCAGGGCAGGTGCCCCACGCACCGCGGCCAGGAACCTGCCGCGGCCGAAGGGGACCAGCACAACAGCGGGTCGCAGCAGGGGCCCGGCGCAGCACGCGACGGCCAGCGGCGCGCGGCCAGGGCCGTGGCGACCAGGGCAGTGGCGACCAGACGCAGGACGCCGTCGGGCAGCACGATGCCCGCGCAGGCCAGGGCTGCGGCACACTCCGGCAGGCAGCCCAGCGCGCGCACCGCCGGGTCCGAGCCCAACAAGCCCCCGACCAGGGCCTGTTCCTCGCCAACGGCTTCCCGGTTACTGCCCGCGGCCACAGCCCCGGGCACCGGCTCAGCGGCCGCGAGCCAGCCGGCCACCGCGGCCACCTCCGCCAAGTCATCCTCGTCCATCGCGGCGGTGTGCTTGAGTGACACCAACGGACGACGGCACGCGAGCCGGGCAGCCCGTCCACCCACAGACGGCACACCACAGCCAACAACAGGGCGAAGCCGGCCCGCAGCGGGCTCAGGAAAGCGCCGCGGTCCACCCTCAAGGTGCTCACGCATCAGCGGATACAGGTGGCATTCCGCGAAGGCAGCATGCCGCACCAGCAGGTCGTTCAACCCTCCACCAGACGTCCACGGCCCATGCCGCCAACAGGCGCGTCGTAGACCTGGGCGCAGAGCCCATAGAGCATCCGGTGGTCCACGATCAGCTCATCGACGACATCGGCACTTCCGCGCACAGCCTTCCCTTCACATGGACCGGCAACCGGGTCCCCCGGCCGCCCGCGATCCCGCGGGCCCGTAACGACGAGGCCGCCCCGACACCCGGCGAATGCCCAGGTGGGTTGTCCAGTTCGATACGCCGTTCGAGGCGTGAGGCTGAGGAGACTCAGTCGGGCAGTGCCACGGTGAGATCCACCTCGATGAGCTGTCCCGAGAAGCCCAGCTGTGCGACGCCCAAGAGCGTGCTGGCGGTGGTGAACGCCGGCCCGAGGGCAGAGTCGGTGAGCCGGCGCCACGCGACTCCCAAGGCATCTCGGTCATCGCTCCGCACGTAGATCACCGACCGCACCACGTGGTGCGGCTGAGCACTCACCGCTGTCAGGGCACCAAGCGCGTTCGCGACGACCTGGTCGACTTGCCTCTCCAAGGAACCTGAACCGACGAGGTCACCGCGCTGATCAAGCGGGCACTGCCCGGCCAGATAGGCGGTGCGGCCGCTCTCCACCACGGTGATGTGGTGATAGCCGGGCGTCTCATGCAGCTGCTCGGGGTTGATACGGGTGATGTTCACAGTCATGACCGCGAGTCTGGCCACAGTGCTGTGAGCACGCATCGCAATTTGTCCCACCGGCGAGCACTCTGTGCCGGCCCGAGGTTAAAGAACAAGCTGAGGCCGGCAGCGAGACGAAGCCAACAGTGTCTCGGCGGCACCGGGACCAGTTCCACACCCGCAGCCAGGAGGCGATCAGATCCAGGTCGGCACGTGCCCCTCGGTGTAGCGGGCGCCGAAGCCGCCCTGCGGCAGGATCTCGTCGATGGCCTGGAGATCGGTGTCGATGAGGGTGAGGTCGGCGGCGCCGGCGTTTTCCAGAATGCGCTTCGGGCTGCGGGTACCGGGGATGGGCACGATGTGCTCGCCCCGGGTCAGGAGCCAGGCCAGGGCGAGCTGGGAGACAGTGCAGTCCTTGGCCGCCGCGAGCTCGGCGAGCTGATCGACCGCTTTGACGTTCTTCTCGAAGTTGCCCGGCTGCCAGCGCGGGTCGACGTTGCGGATGTCGGTGGCTTCGTACTGGCCGGCGGGCTTGGCGGTGCCGGTGATGAACCCGCGGCCGAGGGGGGAGTAAGCGACGAAGCCGATGCCGAGTTCGTTCAGGGTGGGGAAGAGCTGCTCGACGTCTCGTTCGAACAGGGAGTACTCGCTCTGCAGGACGGAGACCGGTTGCACGGTGTGCGCCTTGCGGATCGTCTCGGGTCCGGCCTCGCTGAGGCCGAAGTACTTCACCTTGCCCGCGTCGATCAGTTCCTTGACGGTTCCCGCGACCTCCTCGATGGGCACCTCGGGGTCGACGCGGTGCTGGTAGAAGACGTCGATGTGGTCCACGCCGAGGTGGTGCAGGCTGTTGTCGGCGACCTTGCGGATGTTGTCGGGCCGGCTGTTGAGAGCGCTGCCGATCTGCTCCGGAGGCACGGACATGTCGACACCGAACTTGGTGGCCAGGACCACGTCGTCGCGGAAGTCCCTGACTGCCTGGCCGACCAGGATCTCGTTGGATCCGGTGCCCCAGCCGTACATCTCGGCGGTGTCGAAGAAGGTGACGCCCAGGTCGTGGGCGCGGCGGAGGGCGGCGACGCCGGCCTCCTCGTCGGTGGGTCCGTAGGCCATCGTCAGGCCCATCGCGCCGTAGCCGATCGCCGAGACCTCAAGGCCCTGGCTTCCCAGTGTTCGGTGCTGCATGACTCGCTCCTTGGAAGGAACCCAGTGCCGCCCCGCCAACGTTTGCCCGTCGAGGGGTCGAGGGGCGGCGTCCGCGTGCGATCGCAAGGCGGCCGATGCCCTCGTACCGAGCCGTGTTGGGGCTTTCGGCCAACGCGGCGAGCGTGTGTGCAGGGCCGGGCGTCGCGACGGGGCGAACGTTGGCGGGGTGGCGCTGGAAGGCAATTGGTGACGGGCCGTTGGGTCAGTGTGCTGCGGCGGCCATTCCGGCGCGGTGGGTGCGAGTGTGTTCGGCGACGCGCCTGCCGAGGTGGCGGGCGGTGTTCAGGTCTGCGTCGTGGACGTTCGGGGTGTCGTTGAAGCTTTGTGCGCCGGCGCCGAGGTAGAAGCCGAGGCGGTTGTCGTCCTGGGGGCTGGAGGTGGTGGTGTTCCAGCCCGGCAGGAGGCCCAGGCTCACCCAGAGCATTCCGTGCTGGGCGGCCAGGAGCGCCAGGTACTGCAGGGTGTGCATCTTGTCGCCGCTCATGGAACCGGAGTTGGTGAATCCCGCCGCGAGCTTGTCGCTCCAGGCGCGGGTGCTCCACCGCTTGCTGGTGGCCTCGGCGAAGGCGTGGAACGCCCCCGACGCGGTGCCCATGTAGGTGGGGGTGCCGAAGATGATGGCGTCTGCGGCGTCCAGCAGTTCCCAGTCGGCGTCGCTGAGGGAGGCGACGTCCACGCGGTGGACCTGCGTCCCGGCGATGGAGCGCGCGCCGTCGGCGACGGCCGTGGCGATCTGCGCGGTGTGGCCGTAGCCGGAATGCGACGCGATGACGATCGAGATATCAGGCACGGCTGTTCCTCTCCTGCCGCGATGGCGGCGTGTTCGGTGGTGTATCGGCGAACGATGAGCCGCCTGCTGCGGCGGCCCGTCGCACTGCTCCGCGCTTCCGGTACCGGAGGCCCGGGTGGGGCGTGGAGCGTGCCCAGGTGGGTGCCGCGGGTCGGTGCTGAGCACATGAGCGCGGATCACCGTTCCGCCTTAAACGATATCACCGATAAGGCGACGATATGCAAAATTAGATATCGTTGTTCCATGAACGAGGGACGACGCGCCGCGCGACGCCAGGTACTGCAGGTAGCCGCGAAGCTTTTGGAGGAGGGCGGCAGCGAAGCGGTCTCCACGCGCGCTGTCGCCACAGCCGCGGGCACCACCGCCCCCGCGCTCTACCGGATGTTCGACGACAAGGACGGACTCCTGGCCGAGCTGGCCGCCTACGGATTCGAGATGTACCTGGCCGAGAAACGGGAGGCACTGGAGCTGACCCCCGACGACCCGGTGGCCGACCTCTACCGCGGCTGGGACCTGCACGTCGACTTCGGACTGCGGCACCCCGCGTTCTACATGCTCATGTACGGCACCGTGCAGCCCGGGCGGCGGCCCCCGGCCGCGGACGAGGCGCACGCCCTGCTGGTGAAGCTGCTGGGCCGGGCGGCCCAGGCCGGGCGCCTTCGCATCCCGGTGGAGCAGGCAACCCGCGTCATCCACGCGGCGACGACGGGCGCCACGCTGGCGCTGATCGGCGAAGAGCCCCCGGAGCGGGACCTGACCACTTCGGCACGGCTGCGGGACACCGTCATCGCCTCGGTCACCACGGACGCGCCCGCTCCATCCGGGTCGGACCTGGCCTCGCGCGCACTCGCCCTCGACGCCGCACTGGAAACCGCACTCACCACCGGGCCACCGGCTGCGGCCGCCGGTGTACCTCTGCGAGACACGGAGACGGCTCTGCTGCGCGAATGGCTACAGCAGCTGGCAGGCTGAACTGCGCCCACCGCCCGGGTGATCAGATCGACGCGCTGCCCTACGCCGCTCCGGTCGGGGTCGTCCAGTGCCTCTCCCCCGCCCGAAATGCCCGCCGGGAAGCAGCGTCCCTGCCGGTCAAGATGTGGCCCCAAGTGCAGGCCACTGGCGACGCAGACCCGGACGAAGCGCGCGTACCTTGCGCCCTCCTCAGGGCCGTCACCCACTGCCTCCGCAGGTGGCGAACCGCTACCGGGACGACTCTCTGGAACAACGGGGACGACGCCGAACTCACCTCTGCATGGAGGGACGGACTGAACGCGCCGGCCGGCGGGCACTGAACTGCTGTCCCCTCCAGGGCACCGTTCCCCATACAGGACAGCAGAGTTCACCCACCACGAACAACAACGATCGCTCCAGGACCGCCGCAACCGACAACCGGCTGCGGACCGGACGACGAGGGGTGGGACGTGGTGGTGGCAGACCGACGAGAAGTCACCAGTACCCCGCACCGCTGCCCGAAGTGATCGCCGCCGCCGAAGCCGGCGGCCACCAGGTGGTGGGCGGGCTGATACTCGACCGGGTCGCCGCCGACGGTCGCCTGGCCGCCTGGCGCCTTCAGCTGCTGCAGCGCCTACAGGCGCGCAATCAACGCGAGGACGCCAACGCCCTCACCGTCACCCCGCAGGCGCTGGACGACTTCTTCGCCCGCTTCGAGCCGCCGGCCGACGACGAGCAGGCCATCGTCTACACCGGCGACGTGGACGCGGTGCACGCCCCGGCCCACCGCTGATCCAGCTCCGGACGCCCGGGAGGGAGCGTGGCGGCCCCACCCGGGCGTCCGGCCCCAGGCCCCACCAACGACTGCTGTGGAGTGCGGACTCCCCACTCCCCCGGAGCGACACCCGGCTGTTCTCAGGCGGTGGTGGACTGTCGTGGCGGTAGGCCAGGGATGGCACCATCGGCCAGGCTGGTGCGGATTTCACGGACGGCTGGCCAGGGAGTTCCGTGGAGTTCGGTACAGGTGGTGATGACCTGCCCTGTCGTGCCTGACGGGTGTTCAAAGGTGGCCAGGTCGGTGAGGCCGTCAAGCAGTGCGGTGCCTGTGTGTTGGTCCTCGGTGCTATTGAATTGTGGACACCAGATCCCGTTGACCGGGCTGGGAGAGGACGCTGTGCCTCGCGGGATTCCCGCTTGCGGAGTGCCTGGACGGTGGCCTCGGAGTCACGGGGACCGGTTTCGCGCCTCGTCGTCCACACCAGATGCATCAGGTGATCAGGCCGGCACTGATCAGCCAGATATGTTCGCAGGTCGAAGACGCCTTTTGCAACTCCTCGTGGGATTCCTGCGAGGCGTGGTAGAAGGTCCGCTCGATCATCCAGCACAGGGCGCGTGCCATCGCTGACGCTTGCTCTGGTTCGGTGCCGGCCTCAACGCCGGCTCGTTCCAGGACGACGGTGATGGCTGTGATGAACAAGTCTGCCGTGTGGCTCCACAGTTCGCCGATCTCCGGCACGGTCAACGACAGGTCGATCGCCGTGCGCATGACCAGGCCGTGCTCATCCCACAGCTCAACCGTGCGCTGCATGGCTGCTGCGATGGCCTGGCGCGGCTCGTCGGTCTGCGCGGTGGCCCGGGACCGCTCCCACAGATGCTCGACGGTCCGGGCCACGAGGGCCGTGACCACTTCTTGTTTGGAGCCGAAGTAGAAGTACAGGGCGCCGCGTGTGATGCCGGCGCCCTGGGCGATGTCGCCGACGGTCATGGCGTCGTAGCCCTTTTGCGTGAGCAAGGCTTCGCAGGTGTCCAGAATGGCCCGCTCTCGGAGATCGCCCTTGCGTTCGGTGGCGCGCCGGCTCCGCGCGGGGTGGTGGCTGGGCATCAGAGCTGAGCGCCCGCGGCGAAGTCGGTCGTACGGGAGAGGGGCTCCCATGCGCGGATGTCCTCGTCCACGGCCGTGCGCGCGGCGGTGACCAGTCGCAGCGCGTCCGAGCCCAGGACGAGGTGGGCCGGCGGCTGGTCGACTGATGCGATGCGGACCACGGCGTCCCCGGCCTTGGCCGGATTGCCCAACTGGTTCCCGCTGGCCTTCTGCCGCGCTTCCCGGATGGGGGTGAACAGCTCGTCGTAGTCGTCGATGGACTGTGCGGCGCGTGTCATGGACCGTCCGGCCCAGTCGGTGCGGAAGGAGCCGGGCTCGATCGCCGTCACATGGATCCCGAACTGAGCGACCTCCTTGCCCAGCGCCTCCAGGATGCCTTCCAGGGCGAACTTGCTGCCGCAGTAGGCGGACATGCCGGGCACGGCCATGAGCCCGCCCATGGAGGTGACGGCCATGAGGTGTCCGCGGCGGCGCTGGCGCATGTGGGGCAGGGCTGCCTGCAGGGTGGCCGCCGCCCCGAATACGTTGACCTCGAACTGCCGCCGCACCTCGGCCAGCGGGGTTTCCTCGAAGGTGCCCTCCAGGCCGTAGCCGGCGTTGGCGACGACGACATCCAAAGGGCCGACGCTCTGCTCCACCTCCGCGACCACACTCGAGACGGCGTCGCCGTCAGTCACATCCAGGATGCGGCCGTGAGCGTAACCGGGTTTCAGCCCTTCGAAGGCCCGCAGGTCCTCTCCGGAGCGGACCGTTCCAACGACGGTGTGCCCGGCGGCCAGGGCGGCCTGGGCGAAGGCACGGCCGAGGCCCGTGCTGACGCCGGTGATGAGCCACTTCTGCTGCTGCACTGTTCCTCCAGAAAGGTCTCACGAGGAGCCGGACTGCCCCCTCACCCGGAAAGTCTACACTGCGTCGAATTTAATCAACGTGGTGTTGATTCCGTCGCCCCAGCGACACCACGCTCAACCGAGGTCGATCCGGCCCCTCACCGACCCGCTCGCCTCGACTGAAACGATCACGGTGTGGGTGGAGTGATCACGGCATCGGTGCCGTCCCGGAGCGGGCCCTTTACGGGGCTGAGCCCGCGCCGCTTCGGCAAGTTGGTAGCCGCAGTACGACGCGATCAAGCCGCAGATCGGCCGCGCGGCCGACCCTGGAGCCTGTCACTGGAGGATCGCGTCCTGCTGGTCACGGCGTACTGGCGCACAAACTTGACCATGCGCCAGTTGGCGCCGCTGTTCGGGATCTCCAAGTCGTCCCGCAGACCGCGGCATTGACCGCATCGGGCCACTGCTGGCACTCCGGCAGCAGAGCCGGTTCCGCAGGCGCACCGCCCTCATCGTCGACGGCACCCTGGTACCCACCCGCGACCACTCGGTGGCCGAGCAGTCGAAGAACTGTCGATACTCCACGACCCATCAAGTTGTGATCGATGCCGATACACGCCGGGTCGTAGTCGTCGGTCGGCCCGCGCCGGGTATCCGGCATGACGCCCGAGGCTGGGAGGAGTCCGGCGCCAAAGCCGTCGTCGAGGACACGATGACGATTGCCGACGGCAGCTATCGGGGCACCGGCCTGGTCATCCCGCACCGCCGCCGTACGGGCGAAGAACTGCTCTCCTGGAAGGAGCAACACAACCGAGCACACAAACAGATCAGGGCTCGCATCGAGCACGTCTTCGCACGCATGAAGAACTAGAAGATCCTTCGCGACTGCCGCCTCAAGGGCGACGGCGTCCATCACGCCATGCTCGGCATCGCCCGCCTTCACAACCTCCCCCTCCCCCTCACCGGATAGAGGGCCCAGAGTCGCTGAGCCGTGCCCGAGCGCGTTAGAAGATCACTTACGGGACAAGGCTCAGTCCGAAGCCGTCAACTGCTGGGGTGGGTAAGGACTCTCCAGATCTCGCCTGATCGCGTCATCCAATTCGATACGAAGCGGAGCCACACGCTGCTCCCATAATTCAGCGTTCGCCTGCGGGCTCCTAGGAAACCCCCAGAGTGGCGTGCAAGCCACCCGTATTTGGATTACTGCGTTCTTTACGTCATCCCCCGCAAGCATGCTGATGCCGTGAAACCCGGCATGGATTGCCTCTCCCGCCGCCACAATCTCTACCCGATCGGGGACTTCCTCCAAGAGGGCGTGCCGCAACCGGGCCAACGCACCCTGGTACTCAGAATATGCGGCCTGCTTGGCAGCCCACAGCAACTGTGCTCTTTCTGCATCTGCCTGCTTGTGAGTTAACTCCAGTGCATGGCGATGGCTGGCTTCTGCCACCGCCATGGCACTCCGATGCGATGCTTCTGCTACTTCGAGCGCCGCGCGATGGCTTGCTTCTGCTTGAGCGAGAGCAGCGCGGTGATTCGCTTCCGTCTGCTCCAGCGCGGTCCGGGTTTGCCAGCGGGCGACCACGACCGTCACGGGGATGCCCGCCAGTGCGCACAGCGCCGCAATTCCAGATAAGTCCATGAGCAACCATAATGCCGCACCGGGGGTTCCTTGGGATACCGAATCGAGGTCCGCGGCCGTCCCGATACGGACCGCCTGCTTGACCGGACAGGCGAGTTGGACACCTGGCTCAAGCTGGACCTGATCATCCGCTCCAACGCCCGGGGAACTTGGCAACTCCTCGTCAAGGACAAGACCCGTCAGGCAGACCTCCTGGAGAAGGGGGGTGAGATCGCCGTCACCGCAGATCCGCTTTTGGCACGGCGACCATGACGCGCACCGATCGTCGCATGTGGAGCATATGGAGCATGTGGCAACCAGATCACGTCGGACGGCCTGCCCCCAAGCCCGACCCGGGAGGCCGGCAGGCACCCGGAACCATGCTGATACCTGCACGTATCACCAGGTTCCGAGGTCGCGATGAGGCGTAGTGCGGCCCGTGCCGCTGACGCGGGCGGTTACGGCCACGCCGGCGGCAGCCGCGCGCGGGCGGGCAGGATCTGGCGGCGGGATGACGGCCGGGCCGCGACGGCCGTACAGCGGGCGGCGGTTGCGGGCCCCGCAGTCGCCCGGGCCGGCAGCAGGACGCCCGGAGCGACACCGTTGCGTACGCAGCCCTGGCTCTTTGGCACCGGAACAGGGCCATGACGCCAGGCCGGCCCGCTCGACCACACATCAGGCGTGACGAGTTCGGAGAGGGGCCATTACGTCATCGGCGCGAGCTGCAACAGTCTCGTACTGATGCGTTCTGGGCGGGGTCTACAGCGTTTCGACCTGGACGCCGAGATCCGCCAGGGTGTGGGTGATGAACTCGGCCATCTTCGCATCGCAGCTGAGGTTGCCCCAGTCCGCGACCCTGGACGGTGTCGCCGGCCCGCACCGTGCTCGCGCCAGCGTGGCCGGTCTGTCCCCGGTTGGGAGACCCGGATGTGGACCCGGTCTGTGGCAGCGGCTGTGCCCGGTTTCCGTCCACGGTCTTCGGGCCGGTTGGCCGCTGCGGGTCAGCCGCGCACCGCGGCCAGGCACTCGTCGTACAGGTCCATGATTTCGCCCTTGCCGTCGTTGGCGACCCACGTCATCGATGCGGCATCCAGGCACGCGAGCGCCGTCGCGATCACCGCGCGGGCCTTCGCGCCCGCGTTGCCGGTAGCTGTGTCCATACGGGTCTCGATGAGCGGCAGCAGGTTCTCCTGGAACCGCAGTCGCTTTTCGAGCCAACCGGCACGCAGCGAGGCGGTGTTGTGCAGGAGGCGGAACCGCTCCAGGGCCTGTTCTCGGCTGTCGTGCAAGGCCAGTACGGCAGCAACCCCTGCCCGCAGGGCCTCCCAGGTGCCGGCATCGGCGGGCTGTGCGCTGATCGTGTCCATCAGGACCTGCCCGAACCGGTCCTGGCCGCCGCCGAGAAGGTCCTCCTTGGTGCCGAAGTAGCGGAAGAGGGTGCGCTGGGAGACGCCGGCCTCCCGGGCGATCTGGGCGATGGTCGTCTCGTCGTAGCCCTGCTCGGTGAACAGGCGCAGCGCCGTCTCGAGGATCTCCTGGGAAGCCAGCTGCCGTGTCCGGTCCCACAGCGTGGTCGGTGCGCTCGCCGCTGACTTGGCTTTCTGCTTCATGCCACCAGAATACCCGCCACTGCCAGGCTGGCAGTCACATCCTGGTTGGCAGTCACTGTCAGATCGCCGTATGCTGCCAGAAACGGACGGTGGCGCGGTACCGCCCGCCGCCCACGGACAGAGCTGCTCACCCCCACCCAGAAGTACGCAAAGGAGCGCATCATGCCTGCACCCACAGCTTTGATCACCGGTGGAACCAGCGGCATCGGCAAGGCGACCGCCGAACTGCTCCACTCCCGCGGCTATCGCGTCATGGTCACCGGCCTCGGCAATGTCGCCGACGCCGGACTTCCCGAAGACGTCACGGCTGTCCGGGCCGACGCACGGTCCCTGCCGGACATCGACCAGGCGATGGATCAGGCACGTCGGCAACTCGGCTCCCTCGACCTGCTCTTCCTCAACGCGGGCATCTCCCGCCCCGGCCCGATCGAGTCAACCGACGAAGTCGCCTTCGACGCCCTGTTCGACATCAACGTCAAGGGCAACTTCTTCACCCTGCAAAAGGCGCTCCCACTCCTTAACGAGGGCGCCTCGGTCGTGTTCACCGTGGGCGCCGCCGAAGGGCTCGGAGCCGCCATGACAGCCGCCAAGGGCGCACTGCTGCCCCTCATGCGGTCCCTCTCGCTCGAACTCGCCCCCCGCCGCATCCGCGTCAACGCTGTCAGCCCAGGACTGGTCAACACCCCCGCCTACAGCAAGATGGGTGTCTCCCAGGAAATGATCGACTCCTGGGCCCGCGGCGTCCCGCTCGGCCGCGTCGGCGCGCCCGCCGACATCGCCGAAGCCGTGGCCTTCCTCGCCTCGGACGCCGCCGGCTACATCACCGGCGACAACCTCACCGTCTCCGGCGGCATCGGCGTGCACTCCAACGCCTGACGAGTAACTTGGCTCTGACCTGGAAGGTTTATCGGGTCCAAGGCTCAGGCTGTTGCACTGGCGAGCCAACGCCCCGGGCGGGAAGCCGGCCCCGCCACTTCGTTCTCCCCCATCGGATAGATGGGCCGCGCCCTTCCATGCCCGCATGCTCCGCCGTGCCCTTGGAACTGACCGCTGCCGAGCGCCCCCGGCTCAAGAAGATGGCCTACGGCCGCAAGTCCACGCACCAGGCACGCCAGCGGGCGACGATCGTTCCTGGCAGCACGAGGCCGCAGCAACGCCCAGATCGCCGCCGAGACCCACCTGCACGTGGACACCGTGCGCTATGCGCTGCTGGCGAGGCCGATTCGCGGCCGGCCCGGTGACCACCCTGGCCGGCCGCAAGCGGTCGGGGCGGCCTCCGATGTTCACCGCACTGCAGATCGCCGAAGTCAACGCACTGACCTGCCAGTCGCCCACCAAGGCCGGAGCTACGAGAGATCTTCTCCTCCATCGAGCAGCGCAAGGTTGTCCCGCCCAACGACTTCACAGACCTCGACGAGGTCCGAAACCGACTCCGAGCATTCGAACACCGCTACAACGCCACGGCACAGCCATTCCAGTGGAGGTTCACCACCACCGACCTGGACGATCTGCTGGCCAGGCTCGACCGGCACACCGCCGATCACCAGGAAGAATCCTCCACCGCGCTGGCAGCGTGATCAGCCCCCGAAGGACTTCCGGAATCGACCACTCAGACCGCGACCGTCTCTCCGATCGGCACGATCTCAAGGGGTACCTCGGTGAGCATCGCCGGGCTCAGGAACCGGGCGGTTGACTGCTGTCCGATCGGGCTGAGCATGACCTCATGGATCTGGATCAGGTTGTTCGGCGCGACCTCCCGGACGAAGTCGGCCGCGTCGCCCAGCTTGGTCCAGGGCCCGCTGGTGGGTAGCAGCAAGGTGTCGACGGGCGCGTCGGGGACGTGGTACGCGTCCCCCGGGTGGTAGACGCGGCCATCGATGAGGTACCCGACATTGGCGACCCGCGGGATGTC
This sequence comes from Streptomyces lunalinharesii, assembly GCF_039532155.1. NCBI lineage: Bacteria > Bacillati > Actinomycetota > Actinomycetes > Kitasatosporales > Streptomycetaceae > Streptomyces > Streptomyces lunalinharesii. The sequence goes on from NZ_BAAARK010000072.1 coordinate 16,750, forward strand.
GTGGTGGATGGCAGCGTGCAGGTCGCCGAAGACCGTGACGTCGAAACCCGCGACGGCGATGCTGTCCCCGGCGGTGACGGCCCTGACCTGGCCACGGCGGGCCGACCATCGTTCGACGACCGGTGCGGGGCCGTAGACCCGCAGCTCGGGCCTTGCGTCCAACGACTTCGCGATCAGCTCCTCGTCGAAGTGGTCGAAGTGCTCATGGGTGATCAGCACGGCATCGGCGGCGGCCACCGCCTGCGCGGCGTCAGGGGTGAAGGTGCCGGGATCGATGACGATCCGAGCCTCCTCCTTGGCAAGGGATACGCAGGCATGCACGTGTTTGGTCAGCTGCATCAGAACCACCTCTCTACCATATATACAGAGCAGACTGTACAGTCCGCTCTGTATTGAAGGTAGTGTGATTGCATGCCCAAGCAGCCCCTGCCCACCCCGGATCGTCTCGCGGCCAACCTGAGAACCACGGTCGGCACCCTGGTCCGCGCCACGCGTTCCTCCGACCGTCTCCCCTCGATCCCGGCAACCGTTTTGGACCTGCTCGACCGACAAGGTCCGATGACTACGGCAGAACTCGCGGCCAGCCGGGGAGTGCGGCACCAGACGATGGCCGTCACCGTCAAGGAACTCACCGAAGCCGGCTATCTGGACGTCGGCCACGACCCGGCCGACGCGCGCAAGCGGATCCTCGCGTTGACCTCCACCGGAAGGGACGCACTCGACGCCGACCGCCGAGGTCGCGTCAGCCTGCTCGCCGAGGCCATCGCCGTCGGCCTGACCGACGACGAGCAGCGCGTTCTGGCGGATGCTCTGCCCGTGCTCGACCGGATCGCGGAGACGCTCGCCGCGGGCGGGCTGTCGGTCGACCACAGTCCTGTCACCGGAGCCTGGTGATGCCGGACCGCGCCCGCGCTGCCTCGACTAAGACATCATCTCATTTGGCGAGTCTGCGGTAGCAGATGAGGGTGCAGGCGATGCTGGTGAAGGCGAGGAAGTGGTCGGCTTTGCGTTCGTAGCGGCGGTGGAGCCGGCGGCAGCCGGCCAGCCACGA
>NZ_BAAARK010000073.1:0-17031 GCF_039532155.1 Streptomyces lunalinharesii
CCGCCGGCGGCCCGGCCGCCGGCCGGCGGCGGAGCGCGGGCCCCGGGGGCGCCGGCGGGCTCCGGCTCGCCGGCCCGCTCGGGTGCCTCGGCCAGCGCCCGGCGGGTCCGCCGGCCGGCGGCGCCCGGGGCGGAACCCTGCGCCAGCGCCGGCAGCAGACCCGGCGCCGCCCCCTGCGACTGCCCCGCCTGCGGCCCCTGCTGAGCCGGCTGTTGCCGCTGTGGCTGCCCCTGTGACTGTCCTTGTGACTGCCCCTGCGGTTGTCCCTGCGGCGGCACCGGCCCGAGCGCCGGGCCCGCCGCCGGGGTCAGACCGGCTGCCGCCGGCCGGCCGACCGGGGCCCCGTCACCGGCGCCGGACGGCAGCGCGGGCAGCGCCGAGCCCTCCGTCGCCGGCCGCGCCCGACGACGACCGCTCGGCGGCACCGCCCCGGCGCCCGCCGGCAGTCCCGCCCCCTGCGTGCCGTCGGCGCCGGCACCGGGCTCCGTGTCCGCGCGCCGGGCCCGCCGACGCCCGGTCGGCTGCCCGCCGCCGGTGGCGTTCGCCGCATCCGTACCCGCGGCCGGCGCCCCGGCCGCGGTCTGCCCACGGCCGTCCGTGCCCGGACCGCCCGGGGCCGCGGCCGTGTCGTGCTTCGCCCCGTCGGCGGGCTCGGCACCGTCGGCCCCGCCGTCCGACGCCGCGGCGTCCTCGTCCGCCTCGTCGTCCGCCGTCGGCGCCGGTTCGTCGATCAGCACCGGCAGTTCCAGCACGAACGCGCTGCCGCCCGCACCGGACCCGCCCGGCACCTTGTGCGTCTGGATCAACCCGTCGTGCAGCCGCACGATCCCGCGGACGATCGGCCCGTGGACCGGATCGCCGCCGCCGAACGGCCCGCGCACCTCGATGCGCACCACCTGGCCGCGCTTGGCCGCCGCCACCACGATCGTCGAGTCGCCGGGCACCGGACGTCCACCGCCCGGCCCCCCGGCGCCGCCACCGGCCGACTGCCGCCCGGTGGAGTCCACCCCGGCGACGTCCGCGATCAGGTGCGACAGGGCCTGCGCCAACCGCTCCGCGTCCACCAGTGCCGCTATCGGCGGCGCGTGCACCGCGAACTGCGCCCGGCCCGGCCCGATCAGCTCGACCGCGCCCTCCACACCGGCCGCGACCACCTGGTCCAGCGACACCTTGGTCCGCTTGAGCTTCTCCTCGCCGGAGTCCAACCGCTGGTAGCTGAGGACGTTGTCGACCAGCGTCGTCATCCGGGCGTGCCCGGCCGCGAGGTGGTGCAGCATCTGGTTCGCCTCGGGCCACAACTGCCCGGCCGGATCGGCGGCCAGGGTGCCCAGCTCACCGCTCAGCTCGGTCAGCGGCCCGCGCAGCGACTGCCCCAGGACGGCCAACAGTTGCGCGTGCCGCGCCGTCAGCGAGTCCAGGGGCCGGCGGTCGGTGAACGTCATCACCGCGCCCACCAACTGGTCACCGTCCCGCACCGGCGCCGTCGTCAGGTCGACGGCGACCGCCCGACCGTCCTTGGCCCACAACACCTGCCCGCGCACCCGGTGCTTGCGACCGGACTTGAGGGTGTCGGCGAGCGGGGTGTCCTCCATCGGCAGCTTCGAACCGTCCGCCCGCGAGTGGTGGACGAGCGGGTGCAGCTCCTTGCCGCCCAGCTCGCTCGCCCGGTAGCCGAGGATCTGCGCCGCGGACGGATTGACGAGGACCACCCGGCCCTCGGAGTCGACGCCGACGACGCCCTCCGCCGCGGCCCGCAGGATCATCTCGGTCTGCCGCTGCTGGCGCGCCAGCTCGGTCTCGGTGTCCAGCGTCCCGGTCAGGTCCCGCACCACGAGCATCAGCAGCTCGTTGCCCGTGTAGCCGTTGCGGTGGTCGGCGTAGGCCGCCTCGAAGGCGGACTCGTACGGGGTGCGGCCGTCCTCCAGGTTGGCGCTGGTCACCTCGACCAGCAGCTCACCGCCGTCGGTCCGGCGCGCGACCATCCGCGTCGGCTTCGTCCGCCCCTCGACCTCGTCGTCCCGGCGCCGCATGGAACCGGGGATCCGCTTGGAGTCGAAGGAGGGCAGCAGGTCCAGGAGGCCCCGACCGACCAGGGCGGTGCCCGGCGCCTCGAACGTCTCCAGCGCGATGGCGTTGGCGTTGACGACCGTGCCGTTGCAGTTGACCAGCAGCAACGCGTCGGGGAGGGCGTCCAGTATGGCTGCGAGGCGAGCAGCGCCTCGGGATGGCCTGCTGCTCACGCGACGCTTCCTCCCTGTTACCGCATCTTGCCGATCCACCTTGGCGGATCGCTGGGATGGAGTCTACGGGCACATGCCGGGGACGCGGAGGCGGATGACGACCCGCTTATGCCGCGCCCCGACGCGTCTCCCCGCACGCCCGACATGTTGCCCCTCGTCCGGATCTGACGCGCTACTCCGCCACGAACCGGGTCAGGAAACGGTCGCCGGGAGCATCGGCTCGAAGCGGCTCCAGCGTTCGATCTCACACCCGTTGGTGCGCTTGAAGTCGGCGTTCACCGGCCGCCCCGCCCAGGTCCCGGTGACGTGCGCCCGCGCCGGACCGCCGTACATCATCGTGCACTGCGCCCCCTGCGGCACGGGCGCGAACGCGTCCTTGCCCCACCGCGTCATCCGGTCCAGCCGGTCGCAGGCACGCCGCGCGTCGAAGTGGTTGCCGCCGCGCGGATGGCAGTACAGCTCGAACCTGCCGTCCGTGCGCTCCGCACCGGAACGGGTCACGGTGATCGTGAGGTGGTCCGCCCGCCGCCCGCCGGGCCGCTCACCGGACCCCGCGGCACCGGGGCCGCCGTACCCCAGCAGCGGCAGCACGTCGTGGTGGTACGGCAGCGGGATCGGCGCCGCGGAGGCGGCCGGCGCCAGCACGAGCGCCGGCACCGCGCACGCGGCGGCCGCGAGCGCCGCGGCGAACCTCGGCAGCGACCGGGCACGGAACGGGGACGGGATCCGGCGAGGGGACATCACGGGCTCCTGACGGGCGCGTGCGGGGCGGCCCGCGAGGCGGCGGGACCGGCCCGCACGGGACGGGTCGGCGGTACGCGGTCGGTACGCGCCGGGGGCGCACGACACGCGTGCGTCGGTGCCGCCCCGACTCGGTTAACGCGCCGCCGGCCGCGACGTTGCGCCGCAGGAACGTCTTTGCCGGGTGGCCCGCGGGCCTAGTACCGTAGGGGGCGATTGGTGACAGGCCACCGAGCTGTGTCATCATCTGGTCACGCCACATCGCGCTCACGCGCGTCAGGTGTGTGGAGGCGTCGCCTAGTCCGGTCTATGGCGCCGCACTGCTAATGCGGTTTGGGTTTTAACACCCATCGAGGGTTCAAATCCCTCCGCCTCCGCTCTTGCATCACCCCGGGCCCGGTCATCACGACCGGGCTCGATTTTTTTTGCCCGGCCGCCCGGCCGCCCGGCCGCCGGTCCGCCACGACCGGGCCACCGGGCCACCGGACCGGCGCGCTCCGGCCCGGCACCACCCCCGCCGCCTACGCTGCCGGTCATGCCCCTGCCGAGGTCGACACCGTCAGTCCGGTCCGCCCCCGAGCGGCCCACCCCCGAGCGGTCCGCACCCACCCCGCGCACCGTCGTGATGCTGGCCTTCGAGGGCGCCCGACTGCTCGACGTCACCGGCCCGTTGGAGGTCTTCAGCTCCGCCGCCCGCCTCGGCGGCCGCTACACCGTCCGCATCTGCTCCCCCGACGGCCGCACCGTCACCACCGCCTCGGGCACCCGCCTGATGGTCGACGCGGCGGTACCGGAGGTCGCCGATCGGCCCGTGGACACCGTCCTCGTGCCCGGCGCCGAGGAACTCACCCAGGGCCGTTTCCCGCCCGGCCTGCTGGGCGCCGTCCGCACCCTCGCCGGCCGCTCCCGCCGGGTCGCCTCGGTCTGCGCCGGGGCGTTCGCCCTGGCCGGCGCCGGCCTGCTGGACGGACGCCGGGCCACCACCCACTGGCGCCACACCGCCACCCTCGCCGCCCGCCACCCCACCCTCTTTGTCGACCCGGACGCGCTCTACGTCCGCGACGGCGCGCTCTTCACCTCTGCCGGGGTCTCGGCCGGCATCGACCTCGCCCTGGCCCTGGTGGAGGCCGACGAGGGCCCCGACCTGGCCCGTGAGGTCGCCCGCGACCTGGTCGTCTTCATGCAGCGGCCGGGCGGCCAGTCGCAGTTCTCGGTGCCCGCCCGCACCCCGCGGCCCCGCCACGACGCGCTGCGCGCCCTCCTGGACGCGATCGCCGCCGACCCGGCCGCCGACCACTCCAACACCGCGCTGGCTGCCCGCGCCGGCCTCAGCCCCCGTCACCTCACCCGGCTCTTCCGCGAGCACACCGGCACCACCCCGGCCGGCTACGTCGAGGCGGTGCGCCTGGAGGCCGCCCAGACCTTCCTCGCCAACGGCGAGACGGCCACCGCCACCGCCCGCCGCACCGGCATCGGCAGCGACGAGTCCCTGCGCCGCCTCTTCCTCCGCCGCCTGGGCGTGACCCCCTCCGCCTACCGCTCGCGCTTTTGCACCACCACCCGCTGACCGCATGTCCTCATCCGTGGGCCACCTGGCCCACACGCGCCGGGCGCCGACCACCCCCACCGCGCGAACCTTCCCCCATGACCACCAACGACCCCGCCCCCACGTCCACCCTCGCCGGCATCCCCGTCCCGGACAGCCGCCTGGCCGGCGAGGCCACCGAACTGGTCCGCGACCTCACCGACGACCTGATCTACCACCACTCGCACCGCGTCTACCTCTTCGGCGCCCACCACGGCCTCAGCCACCGCCTGGCGTTCGACCCCGAGCTGCTCTACGTGGGCGCCCTCTTCCACGACCTCGGCCTCACCGAGAAGTTCCGCACCTCCCAACAGCGCTTCGAGATCGACGGCGCCGACGAGGCCCGCGCCTTCCTGACCGCCCGCGGCATCCCCGAGGACCGCGCCCGCCTGGTCTGGGAGGGCATCGCCCTGCACACCACCCCGGAGATCCCCCACCACATGGCCCCCGAGGTCGCCCTCGTCACGGCCGGCGTCGAACTCGACGTCCTCGGCATCGGCTACGACGCCCTGCCCCCGGAGACCCGCGAGGCCGTCGTCGCCGCCCATCCCCGCCCGGACTTCAAGCGCCGCATCCTGCGCGCGTTCCACGCCGGCCTGGCCCACCGCCCCCAGACCGCCTTCGGCAACGTCAAGGCCGACGTCCTCGACCGCTTCGAAGCGGACTACACCCGTCCGAACTTCGTCCGGATCATCGAGGAATCCCCCTGGCCGGCCTGACCCGCAACGCCCGGCACGCGGGCGTTTCCGCAGGTCAGGCAGGGTCCGGTAACTGGATTTCGCCTTACGGCGCAGCTCATGTAATGTTTCTCCTGCAACGCCGACCGGCAAGAAAAACCGCCGGAAAGCCAAGCGCTCGTAGCTTAACGGATAGAGCATCTGACTACGGATCAGAAGGTTGCAGGTTCGAATCCTGCCGAGCGCACAGCAGGTCAAAGCCCCCGCCGGGTTCTCCGGGCGGGGGCTTTGTCGTGCGGTACAGCAGCGAAGTACAGCAACCGGGTCAGCCGGCGCCGCCCATGGCTCCGGACAGCATCGCCAGGGCCTCACGCACCGCTGCGTCATCCGCTTCGGCGTAGACCTCCATCGTCATCGCGATCTGCGAGTGCCGGAGGATGCGCTGAGCCACCCTGGGGTGGACCTTCAAGAGCACCAGCAGCGCGGCGCAGGTGTGCCGGGTGTTCCGCAACGGGATGCCCCGGAGCCCGGCGCGACGCGCCCGCAGCGCGAACATCCGGGTGAGGTTCCCCGGCTCGATCGGCGTGCCGTACTTCGTCGTGAAGATCAGATCGTGGCTATCCTGCCAGAGGTCGCCGGCCGACTTCCGGTCCCCGGTCTGCTGAGCACGACGAACCCGGAGCGCCTTGAGGCAGAGCGCCGGCAGCGGCAGGAAGTCGTCCGACTCCTCGGTCTTCGTCTCCCGGTGCAGGATCTGACGGCCCGCCCGCTGGATCTGGTGGTCCACGTACAGCTCGCCTGCTTCGAAGTCGACGGACTTCCAGGTGAGGCCAAGCACTTCGCCGCGGCGGAGCCCGAGGCACAGGACGAGCACCCAGGCCGCGAAGAGCGGATCCTCACGGGCGACGGCGTCCGCGAGGAAACGGCTCGCCTCAGCCGCCGACCAGGGCTTGATACGACGGCGGCGCGGTTTGGGGACCTTGACCAGGGCGGCGACGTTCTTGCCGATCTCCTCTTCGGTGACGGCGTGGGTGAGAGCGGCCCGCAGGGCGTCGCGGGCAGCCTGGACGACGCGGCGGGACGGGTATGCCTCGCAGCAGTCGCCAGCGGCGCAGCAACGTCGGCGGCCGGGTTCCCGCTTGGCGTCCTTGCCCTGGGCGCAGCACTGGCAGATGCCGGCCAGCTTCGTCAGCCACTCCCGCACGTCGCGGACCGTGAGCTTGTCGAGGCGCTTGGAGCCCAGGTGCGGTGCGATGTAGAGCCGCACGGAACCCTCGTACGACACGTACGTGAGCGGGGCGAGGTTGGGCTTCACGATGGACTCAAGCCAGTAGGAGAGGAAGGCGGCGAGCGTGCGGTGCCGCGTGGCCACCGGTCCCTTCTTCGCTTCCATGTGGAGCTTGAGCCACTTGTCGTGGACTTCGTCGCGGGTCTTGCCGTAGACGTACTTGCGCTTCTTCTTGCCGTCCGGGGTGGTGACCCAGACGTAGGCGGCGAAGCCGTTCTTGTAGGGGTAGATGGAGCCTTCGCCGTTGCCGCGCTTGCCGCTCATGCCGACCACTCCATCTCGGCTTCACGGGCGAGGCGTTCGACGTACTCGTCGACCCAGCGGGGGAGGATGCGGCGGTTGCGGCCGTCCTTGACGGAACGGATCTCGCCGGAGAGCACCAGCATCTTGGTCTTGGAGAGGCCGTAGCCGAGCATCTGCGCGACTTCGGCGGTGGTGTGCCACTTCCTTTCGATCACTGTGCTGGTCATGTCCAGTTGTCTCCTTCGGCGTTGAGTTCGGCGCGGTGTTCGCGGGCGGTTTCGCGGTTGTGTTGGATGTCGCGGCGGATGTTGGCGGCGAGCCAGGATTCGCCGGGGGTGTGGCCGTGGCCGGCGTAGGTCCAGTGGGCGAGGACGAGGGTGGTGGCTTCGGGGTTGTCGTCGAGGTCGGGCAGGCCGAGGTGGGCGCGTTGCTGGTTGGCGCGGTAGTCGGCGCGGACCTGGCGGAGGGCGCCGAGGGTGGTGGAGTAGGAGCGGGACTTGGTGGAGAAGTGGCCGCGGAAGCCGAGCATGTGGGCCCACTCCTGGAGCTTGCGGTCGGGGTAGAGCGGGTGGAGGTCGAGGCAGGCCGCGATGAGTCGGGCGGGGTGGTCGGGGACGCCGAGGAGGACGAGGGCTTCCTTGTTGCCGATGCGGTGGTCGACGGTGCCGGTGGTTTCGGCGGCCTTGGTGGCGTACTTGGCGACGTAGGAGGCAACGGCGGCTTCGGTGAGGTCTTCGCTGTTGCCGAAGGCGCCGATGGCCTGGACGTCGAGCTGCGTGCCCCAGGTGAGGATGCGTGCGGGTTGGTTTCCGGCGGTGGGGACTTCGACGCGGACGCGGGCTGCGGCGGCGTGGATGGCGTCGGTGAGGACGTCGAGGGTGGCCCAGGACGGGGGAGGGGTGTCGGGGCCGTCGGGGCCGTCGAAGCGGATGACGGCGTGGAAGTGGACGGCGCCACGCTTTTGGTACTCGGCGACCTTGCCGAAGGCGACGCGGGATTGTTCGCGGGCGTCCTTTTGCGTCAGACCGGCGCGGCGGGCGATTTCGCGGCGGAGGTAGATCGTGAAGTAGCGCCACAGGTCGGAGGCGTGGTTGTTCCACAGCACCGCGCTCGCGTAGTCGTAGCCGGCCGGGTTGAGCGGGGTGCCGAGTTCGGCGGCGTTGTCGGGGTGGTGGGTGCCGCAGCGGCAGGGCCGGGTGCCGGGGCGGTTGTGGACGGGCCCGAAGGAGGGGGCGGTGAGGGTGGTGAAGACGCGTGGGTGCTCGCGCACGGTCTCTGTGACGCCCTTGGTGGGGTCGCCGGTGAGGCCGGCGCGGATGAGGTGGTAGGTGTCGCCGGCGTAGGTCCAGGCGCAGGAGGGGCAGCGGGAGGCGCGGCGGTTGCCGCAGGCGATGCGGAGTCGGCCGCCGGGTTCGGTGTCGGTGGAGTAGGAGTGGAGGATCTGGCCGGTGGTGGCGTCGCGGGTGACGGTGGTGCCGGTCAGGTGGATGGGGTCGGAGCAGCCGCCGGTGCGGCGGATCTGGTCGGTGAGGCGGTCGAAGCCGGGGGACCCGGCCACCGTGAGCAGGTCGCCCAGGGTGGTCGGGTCCAGGCCCGCCGCGGTGGCGGTGTCGGTCACGTCGTCTACCTCTTGTGGTGGGCGGGGCCGTGGTGGGTGTCCCAGCCGGCGACGAGGGCGCGGACTTGGTCGTCACCGGTGGCGGTAGCGCTCGCGCCGCAGTGGCAGACGGCGGAGGCTTCGGCCGGGGCGGACGGGGACGGCTTGCTGACGTGCAGGCCCGGGCGGCCCGGCGTTGGAGTCAGGTCAGCCACGGTGCTCACCGGGCCGTCTGGGCCGCGACGGGACGGGTGGCCTTGGAGGCGAACCGGTGGCGCGGCAGCCGGGGGATGCTGCCCCAGCCGCCGCAGGCGGGGCAGTCCATGAACGCGATGATGCGTTCGCCGTGTCCGTTGAATCCGCAGCTGATACCAGCGGTGGCGAAGCCGTCGCAGTGCGGGCAGACGCGGGCGGCGAAGGGGTCGTTGTGATGCATGATGGGACTTCCCTTTCGGGTCGTTGGGTCTGGAAGGGGTGCAGGCGTCCGGGGCGGCGGATACTTGGCGGTAGAGGCCGCCCCGGGGGCCGTTAGCGGCGGTTGCGGCGCTTGGAGTAGGCGGGCGGGACGTTGTCGTAGTCGTCAGCGCCCTGCCAGAACGCGGCCTGCTGCTCGTTGGTGCTGGAGCCGCCGCCGATCTCGCGGACGAGGCGGTTGGCGGTCTTGCGGTCGCCGTGCCGCTTGGCAATGGCGTACTGCCGGCCCTTCTCCGTCATCGCGGGGTCAGCGGGCGTGGTGTCGTTGCTCTTGCGGTTGAACAGGCCCATGTCGGGGCTCCCTTCAGTGCTGGGTGTGCTGGTTGGTGAGGATCGAGCGGACGACGAGCGCGCAGACGGCGACGGAGGCCGCGGTGATGGCGACGGCCAGGAGCATGGAGACCAGGACCGCGCCGACGATCAGCACAGCCGCGGTTCCACCGGCGGCGACGGCGACCACACCCCCGGGGGTGAGCTGGACCGCGGACCGCTTCCCCGCCGGCACCGGCACCGGGGCGGGGGTCGGGGTGGTGGGCTGGAGCGGGGCCGTGGCGTCCGTGGCGGGGACGAGCGGGGCCGGGGTCGGGGTGGTGAAGGGCTGTGCGGTGTCCGGCGGCGGGATCTTCGGGGTGAGCATGGGCGGGGTCCTTTCGGGTCAGGGGTTGCAGCGGTGGGTGCGGGCGGCGAGTTCGGCGCCGGCGCGGTCGCGGTAGTCGGCGGAGAAGCCGCAGCCGGGGGCGGTGCAGGCGGCGGTGTGCTTGGTGCGGCCGCGGCCGTCGTGGTGGCTGCCGACCTGGACGGGGCCGATGCGGATCACGTCGTAGAAGCGGTTCGGGCGAGGCATCGGTCAGGCCCCCGTGCGGTGGTTGGGGCCGAGCCACTCGTCACGGATCCGGTCGGCTTCGGCGGGGTCGGCGGTGCGGTTGGCCGCTTCCTCAGCGAGCAGGCGAGCCAGCGTCGGCCGATCCGTCTCAGCCATCTCGCGAGCGGCGTCCAGGAATTCGGTGGGGCGGTTGAATCGGAATAGAGCCATGGCGTTTCCCTTCAGGCGAGTTGGGCGGTGATGGCTTCAGCCAGCGCCGGCGAGAGGCCGAGGCGGGCACGCAGGGTTTCGATGTCGATCGGCGCACCGGTTGTGGTGCGGTGGGCGTCGGCGAGCTTGCGGGCGTGGTCCAGCAGCGCGGGCGGGACAACCGGCCCGGACGACACCGGCTTCGACTCCGGCACCGGTGCGGGCGCGGGGGCCGGTTCGGTGATCTGCGGGGGCGCCTCGATGGCCGCGGGTGCTTCCTGCTCTGCCTCAGGGGCCGGAAGTTCAGCAGGCTGCGGCGCGGGCTCCCGTTCGACCGTGACCAGCTCGGGGGCCGGGGTGGTTTCCGCGGGGTCGGGCTGGGTTTGGTCGAGTACGAGGCTGTGGACTTGGCGCATCAGGGCGCCGAAGGCCAGCAGTGCGGCGGACGGGGGCACCGCGGCTACGACATAGTCGAGCGCAGGGGCCCCGTCACCGACGCCAGCGACGTTCAGGCTGATGCTGCCGAGCGATCCGGCGACGGTCAGACCGACGGCCCACCAGTCGGTGACCTGGCGAAGAGCGGCGCGGAACATCAGGACCTCGCCAGCCAGGATGAACAGGTCGATAGTGCCGGGCCAAGCCCAGCGACGTTCCGGCGAGGTGGCCAGCCCATGGGACTGGGCGACCGTTGCGAGGTGGGCGTAGGAGAGCCAGAACGCGCCGATCGTCAGGATCGTGATCACGGCTCCAGCGATGAGGATCGCGGTGCGCTCGGCCTTGTGCTTGGTCATGCCGATCAGCCCTGCGAGTCGTCGGCAGCAAGCCGAAGGTGTTCGCGCCGACCGTTCTCCGCGTTGGCGTCCCACAGTTCAGCGCTGCGCGTGTTGCCCTGGCTGCGGGCGTACTCGGCCAGCTCGGCACTGTTGCGGGTGTAGATCCAGGCTTCTTCGCTGTCCTTGAACGAGCGAGGCATCGCTACTCCGTTTCAGACATGGCGGGGGTAGGGACCTGGCATGAGACGGCACGCCAACCGTGGTGCGGGGAAGGGCTGTTACTCGACGACGGTGCGCGGCTTGATCAGCGACGGGCCACCGGTCGGCGTCGGCGTGGCCGGCGTGGCCGGGCGGAAGGGCGCCAGGGCCGGGAGGTCGGGGACCAGGTGGGCGTACTCGCGGCAGACCGCGGCAACCTCGTCTGCGGTGGTCTTCGGGGTGCGGATGCGGGACCAGCCACCGGAGGCATCTCCGGCGACCGCGACGCCGGGCCGGTTCGCGGCGATGGCCGTCGCGGCGAACACTGCATCAGGCGCAACGTCCCCAAGCCCCATCTCGGCGGTCTGCTTGTCGTTGACGCGGTGCACCACGCGGCCGGTGAGCTGGGCGCGGAGCATCGTGGCGCCCCTGCCCAGTTCGGAGCCGAACCGCTGACCGCAGACCTCCAGGTAGATGCCGACCGCGCGCGCCATCTGCGCGAGGCGCACCATCTGCATGACCATCCGGTCCCGACGCTCCTCGTCCTTCTTGACCGCGACGAGGAACAGCTCCGCCACCTCATCGACCAGCACCACCAACGGCACCGGCCGCAGCCGCTCAGGCAGGCTCCACAGGTCCGAAACCCGGTGCTCGGCCAGGAGATCGAAGCGGGCTTCCATCTCCGCGATCAGGACCTCCAGGACCCGGTCGGCTTCGTCGGGGGTGGTGGCCAGGGCGGACAGCCGTGGGGCGTAGGGGCCTTGCTCGACACCGCGCTTGCAGTCGATGCCGATCAAGCCCACCGGCAGCTTCGCCAGCCCCTTGATCAGGTTGCGTTGGAACATCGACTTCCCCGACTGGTTCGAGCCCAGCGTCAGGGAGTGCGGCACCTCGCGGTAGTCCCGCATGAACGGGGCCCCGTCCTCCCGCAACGCCACCGGCACCACCATCGGCCCGGCCTTGATCCGCCGCGGCATCCGCACCCTGCGCAGTACGTCGTAGCCGGTCATCCGGAGCTCCACGACGCCGGGCTTGGACTCCACCACGGTCACCGAGTGGACGCCCCAGGCGTGGCGCAGTCGCTCGGAAGCCGCCGCCACGTCCGCCGGCTCCAGTCCCGCGGGAATCCGCAGCGAGACCACCAGCCCCGTCGAAGTGCCCTTCAGTCGGCGGATCTTCGGCGGGATCGGCTGAACCTCGCGGCGGGCGACGTTGCGGACCATGAACGCGCGCAGACCCGACGGCTGCACCGTCAGCCCACACACATCCATCGTCGTCCCGTACGACCACCGGAACCGGCTCGCCGCGACCGGCAGACCCACCAGCGACCAGTACACCCGCGGGGCGCGGACCTTGGCGTAGCCCAGGCCACCCACACCAGCTAAGGCGCCGCCCGCTTCGAGCACCGTGGTCAGGTCCGTCATGTCAGGCACCAGCCGTGAGGGCGACCGCGCGGAAGGCGATCCCGTGCCGCTTCTGGCCGTTGAACTCGTTCTCCCAGTCCCGGGCCTTGAGGCCGACCACCCGCACCGGCATCCCCGGCGCCAAGTCCTCCGGCAGCCCGGTCTCCGGGACAGTTACCTGGTAGAGGTTCCCCTCCCCCTCGTCCGAGATCAGCAGGCCCACGGTGGACAGCCCCGCACCGGTCTCCCGGTCCATCGCCCGCTCCCCGGTCTGCTTGTTCGCCAGCTTCTTCACCGGCGCAGTCGCCACGAACACCACAGCGGTCGAAAGATCGATCTTGAAGGACGACATGCAAACTCCTCTAGCAGAGTAGATCTCCTGCACTCATGTACATGAGTCAGTGATAGAAGAGTGCCGCACTCCTGTACATGAGTCAACCCGCCCCGAGGAGAATTTCGGGACGGGCTGGGGAAGTTGCTGCCGTGTCAGTCGTCCGCAGGGAAGCGGTAGTCAAGAATGAACTGGTCAGCGGCCATCACGGTGTCGCAGACCTCCACAACCCGACCGGCCTGAGTGACGGCGTTTCTCACAAGGTGGATGACGGGCGCCCCCGGACTGAGCGCGAGCGCGGCACTCTCCGCCTTGGTCGCCAGTCGCGCTCGGACGGTTTCGGTGAACTCCTCAAGCGTGTGCCCGTGCTCTTCGAGTCTGGCGTAGATGCCACCCCCGCCTGGGTTCTCGGCAAACATCTCGGGGATGTCCTTGACCACGTCCCAGGGGAGGTACGAAGTGGCTTCTTCGGTTGGTGTGCCGTCCCGGAAGTAGCGACGCCGGCGCGCGAGCACCTTGGTGCCGAGTGCGACGTTCAAGCGCTCGGCAATGTCGGCCGGCGCCTCAGTGGGGCCAACGGAGAGGACTGTCACGGAGGGCTTCCCTCCCGACGCTTCCGCCTCGGCCAGGTAGGCCGCCTTGCCCGCCTTGCGATGTGAGCGGCGAAACCGGTCGCTCGACTTTCGCTGGACTGGGGGGCGCGATCGGACGAAGGAGCCGCGGCCATGATGGGTCTCAATCAGCTGCGTCGTGCGCAGCTCGGCAATCGCCTTGCGCACGGTCCCAGAGGCGACTCCGTACCGTTCCATGAGCTCAGACTCGCTAGGCACCGCCGAGCCGGGAGCCAGGGTGCCGGCTCGGATCTGGCCCGCAAGATCATCTGCAATCTGTAGGTACTTGGGCTTCCCCGAGGATGCCGGGCCGCTTGTCGCCATAGTCCTTCTCGTCTCCTATGCTCATGTACATGAGTAGCAGCCAGCCGCAAACGGGGTCAACGCCGCTCCACTCCGTATCGGTCGCCGGAGTGGTCGTGCGCGAAGACGGTCGAGTGCTCACCATCCGCCGAGCCGACAACGGTACGTGGGAGCCGCCGGGCGGCGTGCTGGAGCTGGACGAGACGCCCGAAGACGGTGTGCGCCGCGAGGTCTTTGAGGAAACCGGGATCAAGGTCCGGGTAGATCGGCTGACCGGTGTGTACAAGAACATGTCCCGCGGGGTCGTCGCCATGGTGTTCCGATGCCATCCCGAGAGCGGTCACGAGCGGCTTTCCGACGAGTCCACCGCGGTGGAGTGGCTGACAGGCGAAGAAGTCAGCGGCCGCATGGGCGACGTGTACGCGGTGCGCGTCCTGGATGCCTTGAGGGACGGTGGGCCGCAGGTGCGCTCGCATGACGGGCGAAAGCTCATCGCTTAGACGGGGCTGTTACAGCTTTCCCTACCTCATCAAGCCCCCGCCCTCCGGTCGGGGGAGGGTGGGGCCGCCGCGGGGCTCTGAGGGGGAGAGGGGGGCGTTCCCTTGCCGGGCCTTCCTGTGCCGGCGCCATGTAGCCGCGATCCGACACCACGGCAGCCGATGAGCAAGCAGACCCTTCTCCCTTGTCACCTGCCCGACGGGCCGCGGACGGTGCCCGGACGGGGCGAGCGGCACGTGGTGTGGGGCTTGTGGGGGCTCTTGCCTGCGGCATCCGGCGCGCAGGCCAACGGCTTGCCAGCCGCCGCTACGGATCACACCCCACCGGCCCGCACAAGCGGGCCGGCGCGGGCACGGGGGCTCGGGCGACGCTCCTGCCTGCGGCCCGCTCCGCCCGGCCCCCGGCCCCGCGCCACACAGTGCCCGCGGGGTCATCCGCTAGACGCTTTGCCCCGCCCAAAGCAGCGCCGGAACGAGCACAGCACCCCACCACCCCAGCACCACACCGACACCCACCAGCCAGGCCGGGACCGACAACCACCACAGGACGGTGTGCAGCCCGCAGACCCGACGCTCGGAGAAGGCCCCGGCGGAAGCCCCGAGGGCGGCGTGAAACGGGGCGAGGGAGGCGGAAGAGAAGAGGTGAGCGGTTTACGTGACAGGCGCACCGCCGACCGCGGGTAGGCCCCAATGCTGTCGAGAGAGCCGGCTACGAGAGGGTGGGGCCGGGGCAGGCGAGCACTCCGGGCAGACCCGCCAGGACGGGGGCGACCGCCGTACCGATGCCGTCACGCATGCGGGAGCGCGAGCGGACCGGAACCCTGCTCGGTGGCCGAGGGGGAGCAGCTGCTGCCGCGATGTGGCTCAGCCCGCCATGGGCGCTCCGCTAGCTCTCCCGCTGTTGGTGGTCACGCGGCTCAACTTCCCATGCTGAGGTGGGGGTTAACTGATTTGATTTCCTGCTCTGTCAGTGCTTCATGCGAGGCTGTGCTCATGATTGGTGAAGTGCCCAACGCGCAGCCTGGCCAGCCGTTCAGTACCCGTCGTCTCGCTCATGAGGCCGGCGTGCATCGCCCTCTTCAGGCCGGCATTTGCGGTACGAAGAAGGCCGGCGCGGAGTCCATCGTCGTGTCCGGCGGCTATAAGGACGACGAAGACTACGGAGACGTGATCGTCTACACGGGCCATGGAGGACAGGACGGCGCAGGCAATCAGGTCAGCAACCAGTCCCTGGACGACTCCGGTAACGCGGCGTTGGTGACCAGCTGCCTTGAAGGACTCCCCGTCCGGGTTATCCGCGGTTGGCAGGGCGAGTCCGCCTTCGCTCCCCTGGAGGGCTACCGCTACGACGGCCTGTACCGGGTGACCAGCTATGGCAGCAAGTTCGGCATCGATGGGTTCTTGATCTGGCAGTTCCGAATGGAAGCGTACGACGGCACGCCTATGCCGGAGACGCACCAGCAGGAAGAGCTTTCCGAGTCGCCGGAGGAGCCCCCGACCGACGGTGGGGAAAAGCAGCCGCCGTCGGGCAACGAGGAGCCGGGGCGTGTCACCACTACGGTGCAGCGGATCGTGCGCAGTAGCGCTGTGAAGCGTCAGGTGAAGCAGTGGCATGACAACCGGTGCCAGATCTGCGAGCTGCGTATCGAGGGTCCTGGCGGCAGCTACAGCGAGGGTGCGCACATTCAGGCTCTGGGCAGTCCACACAACGGCCCGGACACGACGGGCAATGTCCTGTGCCTCTGCCCGACCTGTCACGTGATGTTGGACCTGGGTGTCATCGTTCTAGGCGACGACCTGGCCATCATCCGAGATGGCGCGGTAGCGGGGGCCTTGCGGACCCACCCCAAGCACGCCATCGACCTGGGTGTGTGAAGCAGCATCGCGAACGCTGGCGACAGTGAGCCGCGCTGTACAGCAGTGGATTACCGCAACCTCAGCAGCCACACATGGCCGGCACCCCCCCTCATGGGCCAGCAGACGGCCCGTATGACCTCTGATGGCCGATCTTGTTAGAGCTACGGATCAGAAGGTTGCAGGTTCGAATCCTGCCGAGCGCACAGCAGGTCAAAGCCCCCGCCGGGTTGTCCGGGCGGGGGCTTTGTCGTGCTGTACGGCGGTGGAGTGCAGCGACGGGGTCGGCCGGACGGCAGCCGCTGATGGCTGCGGAGTCTCTCTGCTTGGCGGGCTGCTCGGCTCGGCCGTGGCGAAGCCGGTTCTCGTCAGTCTTTCTGCCAGGTCTCCCACTCCCTGTGCTCCGAGTGCCCCCGGGTTTCACCGTGCTCGTGGACAGTCGGGCGTCAGCCCCTAGCCGTTCAGGTCGAGGTGTTGGGCGAGTTGGGTGCGGGTGTGGGTGGCGGTTTCGGGGGCGGTGCGTGTGGTGGTGTGGACGGGGATCACGTGCCAGGGGGTGGTGGCGAGGAGGCGGTGGGTGAGGGCGGTTTCGTGGCGGAGGTGGGCGGCGGCGGAGTCGAGGTCGTGGACGGTGCTGGTGCCGGGGGAGTTGGCGAGCTTGGTGAGGTACCAGTCGGCCCAGGCCGGGCCCTCGCGGTCGATGGCGCGGCGGAGGGCGTTGGCGGGGTCGTCCTGGACGTAGACGATGGTCACCTGGGTGGGGTGGACGGCGGCGGCGAGGTCCTGCAGGACGCGGGCGAGGGCGGGTTCGTCGTGGCCCCAGGCGATGAGGGAGGGCAGGAACGGCACGAGGGCGTCGGTGACGAGGACGTCGGTGCCGGCGGCGCGGGCGTCGGTGACGTAGGTGCGGGTGGCGGCGACGAGGGTTTCGGGGCGGACGGTGTGGTTGGCGGTGGCGAATTCCTCGGCGACGGGGCGGAAGGCGGGGTGGGTGAGGATGTCGGGTTCGGCGAAGTGTTCGACGGTGGTGCCGGACTCCTCAAACCAGGTGGCCAGGGTGCGGCAGAGGGTGGACTTGCCGACGCCGGGGCTGTTGCCGATGACGGAGATCAGGTGGTGGGGCATGGGGGGAGTGTTGCAGGGGTCGGGGCAACGGGGTACGCCCGGCTCTGGTTCCTCGGCGACTTCACCGACCGCGGTCCCG
>NZ_BAAARK010000074.1:0-16684 GCF_039532155.1 Streptomyces lunalinharesii
ACACCATCCGCCGCCACACCAGAACGACTCGACAACAACAGATGACGCACCCCACACGACCGCACCACATGCCGAGCCAACACACCACCCAAACCACCCGTACCACCCGTCACCCACACCGTGCCGTTCGCGGACCACGGAGTGGCGGCCGGAGTGCTCGGGGCAGGGGTGCGGGTGAGACGGGCGGCGTGGGCGCGGCCGGCGCGGAGGGCGAGTTGGGGTTCGTCGAGGGTGAGGGCCCGGGCCAGCGCGGTGCTGGAGGCCGTGTCGGTGTCGAGGTCGAGGAGGCCGAAGGTGTCGGGGTTCTCGGTCTGCGCGGAGCGGATCAGGCCCCAGACCGCGGCGGCTGCCAGGTCGTCGAGGTCGGTGCCGGCGGTGGCCACCGCGCCGGTCGTGACGAACACCAGACGGGAGCCGGCGAGCCGGTCCTCTGCGAGCCACTGTTGCACGAGGTTCAGTGCGGTGCTGGTCAGGGCGTGGGCGGACCGTGGGACGTCGGCGTCGGGTGCGGAGCCGAGTGGGGCGAGGACGGTGGTGGGCGTGGTGGGGCCGGCGGCCAGGAGGTCGGTGAGCGTCGCGTACCGCGTGGCGGACGGGCTGCCGAGGGCGTCGGCGAGCGCTGAGGTGTCCGGGCCCAGGAGGACGAGGGGTGTGGGTGCGCCGGTGTCGGGGAGCGGGACCGGGGTCCAGTCCAGGTGGAAGAGCGCGTCGCGGGTGCGGGCGGCGTCGAGGTTCAGCTGCGCGGCGTCCACGGGGCGGGCGAGCAGGCGGGTGACGGTCGCGACGGCGTTGCCGGCCGGGTCGGCGGCGCTGAGGGACAGGCCGTTGGTGCCCGCGGGGGCGAGGCGCACGCGCAGCGCGGTGGCGCCCGAGGCGTGCAGGGTGCTGCCTTCCCAGGCGAACGGCAGGCCGGTGGCGTGCTCGTCGGTCAGGAGGGCGGGGTGCAGGGCGGCGTCGAGGAGCGCGGGGTGCAGGCCGAAGCCGGCCGCGTCGTCGGTGGCCGATTCGGGCAGGGCCACGTCGGCGTAGAGGACCGCACCGGCGCGCCAGGCGGCGCGCAGGCCCTGGAAGACCGGCCCGTAGCCGAAGCCGAGGGTGGCGAAGTGTGCGTAGCAGTCGTCGGTGGAGAGGGGTTCGGCGTCGGCGGGCGGCCAGACGGTGGTGTCGAAGGGGGCGGCGGCGGGGGCCTCGGCGGTGAGCGCACCGGTGGCGTGCAGCGTCCAGGTGCCGTCGGCGGTGTCGTCGGGGCGGGTGTGGACGGTGACGGTGCGGCGGCCCGTTGCGTCGGCGGCGCCGACGTGGACCTGGAGGAGCGTCGCGGCGTCCTCGGGCAGGGTCACGGGGGCGGCGAGGGTGAGTTCCTCCAGGTGGCCGCAGCCGGTCTCGTCGCCGGCGCGGACGGCGAGTTCCACCAGTGCGGTGCCCGGCAGCAGGACGGTGCCCAGGACGGTGTGGTCGGCCAGCCACGGGTGGGTGCGCAGGGCGAGGCGGCCGGTGAACAGCGCCCCGCCGTCGGGGAGTTGGACGGCCGCGCCGAGCAGGGGGTGGCCGGCGGCGCCGAGGCCGGCGGCGCGGACGTCGTCCGGGCGGGCGGGGCGGGCGGTGGGCCAGAACCAGCGGTGGCGGAAGGCGTAGGTCGGCAGGTCGACGCGGACGGCGTCGGGGCCGGCGAAGGCGGCGGGCCAGTCGGCGTCGACGCCGAGCACCTGGAGGTGGCAGAGCGCCGCGACGACGGCCTGTTCCTCCGGCCGGTCCTTGCGCAGCAGCGGGACCGTGACGGCGCCTTCGGGTGCGGACTCCTGGGCCATGGCGGACAGCACGCTGTCGGGGCCGAGTTCGACGAAGGTGGTGACGCCGTGGTCGGCGAGGGTGCGGATGCCGTCGGCGAAGCGGACGGCGTCGCGGACGTGCCGGACCCAGTAGTCGGCGGAGCGGAGTGCGTCGGCGGAGGCCAGTTCGCCGGTCAGGTTGGAGACGACGGGGAGGGTGGGGGCGGTGAAGGTGAGGCCGTCGACGACCGCGCGGAAGTCGTCCAGCATCGGTGCCATCAGCGGCGAGTGGAAGGCGTGGCTGACCCGCAGGCGGGTGGTGCGGCGGCCCTGGTCGGCGAAGTGCCGGGCGACGGCGAGCGCCGCGGCCTCGTGGCCGGACACGACGACGGAGGTGGGGCCGTTGATGGCGGCGATCGACACGTCGTCGGTGAGGAGCGGCAGGACCTCGTCCTCGGTGGCTTCGACGGCGAGCATGGCGCCGCCTTCGGGCAGCGACTGCATCAGTACGGCGCGGGCGACGACGAGGCGGCAGGCGTCCGCGAGGGAGAGGACCCCGGCGACGTGCGCGGCGACGATCTCACCGATGGAGTGGCCGGCGACGAAGTCCGCGGCGATGCCCCAGCTGGCGAGGAGGCGGAAGAGGGCCACCTCGACGGCGAACAGTGCGGGTTGGGTGTAGCCGGTGCGGTCGACGAGTCGGGCGTCCTCGCCCCAGATGACGTCGCGGAGCGGATGGCCGAGTTCCGCGTCGAGGACGGTGAGGACGGCGTCCAGCGCTTCGGCGAAGGCGGGGAAGCGCTCGTAGAGGACGCGGCCCATGCCGAGGCGTTGGGAGCCTTGGCCGGAGAAGAGGAAGGCGGTGCGGCCGGTGCCGGCCTTGCCGGTCACGGCGACCGGGTCGGACTGGCCGGCGGCGAGCGCGGCGAGCGCCCGCAAGGCCTCGGTGCGGTCGGTGCCGAGGACGACGGCCCGGTGGTCGAAGGCGGTGCGGGTGGTGACCAGGGAGTGGCTGACGTCGACGGGGCGCAGTTCGGGGTGCGCCTCGACGTGGGCGAGGAGGCGGGCGGCCTGGGCGCGCAGGGCCTCGGGGGTCTTGGCGGACAGTGCCCAGGGGGCGGCCGGCGGTTCCTCGACCGGCCGGGTGGTGTGCACGGCCGCGCGGAGTGCGGCGCCCGGCGGCTGCTCGATGACGACGTGGGCGTTGGTGCCGCTGATGCCGAACGAGGAGACCCCGGCGCGCCGGGCCCGGCCCGTCTCCGGCCAAGCGATCTCGTCCGTCAGCAGCTCGACCGCACCCGCACTCCAGTCCACGTGCGAGGACGGGGCGTCGACGTGCAGGGTCCGCGGCAGCATGCCGTGCCGCATCGCCAACACCATCTTGATGACACCCGCCACGCCGGCGGCGGCCTGCGTGTGACCGATGTTGGACTTGATGGAACCGAGCCACAACGGCTGGTCGGCATCGCGGTCACGGCCGTACGTCGCGAGGAGCGCCTGCGCCTCGATCGGGTCGCCGAGGGTCGTGCCGGTGCCGTGCGCCTCGACCACGTCCACGTCGAGCGTCGACAGGCCACCGCTGGCCAACGCCTGGCGGATGACCCGCTGTTGGGACGGGCCGTTGGGGGCGGTCAGACCGTTCGACGCACCGTCCTGGTTGACCGCCGAACCCCGCACCACCGCCAGGATCTCGTGACCGTTGCGGACCGCGTCCGACTGGCGCTCCAGCACCAGCATGCCCACGCCCTCGGACCAGGCCACGCCGTCGGCGGCCTCGGCGAACGCCTTGGAACGGCCGTCGGGGGCCAGGCCGCGCTGGCGCGAGAACTCCACGAACGTGCTGGGCGTGGACATCACCGTCACGCCACCGGCGAGTGCAAGGGTGCACTCGCCCGCCCGCAACGCCTGCGCCGCCCAGTGCAGCGCCACCAACGACGACGAACACGCGGTGTCGACCGTCACCGCCGGACCTTCGAGTCCCAGGCTGTAGGAGACGCGGCCCGAAGCGACGCTCGGGGCGCTGCCGTTGCCGCGGAACGCCTCGTACTCGTCTCCGGTGAGGGTGGTGCCGTAGTCGTTGTACATGACGCCGGCGAAGACGCCGGTGCGGCTGTCGCGCAGGGCGGCGGGGTCCATGCCGGCGCGTTCGACGGCCTCCCAGGAGAGTTCGAGCAGCAGGCGCTGCTGGGAGTCGGTGGCCATCGCCTCGCGCGGGCTCATGCCGAAGAAGTCCGGGTCGAACGAGCCGGCGTCGTGTAGGAAGCCGCCGGCGCGGACGTGGGTGCGGCCCGGGCGGTCGGGGTCGGGGTCGTAGAGGTTGTCGAGGTCCCAACCACGGTTGACCGGGAACGGGCCGGTGGCGTCGGCGCCTTCGCTGACCAGGCGCCAGAGGTCCTCGGGTGAGGTGACGCCGCCGGGGTAGCGGCAGGACATGCCGACGATGACGATCGGGTCGTCGGTGTCGGCGGTCGACGACGGGAGGGCGCGGGCAGGCGTCAACTCGGTTTCCGAGCCGAGGAGTTCGTCGCGCAGGTGGTCGGCGAGGGCGTGCGGGGTCGGGTAGTCGAACACCATGGTGGCGGGCAGCCGCAGGCCGGTGGCGGAGTTCAGGGCGTTGCGGAGTTCGACGGCGGTGAGCGAGTCGAAGCCGAGGTCCTGGAACGGGCGGCCGGTCGCCACCTCGTTGGCGTCCGCGTGGCCGAGGACCTGGGCGATCTGCGTGCGGACGAGGTCCAGGAGGGTTTCCCGGCGGGCGGCGGCGTCGAGTCCGGCGAGTCGCTGGGCGAGTCCGTCGGCGGTCTGGGACGCCTGGGCGGCGGCGCGCCGGACGGGGGTGCGGATCAGGCCGCGCAGCAGGGGGGCGATCTCGCCCTGGGTGCGCAGGACGGGGAGGTCGAGGCGGACCGGGGCGAGGGCCGCGGGGCCGGCGGCGAGGGCGGCGTCGAAGAGGGCGGTGCCCTGTTCCGGGGTGAGCGGCGGCAGGCCGGAGCGGGCGATGCGCTCGACGTCGAGGGCGGAGAGGCTCTTGGTCATGCCGGCGTGCTGGCTCCACGGTCCCCAGGCGAGGGCGGTGGCGGGCAGGCCGGCGGCGGCGCGGTGCGCGGCGAGGGCGTCCAGGAAGGCGTTGCCGGCCGCGTAGTTGGCCTGCCCGGGGCTGCCGAGGGTGGCGGCGACGGAGGAGAAGAGGACGAAGGCGGCCAGGTCGAGGTGGCGGGTCGCCTCGTGCAGGTGCCAGGCCGCGTCGACCTTCGGTCGCAGGACGGCGGCCAGGCGCTCGGTGGTGAGGGAGCCGAGGACGCCGTCGTCGACGATGCCGGCGGTGTGGACGACGGCGGTGAGCGGATGGGCGTCGGGGACGGTGGCGAGCAGTTCGGTGAGGGCGGCCGGGTCGGTGACGTCGCAGGCGGCGATGCGGACGGTGGCGCCGTGCCCGGTGAGTTCGGTGCGCAGGTCGTCGGCGCCGGCGGCGTCGGGGCCGCGGCGGCTGGCGAGCAGTAGGTGGCGGACGCCGCGGGCGGTGACCAGGTGGCGGGCGAGGACCGCGCCCAGGCCGCCGGTGCCGCCGGTGATCAGGACGGTGCCGTCCGGGTGCCAGGCGGTGGGCTCGGTGGGGAGGGGGACGCGGGCCAGGCGGGCGGTGCGCAGGTCGGTGCCGTGGAGGGCGAGGTCGGGTTCGTCGCGGGTGGCGGCCAGGGCGGTCGCCAGGGCCTCGGGGTCGGGGCGGTCGGTGCCGGGGGCCAGGTCGAGGAGGGCGAACCGGCCGGGGTTCTCGGTGCGGGCGGTTCGGAGCAGGCCGCCGGCGGCCGCGGCGGCGGGGTCGGTGCCGTCGGTGGCGCCGCGGGTGACGAGGACCAGGCGGGCGTGGGCGAAGCGGTCGTCGGCCAGCCACTGTTGGGCGAGGTCGAGGGTGGCCGCGGTGGTGGCGTGTGCGGCGGCCGGGACGGGGGTGTCGTGGTCCGTGGTCAGGGTGGTGAGGACCAGGTCCGGGACGGGTGCGTCGGCCGTGGCGAGGGTCGACAGGTCGGGGTGGGTGGTGGTGTGGATGCCGGCGGCGCGGAGCGGGCCGGCGAGGGTGTCCGGGTCAGGGCCGAGGACGGCGACGGTGGCCGGGGTGGTGGTGGGTCGGGTGGTGAGCGGGGTCCACTCGACGTGGAAGAGGGAGTCGCGGTGGACGGTGGCGGGGTCGCCGGGGGCGCCGGTGGGGACCTCGCGGGAGACCAGGGAGTCCACGGACAGCACGGTGGCGCCGGTGGTGTCGTAGACGGCGATGGTGACGGTGTCGTCGCCGGTCGGGGCGATCCTGGCGCGGACGGTGCGGGCGCCGGCGGCGGCGAGCGAGACGCCCTGCCAGGCGAACGGCAGGCCGCCGCGGCTGAGGGCGCCGAGGTCGGCGTAGGCGGCGGCGTGCTGGGCGGCGTCCAGCAGCGCCGGGTGGAGTCCGAAGGCGGCGGGGTCGGTGCCGGCGTCGTCGGGCAGGGCGACCTCGGCGTACACCTCGGTGCCGCGGCGCCAGGCGGCGCGCAGGCCCTGGAAGGCGGGGCCGTAGGCGAAGCCGAGGTCGGCGAGGCGTGCGTAGGCGCCGGTGACGTCGAGGGGTTCGGCGCCGGTGGGCGGCCAGGTGGTGGCGTCGAAGGCCGGGTCGGGGGCGCCGGCGCCGGTGGTCAGGACGCCGGTGGCGTGCTGGGACCACGGCAGGTCGAAGCCGTCCGCGGTGCGGGAGAAGATGCCGAGGGTGCGGCGGCCGGCCGGGTCGGGGGCGCCGACCCGGACCTGGAGTTGGACGGCGCCGTGCTCGGGGAGCACCAGGGGTGCGGCCAGGGTCAGTTCCTCGACGCGGTCGCAGCGGGCCTCGTCGCCGGCGCGGACGGCGAGTTCGACGAAGGCGGTGCCGGGGAGCAGGGCGCGGCCCTGGACGGCGTGGTCGGCGAGCCAGGGGTGGGTCCGCAGGGAGAGCCGGCTGGTGAACAAGTACCCGGTGCCGTCGGCGAGTTCGGCGGTGGCGCCGAGCAGGGGGTGGTCTGCGGCGCCGAGCCCGGCGGCGGTGACGTCCTGGGCGGTGCGGGCCGGCGTCGGCCAGAACCGCTGGTGTTGGAAGGGGTAGGTGGGCAGGTCGGTGCGGTGGGCACCGGTGCGGTCGAAGAGGCGGGCCCAGCGGACGGTGACGCCGCGGACGTGGGCGCGGGCCAGGCCGGTGACGGCGGCGAGCTCCTCGGGGCGGTCCTTGCGGAGCAGCGGGACGGCGCTGGCGCCGTCGGGCAGGGACTCCTGGGCCATGGCGGACAGCACGCCGTCCGGGCCGAGTTCGACGAGGGTGGTGACGCCGCGGGTGGTGAGGGTGGCGATGCCGTCGGCGAAGCGGACCGCCTCGCGGACGTGCCGGACCCAGTAGTCGGCGGTGCGCAGGTCGCTGCCGGTGGCGATGGTGCCGGTGAGGTTGGAGACGACCGGGATGCGCGGCTCGTGGTAGGTGAGCCGCTCGGCGACGGTACGGAAGTCCGCCAACATCGGGTCCATGAGCGGCGAGTGGAAGGCGTGGCTGACCCGTAGGCGGGTGGTCTTGCGGTCCTGGGCGGCGAAGTGGGTGGCGAGCGTGGTGACGGCGTCCTCGGTGCCGGCGACGACGACGGCGGTGGGTCCGTTGACGGCGGCGATCGACACGTCGTCGGTGAGGTGGGGGGTGACCTCGTCCTCGGTGGCGCGGATCGCGAGCATGGCGCCGCCGCGCGGGAGGGCCTGCATGAGGCGGGCGCGGGCGGCGACGAGGGTGCAGGCGTCGGCCAGGGAGAGGACTCCGGCGACGTGTGCGGCGGCGAGTTCGCCGATGGAGTGGCCGCCGACGAAGTCGGGGGTGACGCCGAGGGAGGCGACCAGGCGGTAGAGGGCGACCTCGACGGCGAACAGGGCGGGTTGGGCCCAGCCGGTGTCGTCCAGGAGGGCGGCGTCGGTGCCCCAGACGACGTCCCGCAGCGGGCGGTCGAGGTGCGCGTCGAGGAGGGCGGCGGTCTCGTCGAAGGCGGCGGCGAACGTCGGGAAGCGGGCGTGGAGTTCGCGTCCCATGCCCAGCCGCTGGGAGCCCTGGCCGGAGAAGAGGACCGCGGACGGGCCTTCGTCGGCGGTGCCGTGGGCGAGGGCGGTGCCGTCGGGGAGCAGGACGGTGCGGTGTTCGAAGGTGGTGCGTCCGTCGGCGAGGGCGTAGCCGATGTCGAGGGCGTCGGCGTCGGGGGTGGCGGCGAGGTGGGCGGTGAGGCGGGCGCGTTGGGCGTCGAGGGCGGCGGCGGTGCGGGCGGACAGCGGCCAGGGGACGACGGCGGGGCGGATGGTGGGGCCGGCGGTGGGCGGTTCGGGGGCGGCGGGGGCCTGTTCGAGGATGACGTGGGCGTTGGTGCCGCTGATACCGAAGGAGGAGACGCCGGCGCGGCGCGGCCGGCCGGTGTCGGGCCAGGTGACGGCCTCGTCGAGGAGGTTGACGGCGCCGGCGGTCCAGTCGACGTCGGTGGTGGGTTCGGTGGCGTGCAGGCTGCGCGGCAACGTCCCGCGCTGCAACGCCATGATCATTTTGATCACGCCGGCGGCGCCGGACGCGGCCTGGGTGTGGCCGATGTTGGACTTGACCGAGCCCAGCCACAGCGGTCGCGTGCGGTCCTGCCCGTAGGTGGCGAGGAGCGCCTGGGCCTCGATGGGGTCGCCGAGGGTGGTGCCGGTGCCGTGCGCCTCGACGGCGTCGACGTCGGCGGCGGTCAGGTGGGCGCTGTCGAGGGCGGCGCGGATCACGCGCTGTTGGGACGGGCCGTTGGGGGCGGTCAGGCCGTTGGAGGCGCCGTCCTGGTTGATGGCGGAGCCGCGGAGCACGGCGAGGACCGGGCGGCCGTCGCGCTGGGCGTCGGAGAGCCGCATCAGGACCAGCATGCCGGCGCCCTCGCCCCAGCCGGTGCCGTCGGCGGCGTCGGAGAACGGCTTGCAGCGGCCGTCGGCGGCGAGTCCGCTCTGGGCGGTGAAGGAGACGAACGGGCCGGGCGTGGCCATGACGGACGCGCCGCCGGCCAGGGCCATGGCGCACTCGCCACCGCGCAGTGCCTGGACGGCCCAGTGCAGGGCGACGAGCGAGGAGGAGCAGCCGGTGTCGACGGTGACGGCCGGGCCCTCGGCACCGAGGGTGTAGGAGAGCCGGCCGGAGATGACGCTGGCGGCGTGGCCGGTGGTCGCGTAGACCTCGGCGTCCTCGTCGGACGCCTTGATGACCTCGCCGTAGTCCTGGCCGGTGGTGCCGACGAAGACGCCGGTGGGGGTGGCGCGGAGCGTGGACGGGTCGATGCCGGCCCGTTCCAGGGCTTCCCAGGTGATTTCCAACAGGATGCGCTGCTGGGGGTCCATGGCGACCGCTTCGCGCGGGGAGATCCCGAAGAAGCCGGGGTCGAAGCCGGCGACGTCGTCGACGAAGCCGCCGACCTGGGTGAGGCTGCTGCCCTCACCGCCGCCGGCCAGCCTCTCCAGGTCCCAGCCGCGGTCCTGCGGGAACGGCCCGATCACGTCGCGGCCCTCGGCGACCAGCCGCCACAGGTCCTCGGGCGAGGTGACGCCGCCGGGGAAGCGGCAGCCGATGCCGACGACCGCGACGGGTTCCACCGCCGCCGCCACCAGTTGTTCGTTCTGCCGGCGCAGCCGCTCGATCTCCTTGAGGGAGGACCGGAGTGCCTCGACGTACTTGTCGGGGTTGGTGCTCATGGTGGGCTCCAGCTCTCTTTCAGTTCGCCGAGTTCTCGGTGGCCAGCCGCAGCAGGGCTTCGGCGTCCATGTCGTCGAGGGATTCGGCGGGTTCGGCGGCCTCGGGGGCGGGGTCGTCGGTCGCTTCGGAGTCGGCGA
Organism: Streptomyces lunalinharesii; assembly: GCF_039532155.1. Taxonomy (NCBI): domain Bacteria; kingdom Bacillati; phylum Actinomycetota; class Actinomycetes; order Kitasatosporales; family Streptomycetaceae; genus Streptomyces; species Streptomyces lunalinharesii. The sequence goes on from NZ_BAAARK010000074.1 coordinate 9,630, forward strand.
GCTTCAGCACCAGGTCGAGGAGGCCCGCCTTGCGCAGCCGCCCGAGGGGGACGGTGGCGAGCGCCTCGCGGATGCGGGCGTCGGGGTCGTCGGCGCGGCCGGTGCCGGGGGCCTCGGCGGCGGTGCCGAAGAGCAGCGTGCCGAGGTGGCCGGCGAGGGCCGTGGGGGTGGGGTGGTCGAAGACGAGTGCGGCCGGCAGGGGCAGGCCGAGGGCGGTGCGCAGCCGGTTGCGGAGTTCGACGGCGGTGACGGAGTCGAAGCCGACGTCGCGGAAGGCGCGGCCGGCGGGGACGGCGTCGGGGGTGGCGTGGCCGAGGGTCGCGGACGCCTCGGCGCGGACCGCCTCGACGAGGGCCCGGCCGCGCTCGGCGGCGGACAGTCCCTCCAGGTGGCGGCGGAGCGGCGGCGCCGCGGGGGCGTCGCCGGCCGCCGCGTCGAGGTCGTCGTGGAGCGCGCGGACGGCTTCGGGCACCGTGCTGAACAGGGCGCTGGGCCGGCCGGCGGTGAAGCTCGGGGCGAACGCCTCCCAGTCCATGAGGGTCACGGCGAGGGTGGTGTCGCCGTCCTCCAGCATCTGTTGGAGCGCGCCGATCGCGAGGTCGGGCGCCATGGCGCGGACGCCCTGCCGGTGCAGCCGCTCGTGCACCTCGGGGACGGTGGCCATGCCGACCTCGCCCCAGGTGCCCCAGGCGACGGACGCACCGGGCAGGCCGAGGGAGCGGCGGTGGGCGGCGAGCGCGTCGAGGTAGGCGTTGGCGGCGGCGTAGCCGGGTTGGCCGCCGCTGCCCCAGACGGCGGCGCCGGACGAGAACAGCACGAACGCGTCGAGGTCGCGGGCGGCGGTGAGGTCGTGCAGGTGGTGGGCGGCGGTGAGTTTGGCGCGGAGCAGCGCGTCGAGTTGGTCGAGGGTCAGGTCGGCGACGCGGGCGTCCCCGTCGGCCACGCCGGCGGAGTGGAAGACGGAGGTGAGCGGCTGGTCGGCGGGGAGGTCGGCCAGCAGGGCGGCCAGGGCGTCGCGGTCGGCGACGTCGCAGGCGGCGAGGGTGACGCGGGCGCCCAGTGCCTCCAGTTCGGCGCGGAGTTCCGTCGCGCCGGGTGCGTCCGGGCCGCGGCGGCTGGTCAGGACGAGGTGTGCGGCGCCGCGCTCGGCCATCCAGCGGGCGATCCGGCCGCCGATGCCGCCGGTGCCGCCGGTGATGAGGCAGCTGCCGCGGCCGTGCCAGCGGTTCTCGCGGCGGGGCGTGGCCGGGGTGGCGTGCACCAGGCGGCGGGCGCGCACGCCGGCGGCGCGGACGGCGAGTTGGTCCTCGCCGGCGGGGTCGGCGAGCAGGCCGGCGAGGCGGTGCGCGGCGTGGCCGTCGAGGGTGGCGGGCAGGTCGATCAGCCCGCCCCAGCGCTCGGGGTGTTCCAGGGCGACGACCCGGCCGAGGCCCCACAGGGAGCCCTGCACGGGGCTGTCGAGCGGGTCGTCGGGGCCGGTGGTGACGGCGCCGCGGGTCAGGCACCACAGGGGCGCGGTCAGGCCGGCGTCGCCGAGCGCCTGGACCAGGACGAGGGTCTGCCCGAGGCCCAGCGGTACCGACGCCAGGTCCGGGTGGTGTTCCTCGACGGCCGCCAGCAGGGACACGACGGCGGTGAACTGGGCGCCGTCCTCCACGAGTTGGGTGAGTTGGGCGGCCCAGGCGGCGCGGTCGGTGCCCTTGGCCTCGAAGCGGACGGCGTCGGCGCCCAGGGCGTCGAGCGCGGCGGCGACCCAGGGGGTGTCGGCGTGGTCCGGGGGGACGGCGATCAGCAGGCGTCCGGTGGTGCGGGCGGCGGCGGGTTCCGCGATCCGGGTCCACTGGACGTGGTAGCGGAGTTCGTCGATGCGGGTGCGGGCCTGGGCCTTGGCGCGCCAGGCCGACAGGGCGGGCAGGACGGCGCCGAGCGCGGGGTGCGCGGCGTCGGCGGGGACGCCGAGTTCGTCGGCGAGCGCGGTCAGGTCCTGGTTCTCGACGAGCTGCCAGAAGGCGGTGTCGGCGGGGTCGGTGCCGGTCGGCGCGGTGGCGGGTCGGGGGTCGGGCCAGAAGTCCTGGCGTTGGAAGGGGTAGGTGGGCAGGTCCACCGGGGTGTGGTCGGGGTGGGTGAGGGTCGTGGTCCAGTCGACCCGGGCGCCGTGCGCGTGGGCCTCGGCGAGCGAGGTCACGAAGCGCCGCGGGCCGCCCTCGTCGCGGCGGAGCGAGCCGAGGACCACCGCACAGCCGCCGGTGCCGTCCGCGACGGCTTCCTGGGTCTCCTGGATCGGGGCGGCCAGCACCGGGTGCGGGCTGACCTCGACGAAGACGCGGTGGCCGGCGGCGAGGAGGGCGCGGGTGGCGTCCTCCATGCGGACGGTCTGCCGCAGGTTGGTGTACCAGTAGGCGCCGTCGAGGGCGGCGTCGTCCACCCGGGCGCCGGTGACGGTCGAGTAGAACGGCACTTCGGGGGCGCGCGGGCTGACCGGTGCGAGGACGCGGGCGAGTTCGTCGCGGACGGCCTCGACGTGCGGCCCGTGCGAGGCGTAGTCCACGGACACCCGGCGGGCCCGCACACCCTGTTCCTGGCAGGCGGTGTGCAGGGCGTCGAGGGCGTCGGTGTCGCCGGAGACGACCACGGACGAGGGTCCGTTGACGGCGGCGACGGAGAGTTCCTCCCGCCACGGGGCGAGGAGGTCGGTGACCCGGTCGACGGGGGCGGACACCGACATCATGCCGCCGCGGCCGGAGAGTTGCGGCAGGGCCTGGCTGCGCAGCGCCACCACGCGGGCGGCGTCCGCGAGGCTGAGGGCCCCGGCGACGCAGGCCGCGGCGATCTCGCCCTGGGAGTGGCCGACCACGGCGCCGGGGGTGACGCCGTGGGCGCGCCAGAGCGCGGACAGCGCGACCATCACGGCGAACAGCGCGGGCTGGACCACGTCCACGCGTGCCAGCAGGTCCGGATCGCCCTCGCCGGCCAGGACGTCGTGCAGTGACCAGTCGACGTACGGGGCGAGGGCGTCCGCGCAGTCGTCGATGGCGGTGCGGAACACCTCGGACGTGGCGAGGAGTTCGCGGCCCATGCCCCACCACTGGGACCCCTGGCCGGGGAAGACGAAGACCGGCCCGGCCGGGTCGGGGCCGGCGACGCCGGTGACCAGGCCGGCCGTGGAGGCGCCGGTGGCCAGGGCGGTCAGGCCGCGCAGGAAGTCGGCGCGCTGCTCGCCGACGACGACGGCGCGGTGCTCGAAGGCGGCCCGGGTGGTGGCCAGCGCGTGTCCGACGGCGGCGGGCGGGAGGTCCGGGGACCGCTCGACGGTGCCGAGCAGCCGGGCGGCCTGGTCGCGCAGGGCCGCGGCGGACTTGGCGGCGAGCGGCCACGGGACGACCGTGTCGGTGTCCGCGGACGGGTCGGGGACGGTGGGCGGTTCGGTGGGCGGTTCGGTGGGTGGGGCCTGTTCGAGGATGAGGTGGGCGTTGGTGCCGCTGATGCCGAACGAGGAGACCCCGGCCCGGCGGGGGCGTCCGGTCTCGGGCCACGGGGTGGTCTCGCGCAGCGGCTCCACGGCGCCGGCGCTCCAGTCGACGTGGCGGGAGGGCGTGTCGAGGTGCAGGGTGCCGGGCAGCTGGCCGGCCCGCAGGGCGAGGACCATCTTGATCACGCCGGCGACTCCGGCGGCGGCCTGGGTGTGGCCGATGTTGGACTTCACCGAGCCGAGCAGCAGCGGCCGTTCGGCGTCGCGGTCCTGGCCGTAGGTGGCCAGCAGCGCCTGGGCCTCGATGGGGTCGCCCAGCTTGGTGCCGGTGCCGTGCGCCTCGACCGCGTCGACGTCGGCGCCGGTCAGGCCGGAGTTGGCCAGCGCCTGGCGGATGACGCGCTGTTGGGACGGGCCGTTGGGCGCGGTCAGGCCGTTGGAGGCGCCGTCCTGGTTGACGGCGGAGCCGCGGATGACGGCGAGCACCCGGTGCCCGTTGGCGCGGGCGACGGACAGCCGTTCCAGGAGGACGACGCCGACGCCTTCGGCGAGGGTCATGCCGTCGGCGGCGTCGGAGAACGGCTTGCAGCGGCCGTCCGGGGCGAGGGCGCGCTGCCGGCTGAAGCCGACGAAGGCGTGCGGGGTGGCCATCACGGCCGCGCCGCCGGCCAGGGCGAGGGAGCTCTCGCCGGTGCGCAGCGACTGGCAGGCCAGGTGCAGGGCGACCAGGGAGGACGAGCAGGCGGTGTCGACGGTGACCGCCGGGCCTTCCAGGCCGAGCAGGTAGGAGACCCGGCCGGACAGCACGCTGGCCGCGGTTCCGGTCACCATGTGCGCCTCGGACTCCCCGGAGCCGTTCTGCACGGTGGCGGCGTAGTCCTGGTAGCTGGCGCCGAAGAAGGTGCCGGCGGCGGTGCCGCGCAGCGACTCGGGGTTGATGCCGGCCCGCTCGACGGCTTCCCAGGCGGTTTCCAGCAGGAGCCGCTGCTGCGGGTCCATGGCGAGCGCCTCGCGCGGCGAGATGCCGAAGAAGCCGGGGTCGAAGCCGGCGGCCTCGTGGAGGAATCCACCGTGCAGGGAGTAGGTGCGGCCGGCCCGGTCCGGGTCGGGGTCGTAGAGTCCGTGGGCGTCCCAGCCGCGGTCCGCGGGGAACTCCGAGATGACGTCGGCACCGTCGAGGGCGAGCCGCAGCAGTTCCTCGGGGGTGCCGGCGCTGCCGGGGTAGCGGCAGCCCATGCCGATGACGGCGATCGGGTCGTCGTCGGCCGGGGTGCCGGCGGCGGGGCCGGGCTGCGGTGCGGCGGCGGGGCCGGGCGCCCCGAGCGCCACGCCCTTCAGGAAGGCGGCCAGCGCCGCGCAGTTGGGGTGGTCGAAGACCATCGTGGACGGCAGCCGCAGCCCGGTGCCGGTCGCGAGCCGGTTGCGCAGGTCGACGGCGGTGACCGAGTCGAATCCGAGGTCGCGGAAGGCGCGGCGCTCGGGGAGGGACTCCGCCACGGCGTGCCCGAGGACGGCGGCGGCCTCGGTGCGGACCAGGGTGAGCAGCAGCCGGTCCTGCTCGGCGTCGGTGCGGCCCGCCAGACGGGCCGTCAGGCCGCCGGCGGTCGGCGCCGCGGTGTCCGCGGCGGCCGTCCGGTCGAGGCGGCGCCGCACCTCGGGGATCTGGTCGAAGAGGTGCGCGGGCCGGCCGGTGGTGAAGACGTCGTGGTAGGTGTCCCAGTCGATGTCCATGAGGCCGATGACCGTCTCGTCGTCGTCCAGGACCTGCTGGAGCGCGGCCAGTGCCACCTCCGGGTCGAGGTACTCCAGGCCGCTGCGGCGGATCCGGTGCGGGTCGGCGCGTTCGCGCGTGCGGTCGTCGGGCCACTTGCCCCAGTGGACGGAGGTGGCGCGCTGCCCGCGGGCGCGGCGTTGTTCGGCGAGTGCGGACAGGTAGGCGTTGCCGGCGACGTAGGCGGCGTGGACGCCGCTGCCCCACATGCCGGCGGTGGAGGAGTACAGGACGAAGTCGTCGAGTTCGGCGTCGTCGAGCAGCTCGTCGAGGTGCTGTGCGCCGGTGACCTTGGCGTGCACGACGTCGGCGAACTCCGCCACGGTGGTGTCGGCGAGCGCGGACAGTTCGATGGTGGCGGCGGCGTGGAGGACGGTGCGGACGGTGCGGCCGTCGGCCTTGAGATCGGAGAGGAGGGCGGCGACCGCGTCCCGGTCGGTGATGTCGCAGGCCACGGGGGTCACTTCGGTGCTCGACTCGGCCAGTTCGGCGACGAGTTCGGTGGCGCCGGGGGCTTCCGCGCCGCGCCGGCTGACCAACACGACGTGTTCCGCGCCGCGTGCGGCGAGCCACCGGGTGAGCTGCGGGGCGAGGGTGCCGGATCCGCCGGTGATCAGGGTCGTGCCGCGCGGTGTCCAGGTTCGGGCGGGCCGGCCGCTGCGGCGGCCGGCGCGGACGATCCGGCGGGCCCAGGTGCCCGTGGGCCGGACGGCGAGTTGGTCTTCGGCGCCGAGGGCGCCGGAGAGTGCGGCGGCGAGTCGGCGGGCGGTCCGGTCGTCGAGGGCGGCGGGCAGGTCGACGGTGCCGCCCCAGCGCTGCGGGTGCTCCAGCGCCGCGGTCCAGCCGACGCCGGCGACCTGGCGCTGCCGGGGCCGGGTGACCGGGTCGGACGGGCCGGTGGCGAAGGCGCCGCGGGTCAACGCCCAGAGCGGGGCGTCGATTTCGGCGTCGCCGAGGGCCTGCACCAGGGCGACGGACAGCGCGAGTCCACGGGTGAGACCGGGGTGCCGGGCACTGTCGTCCTCGGCGTCGGCGAGTACGGAGACGATGCCGGTGCAGCCGCCGGCCGCCGCCACCGCACCGGCCAGCCGCTCCCGCAGGACGACCCGGTCGGTGCACTCCTCGTCCAGGACCAGCCGGCACACCTGCGCACCGTGCGACGCCAACGCCCCGGCGACGTCGGCGTCGTCGACACCGTCGGCGCTCACCAGCAACCAACTGCCGCTGAGGGTGGCGTGCGGCGTCTGGCCGACGGGTGTCCAACTGACCTGGTAGCGCCAGGAGTCGATGGTGGAGCGTTGGGAGCGGGCCCGGCGCCAGGAGGTGAGGCCGGGCAGGATGGCGGCGACGGACGCTTCGTCGGTGCCGAGCGCGGCGGCCAGTGCCGAGACGTCCGCCTGTTCGACGGCGGCCCAGAATTCGGCGTCCATCGGGGCGTCGGCGGCGGGCCGTTCGACCGTGGTCGGGGTCTGCCAGTACCGCTCGCGTTGGAAGGCGTAGGTGGGCAGGTCGACGCGGGACGCCCCGGTCCGCGCGAACACGTCCGCCCAGTCCACGTGCACGCCGCGGACGAACAGTGCGGCGGCCGACAGCCGGAAGCGGTCCGTGCCGCCCTGGTCGCGGCGCAGCGTACCGGTCGCGACGGCCGGCACCGCCGCCTCCTCGATCAGGTCCTGGACCGCCATCGTCAGCACCGGGTGCGAGCTGACCTCGACGAACGCCCGGTGCTCCGCCGCCAGCAGCGTCCGCACCGCGTCCGCGAACCGGACCCGTCCGCGCAGGTTGCGGAACCAGTAGCCGGCGTCCAGCTCCGTG
>NZ_BAAARK010000075.1:0-16519 GCF_039532155.1 Streptomyces lunalinharesii
ACTCGTCCAGACCGGCCGTGCCTCGGGTGCGCTGCTGCTGACCGGCGGCATGGGCGGCGCGGACGGCGTCGGGGTGACCACCGAACCGCAGGGCGGCTCCACCCGGCCGACGAGCGCCCCGCTGGGCCTGCTCGGCGTCTAAGGGGTGTCCCGTAAATGATCTCGACGGCGATGAGGAGGCAGTCGGCCGTCGTATGACTGGCTGGTCTATCCGGCGAGGGTGAGGTTGTGCAGACGAGCGATACCGCGCATGGCGTGGTAGACGCCGTCGCCCTTGAGGCGGCAGTCCCGCAGGATCTTCCAGCTCTTCATCCTCGCGAATGCGTGCTCGACACGGGCCCGTACCTGCTTGTGGGACTTATTGTCTGCCTCCTTCCAAGCGGACAGTTCCTCGCCCTTTCGCCGGCGATGAGGCATTACCAGGCCGGTGCCCGGGTAGCCGCCGTCGGCGATCGTGGTGGTGTTTCCGACGGCTGCCTTGGCACCGGACTCCTCCCACGCCTTGCAGTCGGCGCGGTTGCCGGGAAGGGGCCGGCCGACCACGACGATGAGGCGGGTGTCGGCGTCGATGACGACCTGGTGGTTGGTGGAGTACCGGTAGTTTTTGGACTGTTCCGCCACCGTGTGGTCGCGGGTGGGGACCAATGTGCCGTCCACGATGAGGACAGCGTCCTTGCAGAACCGCTTGCGGGGCTGGAGCGCGAGAATGGGACCCAGCTGGTTGATGATCCTGTTCGCGGCCGACTTTGAGATACCGAACAGCGGGGCAAGCTGGCGCAGCGTCAAGTTGGTACGCCAGTAGGTCGCGACCAGCAGCACCCGGTCCTCCAACGGCAAACTCCACGGCCGTCCCCTTCGGACCGCGTCCGCGTCTTCACGGCGCACCATGCTCACCAACTCATCGAAGCAGCGCGGGTTCAGCCCGGTGAACGGGGCTATCCAGGAAGGCTCCGACGCCGTAATCACACCAGGCACGATCGAGATCATCCCGCAGCATGACGACTATGAGCCCCCATCAGGCAGATCTACCGGCAGAAGCCTCTCCACTGCCTTCCCCTGGCCTACCAACGACTTCTTCGCCCGCCCCCCGGCCGACGATGAGGAAGTGATCGTCTACACCGGAGACCCGGACACGCTCCTGGCAACGCTCCACGAAGCACGGCAGAGCTGAGAAAGCTGTGTCACATCACATCCTTTGGGGCAGATCGGGGGCGTGCTGGGTGGTTCAACCGCTCCGAAAGCGCCACCGGGGTGTCATGTGGCGAGGTGGCGTTCGAGGGGGGTCCGGTAGCAGGGGGTGACGCGGGCGTTGTCGAGGAAGGCGGTGATGCGGTTGATCTCGTGGTGTATGGCGTTGTGGGCTGCGTGGCCTGGGTCGGTGAGGAGGCGGTGGTTGATGTGTCCGTCTCTGTGGTGGGCCCAGGCGCCGACGATGTGGCCGTTCCACCAGATGGTGGGGCCGATGTTGCCGTTGCGGTCGAAGAGGGCCTTGGTGTGTTCGGGGTTGAGGTACCAGTGGCGGTGGCGCCAGCCCATGGGTGTGGGGTCGAGGCCGGGTAGCAGGGCCGCTGCGGGTTCTGCGGTGGCGGTTGCGGAGTCAAGGTGCTCGGGAAGGTCCTCGGGCAGGAGGTAGCCGGTGCCTTCGTCGAGTTCGACGGCCTGGGCGCCGGTGGCGGCCAGCGCCTTGCGGGTGTCGGTGAGGTTCCAGCCGGTCCACCACTTCAGGTCGTCCACGGTGACCGGGCCGAATGACGTGAGGTAGTGGCGGGCCAGTGTGGTCTTCGCCGCAGCGGCGGGTACGTCGGGCAGGGGATCGGCCGATGTCCAGCGGAACTGTGCGGAGGTCCAGGAGCCGGCCGGTCGGGAGCGGCGTATGCGCCCCTCGGCGGCGAGCACACCGAGGATCGGTGTGCTGGCGCGCTGACGGGACTCGTAGGGCTTTCCGGGCGAGGTGACGATCTGTTCTCGCAAGGCCGGTATGTCGGCGGCGAGTTGAGCGGCCGTGGCCTCGCCCCGCGCGGTGAGGGCTGCCAGGACGGCCTGCTCCGCGGCCGCGTAGCGTCGCCCGTCCCAGCCGAGGTGCTCACGCAGATTCGCCAGGGCGTCGGCACGGTGGCGGTGGGTGTCGCGGACGGTCGCGGACCGGACGGCCGGGGCCAGCTGGCCGGGGACGACGAACATGGTGCGGCGCATGCACCGTATGCGCTCCAGGACGGGAGTGCCGGCCGGGCTGTCGTAGAGAGACCGTTCGATGGCGGGGGCGGAGGGCGTGTGCATGCGGGCGGCCGCGGAGAGGAAGACGGTGGCCGGGTCGGTGGCGTGCAGGCCGATCAGAGCCTCGGCCACCTCCTCGGCCTTCCTTTTCCGAAGGGAGGGTGCGAGGAGGTGGCTGCGGGTGAGGTGTGCGCGCCGCTGGGCTGCGGTGACGCGGGGGAGAGTGGTCATTTCGAGTGCGGGGTCAGTAGGTGCCGTGGATGCAGAACGGCTGGCCGGACGGGTCGAGGAGGACGGTCCAGTGCGTGCCGCCGGGCTGGTGGGCGGGCTTGGTGGCGCCCATTCCCAGCAGCTGCTGCTCTGCTGCCTTCACATCGCCGAAGGACAAGTCCATGTGGAACGGCAGTTCTTCCTCAGGCCAGTTGGGGGCGGTGAAGGAGGCGGACGTGTAGAAGAGGTACATCGCGCCGCCGACGTAGAAGGCCAAGGCGACGTCGTTGCCGTGCTCGTCCGGGAAGGTCTGGGAGACCTTGGTGCCCAGTGCGGTGGCGTAGAAGTCGGCCAGCTTGCGGCCGTCTTGGGCCCACATGGCGTGGCACATGATCTTTCCGGACAGGGTGCCGGTGTTCTCGTTCGTCATTGCGGTGTTTCCCTTGCGTGCGGTGCGGGTCAGCGGACGACCTTGATGCCGAAGTGGCCGCCGAAGTGCTGGCCGAGGCCGAAACCGATGGCGGAGTGCATGTGGGCGTACATCTCCATGCCGCGGGCGCAAGCCAGGGGGCCGAGGTCGAGGATGTCGGTCCAGCCGTAGGACTTCAGCAGGTCGGTGGCCTGCTGCTTGGCGTCGGCGTCCTCGCCGGCGACGAACATGGTGTGGTCGCCGCCGCCGATGGCCTGCGGGTTTACCACGGTGGTCTGCTCCTGGGTGACGAAGGACTTGACGACCTTGGTCCGGGGCAGGGCGCGCTGGATCTGCTCCCCGAGGCTGTCGGTGTCGCACGGGTCGAGCTTCGGCATGACGCCCCACGGCGTGGGCCAGGGGTGCTCGGTCTGGTGCTGGTAGATGAACGGCACGGCGTAGTCGATCAGGGTCTTACCGGCGAGCTGGTCGGCGATGGCGGTCAGGGCCGCGACGGCGTTGTGGCCGTCGATGCCGTTGATGACCAGCTCGCCCTGCGCGGCGGCGTCACCGAAGGTGTGCAGGCAGATGCCGGGGTGCTCGGCGAGGAACTCCTTGAAGGGCGGGGTGCCCATCATGTCGGGCCCGGTACGGGCCAGGGTGGCCTGCGGGTCGCGGGTGCCGACGTGGACGTCGTGGCCGAGTGCGGCGAGCTTGGCGATGTGGGCGCGGGCACCGGCACCGGTACCGAGAACAGCGATTTTCATGAGGAATCTTTCGATTTGCTCCGTTCGGACAAGTCCACACTAGGGCGACTTCAGGACAAGCTGTGTCCTTTAACCGCGGCATAGTGGAATTCATGACGAGCGACATGACCGTGCGGATGCTGCGCCTGCTGTCCCTGCTGCAGACCCGGCGGGAGTGGTCCGGCGCCGACCTCGCCGAACGGCTCGACGTGACCGTCCGCACCGTCCGCCGCGACATCGACCGGCTCCGCGAGCTCGGCTACCCCGTCGACAGCACCCGCGGGCACACCGGCGGCTACCGCCTCGCCCCGGGCAGCGACCTGCCACCCCTCCTCCTCGACGACGACGAGGCCGTCGCCATCGCCGTCGCCCTGCGCACCGCCGCCGGCGGCCTGACCGGCATCGAAGAAACCGCCCTCCGGGCCCTAGCCAAACTCGAACAGGTCCTCCCCCGCCGCCTGCGCACCCAGGTCACCGCCCTCCAGACGTCCCTCGCCGGCATCACCTGGGAGACCCGGGGACCACGCGCCGACCCCACCCTCCTGGCCACCCTCGCCGTCGCCTGCCGCGACCACGAGATCCTCACCTTCGACTACGCCCCCCGCCACGGCAGCACCACCTCACGCCGAGCCGAGCCCTGCCACCTGGTCGCCTCCGGCAACCTCTGGTACCTCCTCGCCCACGACACCGACAAGGACGACTGGCGCCTCTTCCGCCTCGACCGCATCACCGACCCCACCCCCACCGGCCGACGTGTGCCACCCCGGCCGGTACCCGGCGACGACCCCGCCGCCTTCGTCGCCGACCGACTCTCAGCCGCCCCCACCCGCTACCGCGCCATCGCAACCGTCCACGCCCCCGCCGAGCACATCCGCGCCCGCACCCCGGCCCTGGCCACCCGCCTCCGCCCCCTCGACGAGCGCACCTGCCGCGTCGACGCCTCCGACGACCTCCTGCCTCGCATCGCCCTGACGCTGGCCGGCCTCGACGCCGACTACACCCTCGACGCCGACCCGGACGTCCTCCACCACCTCCGCCAAAACGCACACCGCACCCTGCGCGCCACGGGCTGAGGGGCACAAGCCACTCACTGCCGTTCGGTCGCCCGGGCGTCGAGCTCCTGCTCCGTTGCCGGGATTGCCGCGCCGAGGCCGGGCCTCCGGCCGGCGTCGACGTCGCGGTCCGGCCACCGGGCGCTGACCGGCTCGTTTCTGCGTCAGCCGGCGAGGGCGAGGTTGTGCAGGCGGGCGATGCCGAGCATGGCCTGGTGGACGCCGTCGCCTTTCAGTCGGCAGTCGCGGAGGATCTTCCAGCCCTTCATCCGGGCGAAGACATGCTCGACGCGAGCCCGGACCTTTCGGTGCGAGCGGTTGTGTTCCTCCTTCCAATCCGGGAGTTGGTCCTGGCCGCGCTCGCGGCGGTGCGGGATGACCAGGCCGGTGCCCCGGTATCCGCCGTCCCCGAAGACTGTGGTCTTGCCTACTACGTCCTTCGCTCCGGACAGTTCCCATGCCTTGCAGTCGTTGCGGTTGCCGGGCAGCGGTCGGCGACGGTCACGACGAGCCGTGTGTCGGCGTCGATGACGACCTGGTGATTGGTCGAGTAGCGGTAGTTCTTCGACCGCTCGGCGACGGTGTGGTCGCGTGTGGGAACCAAGGTGCCGTCCACGATCAGCACCGTGTCCCTTCGGAACCGTTTGCGGGGCTGGAGTGCGAGGGAGGGCCCGAGGTGGTCGATGATGCGGTCAGCGGCCGACTTCGAGATCCCGAACAGCGGGGCGAGCTGTCGCAGCGTCAGGTTCGTCCGCCAGTACGCGGCGACCAGCAGCACCCGGTCCTCCAGCGGCAGGCTCCAGGGGCGGCCCTTACGGACCGGGTCCGCCCCTTCGCGCCGCAATGCGGTCAGTAGCTTGCCGAACTGGCGCGGGCTCAGCCCAGTGAACGGGGCTATCCAGGAAGGCTCCGACGCCGTGATCACACCAGTCACACCAAGATCATCTCGCCCGTGACCAGCAGTTACGGGACACCTCTTAGCTTGGCGTTTATGCAGTGAGACTGTTCGTGACGCCCTCAGTGATGTCTGGTTTGCCTTGTTTCCCGACGGGGTGTTCGTGTGCACGGTGTCTGTTCTTCGATCCTGTTGGTCGGCCGGGGCCTGCAGTGCCGATTTTTGGTGCACTGGCGGGCTGAGGAGTCTTCCCGTGGAGGCGGCGAAATCCTCGGCGGACGCGAGCTGGCGTGAGATGTCCTTGGCGCGCGGGCCGCTCCCAAGGTTTGCGGAGGTCTTCTGCGAGTGGCCGGGCGAGCCGGAGTTGGGTGTAGGCAGCGACGACAAGCCAGGTCCAGCGATCGGCGGCTGCGAGCTCGCGGAGTTTGGGAACGGTCCAGCCCAGTGTCTGCTTGATCATTCTGAAGGTATGTTCAAGATCGAATCTGCGCAGAAACCCTTGCCAAAGTCGGTCGACATCCCTGGCCGTTGCGCTGGTGCCGGACCACCACAACCAGACCGGCCTCGGGTTGTGGTCTCCGCGCAGGTGTTCAACGCGAAGACGGATGACTGTGCCTTCGATGACCGGCAGCTGGCCTTCGGGGTAGTTGGCCCAGGCCGAGCGCCGGACCAGCAGCGGGTGCAGGCGGTCCCAGGCAGCGGCTTCGGCCTGACCATAGTGCGTGGTGTCGGTCACCGTGGTGACGGCCGGGGCGGGCCAGGTGTTGGGATCCTCGAACTTGAACTCCCGCCCATGCTTGGGCTTGCGCCCTCGCTTGCCTGCCGGCTGTGGCGGGGGCGGGAAGTACAGGACGCGGTCCGAACGCATCCGGCCCAGCAGTTCAACTGGCAGGTCGGCGAGCAGGAAGGCCAGGCGGGTCACGTCGTAGCCGGCGTCGACGACGATCAGGACTGGCAGGTCACCGGTCTGCCACTGCCCAGCCGCCAGCAGCCGCTGGACGACCTCCCGGACCTGTCCGGCGGTGACAGCGATCTCGTCGTCCCACGGACGCAGGCGGACCATGTCAAGCATGGCCGTCCACGAAGTCCGCCCAGGCTCCACGGCGGCGACGAAGGAATAGGGCCAGCCGGGGACCATTTGCGCCGAGTCCCTGCCGCGGCCGTAGGTATGGCAAAACAGTCTCTCCGGGCTGGTGTTCGCGTCCGGCCGCAGCCAGTTGCTGACATCGACGGCCAGGACGAGCCGCCCGTCCGCCGCCCGCGGCAGCGGCAGACCGGCCAGAGTCCTGCGCAGCCGTGCCGCATCCAACCGCCCGTGGTTCACCCCGCCGTACAAGGCTCCATGACCGCGCCGGTGCTCTGGAGCCAGGGACAGCTCGACGAGCGTCTTCACCGGACCGTCCGAGCACAACAGGGCATCGGCCAACTCGAACAGTGCGTCGCCCCGCGTGGTCAGGCAGGCATAGAACTCCTTCCGGAAGTAGGACAGTTCCCCAAGCGCATCCTGCGGGACATCGCGCTGTAGCAGACTCATCGTTACGGCCTTCGTACTGACCCAGTGCCTCTGTGACGGAGCACATGATCAGACGGAGGCCGCCTTGACGTCCGGCGAACAACAGATCCCAGGCAAGTTCGATACGACGTTCGACCTCAGGCGATAAACGCCAAGCTTACTGGTGGTTCAGAATCAGCTCGTCGCGGACCGGGGGCTGCGGTCATTCGTCGATGCGTTGAAGGATGTGCGTGAAGTCGCCGGTCTCGACCAGGCCGACGAGGACCTGGGTCATCTTGCTGATGCCGGCGTCGCGGACGATGAGGCCGTCCGAGCACGAGAAGTAGGCGCCGCCGAGGGCCTCCCCGGTCGCCGCCCACCGCTCCATGGTGGTCTCCACCTGAGCAAGGGTGATGACGGTCGCACTCCAGCGGGTTCCGTCGTTGAGGTCCGCGAAGACGTCGACGTTGTCCACCGACTCCAGGTCCTCGCCGGCATTCGGCAGGAACGCCGCCTCGAAATGCTCCGTGCGGACTCTGTACCAGGGTCCGTCCCATCTGCCCGCTTGTTCGTTGTGGCTCACCGGGCGAGTGTGCCGGGCTGATCCTCCGGCCTCAACTGCATTGTTCTGGCACGCTGCGGACATGCAGCGGCTGGCCCCACCCGGGCACGTCGCCGCGTTCCCGAAGCCGCCGCTGGAGAGGAACGCAAGGCGACCGCCGTCGCGACGAACTCCCCGTCCAACGAATGGGACACGATCTTCAACGAGCCCCGGCTCTGCGCCGCGATCGCTGACCGGATCACCTTCCGCTGCACCCTCATCCAGACCGGCACCGAGTCCTACCGCTACCAAGCCACCGCCGCCGAACACGCCAAGCAGGGCGCCTGACCGAGGGCCAAGGAAACCTGTGCGATCGTCGACCGCGGAGCCGATCAACCGGACGGCGTGAGCGAAGACCACACGCCGAACCACTGCTCGGCGCCCCACGCCTCGAACCGTTCCAGCTCGGCGAACCCCAGCTTCGCCGCGAGGCGCATCGAGCTGGCGTTGGCGGTCTGGGTGTAGAGCACCACCGGCTCACCGGGCAGCGCACCGGCAAACCAGTCGAGTGCCGCTGTGCACGCCTCGGTGGCATACCCGCGGCCCCACGCCTCCGGTAGGAACAAGTAGCCGAGCTCCGTCTCCCCGGCCTCCAGACGGCGGTTACTCGGATTCTCGGGGGCGTGTGGTTTGAGCTGGATCGTGCCGATCATTGTTCCGTCGAGCTCGACCACGAACCAGCCACGGCGCTGCCCGGGCACCCCGGGCAGCGTGCGTTCGAGCTCGGCGCGCGGTCGAGGGCCACCAAGGTAGGTGTTCACCTCTGGCGAGACGTTCAGCTCGATGACCGCCTCGCGGTCTCGGGCCTCGGACTCGCGGAGTACGAGCCGCTCGGTCTTGATCGGGGCAGGAGGCCACGCGAGGGGTCTGAGGTCAGCCATGCCAGCCAACCTAGCCAGCAGGCTCGGAAGCCATCAAGACACGCGGACCGCCCGGGCCTCGCCCTCACCGGGGCCGGGCCCTACAGGCCACGCCTGTCAGGGACGTGGCCCGAAGGACCCGTGCCACCAAGCTATCCGCCCTACTTCACCGGACATCCAGGACACTCCGCGCCGCACAACACGCATCACCCGATAGAAGTGGCTCCCAATCTCACCGAAGATCGACAGTCACAAACGAGTCCATCCACACCACGAATAGCCCCACGCCTGGCCCTCGTTCACACCGGATCACTGGCTCTCATATGACCCGGTAAAAACAGCCTGGGCATGCCAGCCCTGGGCATGTCGGCGGCCGGATGCGGCCCGGTGGTGAAGGCGGCCCGCCCGGCACGCGGGCTTGACGGCGGCGTGGGCACTCCTCGGACCAGGTCCGGGGCGGACAGCGGATAGGGGCGGCAGTCGATCCGATCAGCGCGCGCCCGCGTGGTGAGGCAGACGGGCGACCTACGCCCGACGGGCGCACCTACCGGCCTCGCCCTCGTCGAAGGCGGCGCCGCGTCAGACCCCTCCGGGGCCGTCAGACCCCTCCGGGCCCCGGGCCGCGGCAGCTGCCAGCGTGCGGGCGGCCTCGATGACGGACGTGCGGCGGCGTTCCAGCGCGGCCGCCTCCGTCTCCTCGCCGAGGGTCACACGACAGGTCCGCGGCACCGCGAAGTTCCACGAGATCAGGCTCATGACGGAGAACAGCAGGTCCTGGGCGACGCGAAGGCGGACGTCCTCGGATGCCCGCCGGTCACCTGCGCGGGCGAGGCGCACGGCCTTCGCGTGGAAAGCGCCCCGGCGCCCGGCCTCGGGAGCGGAGTCCGGTTCGGGCTCCCCATGCCCGCCCGCCGCCGAGGCGCCCGCGCTGTCCGACCCCGTCGCCCCCGTGGGCCCGGTCGATTCCAGGGCCTCCCACAGGAGCAGCCGGATCAGCTCGGGGTGCTCGCGGTGCCAGTCGAAGATCTGGCCGACCGACTCGGCGACGTCGTCCGGGTCGATGGAGATCGCGGCCCCGACCTCGTCCAGCTTCGCGTGCACCACGGCGGCGAACAGCCGTTCCTTGTCGCCGAAGTAGAGGTAGATGGCCTGCTTGTTGGCGCGGGCGGACCGCGCGATCCGGTCCACGCGGGCGCCCGCCAGGCCCCGCTCGGCAAACTCCGCGGCTGCCGCCGCGAAGATCCGCCTCCTGGTGTCCTCCGCGTCGTAGGCCATGACCGTATTAAACCATCCGGTTGACTCCGGTCATCGCGCGAGGCACTATCGCAGCAAGAGAAAAACAACCAGATGGTTTATTACCTGGAAGGCATCCCATGAGCACCGACGCCGCCGCGGCAACTCCCGCCCCCGTCCCGGCCACCGCCGTTCCGCTCCCTCAGTCCCTCGCCGGTGCGACCGTCATGATCGCCGGCGGCAGCTCCGGCATCGGGCTGGCCACGGGCACGCTGCTGCGCACGGTCGGCGCCCGCGTCGTACTGGTCGGCCGGGACCCGGACCGGCTGGCGACCGCCGCCGACCGGGTACGGAAAGCCGGCCCGGCGGGGGAGCGCGACGCCGTACTCACCGTCGCCGGTGACGCCGGGGACGAGCGCACCCTCGCTGAGGTCTTCGACGCCGCTGGCCACGTCGACCACGCCTATGTCACCGCCAGCGGCCACGCCGCCCCGGGGCTCCTGGGCGAGCTGCCCGACGAGGGGATCCGTGCGGCGGCCGCCG
Source organism: Streptomyces lunalinharesii (assembly GCF_039532155.1). Classification (NCBI taxonomy): domain Bacteria; kingdom Bacillati; phylum Actinomycetota; class Actinomycetes; order Kitasatosporales; family Streptomycetaceae; genus Streptomyces; species Streptomyces lunalinharesii. Next base: position 10,256 of record NZ_BAAARK010000075.1, read on the forward strand.
ACGGCATGGGGCGGACGTTCGCCCTCGCCCGCGCCGCGGCGAGGTGGCTGCCCGCGGGCGGGTCACTGACCCTCAGCTCGGGCGTCCTGCTGGCCCGCCCCGTGCCAGGGCTATCCGTCACGCTGGCCGCGGGCGGCGCGGTGGAAGCGCTGACCAGGGCGCTCGCCGTCGAACTGGCCCCGGCGCGGCAGCGCGTGAACGCCGTCCGCTACGGCGCGATCGACACCCCGCTGATGCGCTCGCGGCCCGGCATGGAGACGGACGAGGCCATCTCCGCCGCCGGTGCATCGGTGCCGCTGGGCCGGTTCGGGACGGTGGAGGAGGCCGCAGCGGCGGCGCTTTTCCTGATGTCGAACCCGTACGTCACCGGCCAGATCATCACCGTCGACGGCGGCCACGTTCTCGGCTGAGCGGAACCGTCCACCGAGGCCGTTTGGCTGACGTGCCGTCAGGACAGTGTCTTCGGCGCCCCACCCTGGCGCAGGCTCCCGGCCGTGTCCACGACGGTCGTACCGGTGGGGCAGGGCGGCGACGGCCTCCGGCGGACGCCACCATCGCCCAGTCGCTACTCGACGACGACCAGGCCGACCTCGTCGCTGTCGGCCGTGCCTTCATCGCGAACCCCGACCTGGTGCAGCGCTGGCAGACCCAGGCACCCCTGAACCAGCCCGACGCGAACACGTTCTACGGTGGTGACCAACGCGGTTACACCGACTACCAGTCCATGTGACGAGGGCCCGGGGGCCAACGAAGTCACCCTCGCCTCCCTGGGATCTGGCCAACCATCACCCGACCAGAAACCCGGGTACCCCTCGCGACGGGCGACCCCATCCCCCCGCCGGCCGCACGCCGCGCCCTGGACCCGCTGGATTCTCAGTCTCCAGACGAGTTGCGGCGCGCGATACGTGAGGCGGCGATGCGTCTAGGTGCGGTTGTTCCTCGCTTGACTAGTGGGTCTGCTGAGGCGCTGCAGGCTGGACTGGATGTGCGGCTGGAAGAGCTTCATAGGGCGATCTTGGCGGCATGGTGTCGGGGTGTCCCCGTCTCCGATATTGCTGTTGACGCGGAGCTGACTTACTGTCTCCACGGTTGAGGAGTGGCTCGCTGGGGCAGGGGCCGTGTAGTTCGTGAGACGGGCTGATTTCTGCCGTCGGGCTCGATCGCTTCACGGCACGCTCGGCCGGTCGATGGCGAAGGCGCTGCCGGTGTGCGATAGCCGCAGCAGCCTGGCCAGCGAGTGTGGGACGGCGAGCAGGTGCAGCTCGATGCCATAAGCATTCGCCATGCGGGCGGCGGCTAGGAGCGCGGATAGGCCGCAGCAATCGACGAAGGTCAGCCCGGCGCAATCCAGTTCGATGCTCTCGTGGTCCGCCACTGCGGCCTGGAGCGCGTCCCGCATGCTCGGTGCGCTGGCCACATCGAGATCGCCGGCTACGGTCACCCGGCAGCTGGCAGGTCCGGCGGGGCGTACTGAGATCTGGAACGTGTCGTACACCGGCATCCCCCGTTCCGAGGGTCTCTGGGGTCGGCCGTGTTTCCAGAAGACTCCCTGGCGCGAGCATTGTCTATACCGGCCAGGTGTCGGGGTGAGGGCATCCGCGTCACCACTTGTTGTTGCGTCGCTGCGCGAGGGCGGTGGGTGCGTGGGCTTCGTCGAGAAGGAGGGAGAACTCGGTCAGGGCGATGCGCTGCACGTCTGCGACGGCGACCGGCTCCTGGTGCGTTGGATGTGCATGCGCGATCTCGGCCGTGCACAGGGCCAATAGCCGGTCGCGGCCTAGCGTGGCCTCCGGCTGGTTGAGGGCCGTCAACGCCGCCCGCCACAGGCCGCTCATCCATCTCCTGCCGGCACGCGGCTTGAGGTTTGGTAGACAAGTTGATTACCGCGCAGCGCCTCGCCTCCACCCCGCTGAGGGACAGTGACGTCCCACACCCTATTTGGTCGGCGCCTTCAAGTACCTGTGCGGCGAGGTGGCCCGTGACTCGCGCCTACCTGCCCTCCTATGCCTTCGCCATGCGCAAAGTGGAGGCCATGGTGAAGCTCCTCGGGCTCGATCCGCTCGGCGCCGAGCAGTGGGACTTCCTGCAGGGCGAGACCACACAGGACCTCCAAGCCGCTCCGCAAGACCACCTTGATCGGGCTCAAGCTCGCGCTCATGGCCGACGCATGGACCTCCATGACGCGCGGCGGCCCGCTTCCCGCGCACATCCGCAAGCGGACCCGCGAACAGCAACGAAGCATCCAGCTCATACCGCAGATCCGTCTCGGGGCACTCAATCCCACCCGCACGATAGGCGCCTCCCTCACCAGGCCCCTGAAACTCCACAAGATCGTTGGCCCCACCCACCTGCCATCGCGAGTCCACCAGCTGCTGGAAGACGTTGGGCTGCCCGCCGCTTTCGCCGAGCGCTACCCCCACGAACTCTCCGGAGGCCAGCGCCAACGCGCCTCCATCGCCCGGGCCCTCGCCACCGACCCCGACCTGCTGCTCTGCGACGAGATCACCTCGGCGCTCGACCCGGAGAACACAGTCGCGATCATGGAACTCCTCACGTACCTACGAACGGAGCGCGAACTCAATCTCCTCCTCGTCAGCCACGAACTGGAACTCCTGACGACCTACGCCGACAGCGTCCACAGGTTGTCAGAAGCGTCTTGTGGCGTCCACGTGGTCTGGGTCGGGGCCGTTTGCGCAGTTAAGGGCTTTGTGGTCCAAGCACGTCTGCAGACGGTCTGCTAGCGGGTGGGCACCTCGTGCGCACGAGGCGTTCGGGAGTGAGCGGTGGCGACTGACGATCGCCCGGTGCACTCGGCAGCCTTCGCCACGACACCGAGGCTCCCTGTGAGGACGGCGGTGTCGATCAGTCCGTTCGTCGCGGGGCTGGCGTCTTCGTGGCCCTGCGGGGCGTGCGCCCGGTGTCCCCGTACGCGCACCCGTTGCACAACGTGCGTCAGGCGGGTTCAGCGCAGCAAACTACTAGGAGAGTCTGTGCTCACGTCCGAGAGGAGTCAATCGTGGAACCTCCTCCCGCCTCCCACGTCGGTCTCGGCGTGGGTTCCGGCGTTGCGGCTGGGGTTGCACCAGGGGTTCCGGCCCCGGAGGGTGACTGCACGGTGACGGCCGCAGGCCCTGTCGCCCTCGTGGACAGTGAGCCGCTGTGGACTGCCCCGTCCGGCTCCGAGAAGTCACGAGAGCGCTTCCCCGCGCCGCGCCGCCTCGGGTGGCCTGCCCCGTGCGTGGCCCGCACGGCAGAGGGCCACGTCGACACGATAGGCGCCGGGGCCCACGGTGTGCCGGCTGCGACCGGTACGTGGCGGGCGGTGGGCGGCAGCGGGAGAACGACATGACCGGCAGCGGGCGGAAAGCGGCCGACTTCATCGACGCCTCCGGCACGCCGGAAGACCAATGGGCGGCCTGGTACGGCCCGAGGCACCTGCCACCGGTCCCGCCGCCCGACGGGCCGGTGGTGGTCGTCACGGCTCACCCGGACGACGAGGTGCTGGGCTTCGGCGGGAGTCTGGCGCTGTTGGCATCCGGCGGTGCCGACGTGCACATCGTGTCGGTCACGGACGGGGAGCGGTTCCGTCCCCGCAGCACACTGAACAGCGCGGACCAGCTGGCCGGCGTGCGTCACCGTGAACTCCGTCACGCGTTAGCGCAGTTGGGGCTTCCCGAAGTGCGTGTGGAGCGGCTGGGCATCCCGGACACCCAGGTAGAGCGCCATCAGCGCGCGGTGGCCCGGGCTATCGCCGGACTGCTGCGCGAGGTCAAGGCCGCCCGGTGTGTCGCGCCCTGGGTCGGAGACCTGCACAGTGACCATGAAGCGGCAGGTCGGGCCACCGTGGATGCCTGCCGGGCCACCGGCGTGCCCCTGTGGATGTACCCGGTGTGGATGTGGCACTGGGCCCGGCCGGATGATCCACGCGTGCCGTGGGGCCTGGCTGCGCACCTCCCGCTGCCGCCGGAGGCGACCGCCCTGAAGTCCCTCGCCATCGCGCAGTTCGTGAGCCAGATCCGTCCGTCGGGAGGCGGTGCGGAAAACAGCGCGATCTTGCCGCCCGAGGAAGTGGCCCACCACGTCAGGTCGTTCGAGGTGGTGTTCCGGTGAGCCGCCGTCCGCCTGTTTCTCCTGCTCCGCCGAGCACGCCGCCGCACGCTCGACGGAGCGTCCGCCCGTCATCGCGGTGGGTTTCTCGCCGACGGCCGCGGTCCGGCACCTGAACGAGCAGTGAGCACGTCGCGTTCGTTGCGAAGTTCGGAATTGTCGTTCGCCGAGCAGATCAAGGTTCAAGCAGGTCCTTGCCCTTCTCCACGGTCTTGCGCGCCCTGCCCTGGGCCTTCTCGGCCTTGCCCTTCAGTTCAAGGTCCTTGTCTCCAGTGATCTTTCCGGCTGTTTCCTTCGTTTTTCCCTCTGCCGTCTTTGCGACGCCCTTGGCCTTCTTGCTGATGCTCATGGCGTACTCCTCGCGTACTCGGTCGACCCGCTACGGGGCGACCGTCCTCCCGCGGAGCGCCGCAGGAGGGAATATGTGAATTGTCTCACTTGTCCGGTCTCGTGCCCAGGGGATGGGACTCATTCGGACGGCGGAAGCAGCGTTCCGAGGGGCCCCAGGTCGAGGTTCAAGTCTTGGAGGGACAGGTCGTACTGGGCGCAGAGTTCGGACATCCGGGAGTGCAGGAGCATCAGTGTCGTTCCCAGGCGTTCCTCCTGTTCTTCCGTGAGGTCTCCGGCGTCGACGCGTTGGAGCGCCTGGCGTTCCATGAGCTGCCGGAGGAGTTCGACGAGGGTGAGGACGAGTTTCACCAGGTCCCGCTCCACCGTGTTGGGTCCCGTGCTGATCCTCTGCGGGACGGGCCGGGCACGGGCGTTGCCCGGCCGCCCCATTTCGTGCGGGGTGGCCGGCAACAGGCGGAACGCACGTGTCGCTGCGTCGGCGACCTCGCCGAACCGGTCACGGTGCCTGTTGCCTTCAGGAGTCATCGGAGGGTGGGGAGTCGTGGACGTCCGACGTCGAGCGGAGCGCCGCGTCCCAGGGGGACGGATGCTCTTCACTGATCGAGACGATCAGGGCACGCAGCGAGATCCGCACCAGGTCGATGTCGGCGATGGACAACACGAGGTCACCACTGAGCACCACCCCGCCACTGAGCAGGCGGTCCAGGAGATCGATAAGGGCCACCTGCCGTTGCGGGAGCGGACCGGTCGGTGCCGCCGGAGGGCCGCCGGACTCCGTCACGGCCCGCCGCCCCTCGTGGTGGGCTCGCTCTCGGGCGGTGCGGCGAAGGAGTAGGGGGCCCAGGGGCCGGTCACGTCGATCCGTATGCCGGAAAGCCCTCGGGCGGACCCTTCGACTTCGGAACGGAACTCCTCCGCGTGGTCGGCCGGTACCAGGTAGGCGTCGTTGACCACGTTCTCGCCGGGGCCCGTGAGCAGTTGGCCTTGTTGCGCTCGGTGCTGGGCCCGTTCGACGGCGTGGCCGCGGGCGGCGGAGTGGACGCGGGCCGCCACGTCCTCGACGGCGCGGTACACGTCCTCATGGGCGTGCTGTGCCGCCCTGCGCCGCCTGAGGTACTCGCGTCCGGAACTCGCGGGCGGTTCGGACGGGGCGTCCGCCGCCTCGGTGACGTCCACGTAGATCTTGACGCCCCATTCCACCAGGCCGTCCAAGTCCGCCAGGCGGCGGTCGAACGCGGTCAGGCGCGCGTCGAGCATGGCCCGCACCCGGTCGTCGTCCAGGTAGACGGTCGCCAGGCGGAGCGGCATCACCGTGGTGCGTGCGGCCAACGCCTCGATGACCCGGTGGTGGGCCCGCGCGACCGACTCCAGCCATGCCAGGTCTTCGAGGTGCGTGCGCAACGCCGCTTCGCTGAAGTCGGCGGCCGGCACCGCACTCGCGGCGGCGACGACGTCCGTGCGGCGCTCCGCACGCACCAGGTGCACCGCTGCCCGGGCGACCCCGGGCACGTCGGTGACGACCTCGTCCAGGCAGCCGTCGCGGTCCCGGGCCACGCCGTACACGTAGCGGACGTCGGTCATGACGCGTCGCGACTCCTGCTGCGGGGGCGCGACTGTCCGCGCTCGCCGCTGCGGTCGTCGTGCCGTTCGGCGGCCGGCAACTCCTCGCCGCTGCGCAGCGCCTCGATCTCCGCGCGCAGGCGGGCGTTCTCCTCGGCCAGCGAGTGGTGGCCGTCCGCGGCGTGCGAGGAGAGCGAGGGGTCGTGCTCCCACCAGTCGATGCCCATCTCCTTCGCCTTGTCCACG
>NZ_BAAARK010000076.1:0-16424 GCF_039532155.1 Streptomyces lunalinharesii
GGGGGGGGGGGGGGGGGGGGGGGGGGGGGGCGGGGGGGGGGGGGGGGGGGGCGGGGGCGGGCGGCGCGGTGGGGGGCGCGGGGGCCGGGGCGGCTTCGGCGGGGAGCGGCTGCCGGGCTGCCGGGGGCGCGGCGGCGGGCCGGGCGGGAGCGGCGGGTTCCGCGGGGACCGGACGCAGGACGGTGGTCTCGGGGTCCTCGTCGGCGGGTGGCTCGGCGGTGCGGCGCGGCGGGCGCGGGGGTATGGGCGGGATGCGCGGAGCATCGGCGTAATCGGCGTCGGCGCTCACCAGCGCTCCCCCTCGCACGGTGTGCCCCGGACCCGACAAGCAATCGGGGCAGGGTGGTTCGTATCCGGACAACACGCCGCTGACCTGCTGGTTGCGGTGTCGAGCCACTGTAAGGGCTGCCCCGGTCACTGCTCCAACCTTCGCGCACAGGGCGTCGCTTCCGGCGTGGTTCGTCCCCCTACCCAGCGGTAGCGGCGTCTGGCAGGCTGCGGGCCATGCCGCAGCACTCCGCCGACGCGTACGCCGTCTCCGCCGCCCCCCGGGTCCTCGACTCCGCCGGGGCCGGCCGGAGCCCGATCGACCGGGCCACCGCCCACCTCGACGCGCCGCTGGCCGTCGTCGACCTGGCGGCCTTCGACGCCAACGCCGACGACCTGGTGCGCCGCTCGATGGGCAAGCCGATCCGGGTGGCGAGCAAGTCGGTGCGCTGCCGGGCGCTGCTGGAGCGGGTGCTGGCGCGGGACGGCTTCGCGGGGATCATGAGCTTCACGCTGGCCGAGTCGCTGTGGCTGGCGCGGTCGGGGTTCGGGGACGTGCTGCTGGCGTACCCGTCGGCGGACCGGGCCGGCTTCGCCGAGTTGGCCGGGGACCCGGCGCTCGCGGCGGCGGTGACCGTGATGGTCGACGACCCGGCGCACCTGGACCTGATCGACGCCGCGCGCCCGGCCGGCCCGGGCAGCGGCGCGGAGATCCGGGTCTGCCTGGAACTGGACACGTCCTACCGGCTGGCCGGCGGGCGGGTCCGGATCGGCGCCCGGCGGTCGCCGCTGCGCGAACCGCAGGCGCTCGCCGCGCTGGCCCGGACCGTGGCCCGGCGCCCCGGCTTCCGGGTGGTGGGGCTGATGGCCTACGAGGGGCACGTGGCGGGGGTGGGCGACGAGGTCGCCGGGAAGCCGATGCGGTCGCGGACGATCCGGCTGATGCAGGCGGCGGCCCGCAAGGAGCTGGCGCAGCGGCGCTGGGAGGCGGTGCGGGCGGTGCGGGCGGTGGTGCCGCGGCTGGAATTCGTCAACGGCGGCGGGACCGGCAGCGTGCAGCACACCGCGGCGGAGGCGGCGGTGACCGAGATAGCGGCCGGTTCGGGGCTGTACGTGCCGCGGCTGTTCGACAACTTCCGCTCGTTCCGGGGCCGGCCGGCGGCGCTGTTCGCGCAGCCGGTGGTGCGGCGGCCGGGGCCCGGTGTCGTCACGGCGCTGGGCGGCGGCTATCCGGCGTCGGGGGTGGCCGGGGCGGACCGGCTGCCGGAGCCGTACCTGCCGGCGGGGCTGCGCTACGACCCGCAGGAGGGGCCGGGCGAGGTGCAGACGCCGCTGCTGGGGGCGGCGGCGGACCGGCTGGCGGTCGGCGACAAGGTGTGGTTCCGGCACGCCAAGGCCGGCGAGCTGTGCGAGCGGTTCGCGCAGCTGCACCTGATCGAGGGGGACCGGGTGGTGGGGACGGTGCCGACGTACCGGGGCGAGGGCCACACCTTCCTGTAACGGTGTCACAGGTCGGCGGTGCGGCCCTCGTGCGGCCGGCCGGTGGGCCGGGTCAGCCGTGGATGCGGTCCTGCTGGTCGGCGACGACGGTGCCGTCGGGGCGGCGGACCGGCCCGAGGGAGCCGTCGGTGTTGGTGTAGCCCTTGGTGGCGCACGGGTAGGCGCCGGACTTGCGGGGCAGCGGGTCGATGAACATCGGGTTGACCACCCAGCGGCCGTCGGCGTCGTCGTAGCCGCGGCACATCAGCTCGTCCTTGTTGCGGTTGATCGCCAGGTGGGCGCCGGTGGCGTCGTCGACGAAGGTGACGTCGGTGTTGGCGTCGCCGCCGCCCAGGGCGATGCGGTGCGCGGGGTCCTGCTTACGCCAGGCCTCGGCGCCCTTGATCCCGAAGATCTCCTGGTTGATCCAGCAGCGCTTGCCGTCGACGTACGGGATAGCCTCGCCGGGGCCGTCCTTGACGCCGCCGCAGCCGGCGATGGTGGTGGTGAGCCGGCCGTGGCGGACGCGGTTGCGTATGCCGATGGTGTGCCGAGCGTCCACCCCGACGCCGCCGGACCACGCCTCGGCGACGGTCTCGGACGACGCGGAGACGATGTAGACGTCGAAGCCGGCCGCCTTGAGCGTGCGGATCAGGTCCTTCTGCTGGTCGTAGTAGCGGACGTAGCCGGCCAGCTTGTGGGTGCCGACGGTCTGCACGGCGCCGACCGGCGCGGCGAGGTTCTCGGCGCGGGCCTGCTTGGCGTACGCGGTGAGGGTGGCGGGCTTCAGGCCGGCGAACAGCTGGGGGACCCAGGCGTATTCGGGCACCGTGCGGCGGTGGTTCCACTCGCCGGCGAAGGCCGGGGCGCCGCTCATGGTCTTCGCCTCGCCGCGGATCTCCATGAGTTCGTCGGCGCAGGCGGTGTGGGTGGAGGTGCGCAGCGGGCGGCCGGGGGTGCCGGTGCCGCAGGCCCGGGTCAGCGCCCGGTCGGCGGCGGCGGTCAGCCAGGGGCTGGTGTCGCGCCAGCTCTTGGGCCGGGGCACCTTGTCGTGCCGGACCATCCAGGCCAGCGTGGCGTCGGAGATGTCGTTCTTGACGACGGTGTTGTCCCAGTCGAAGGCGGCGACCGGGCGGGGCCCGCCGTGGCGGCCGGAACAGGTGCCGCGCTCGTCGATCATCTTCTGGAGCTTGGCGCGGTTGTCGCCGTACCAGGGGAGGTCCTCGGACAGCTGCGGGCAGTGCGCGCTGGCCGCGGCCGGGCCGGGGGTGGCGGCGGTGGCCGGCACCGTGGCCGTGAGGGCGGTCAGGGCGGCGGCCCCGGCGAGGCCGAGGGCGAGCAGGCGCCGGGTGGGGGCGGTCATGTGTCCTCCGTGGTCAAGGGGGGAAGCACGCCGGGACCGGCACGCGCAGGCGCCGGTCCCGATGTTGATCATGGAGACTACAGGGCGGCTACACGGGGGTGACGTAGGCGCCCGCGATGCCGCCGTCGACGAGGAACTCGGCGGCGTTGACGAACGAGGAGTCGTCGCTGGCGAGGAAGGCGACCGCGGCGGCGATCTCCTCGGGCTCGGCGAACCGGCCGACCGGGACGTGCACCAGGCGGCGCGCGGCGCGCTCGGGGTCCTTGGCGAACAGCTCCTTGAGCAGCGGGGTGTTGACCGGCCCCGGGCAGAGCGCGTTGACGCGGATGCCCTCGCGGGCGAACTGGACGCCCAGTTCGCGGGACATGGCCAGCACGCCGCCCTTGGACGCGGTGTAGCTGATCTGCGAGGTCGCGGCGCCCATCACGGCCACGAAGGACGCGGTGTTGATGATGGAGCCGCCGCGCCCGGTCTGCTCGAACTGGCGCTGCATGTAGGGCAGGGCGTGCTTGCAGCAGAGGTAGACGGAGGTGAGGTTGACCTCCTGGACGCGCTTCCAGGCGTCCAGGCCGGTGGTGAGGATGGAGTCGTCGTCGGGCGGCGAGATGCCGGCGTTGTTGAAGGCGACGTCCACCGAGCCGTAGGTGTCGAAGGCGGTCTTGTAGAGCGCCTCGACCTGTTCGGCGTCGGTGACGTCGACCTGGACGAAGGTGCCGCCGACGGCGTCGGCGGCGGCCTTGCCGGCCGTCTCGTCGACGTCGGCGCAGACGACATGGGCCCCCTCGGCGGCCAGGCGGCGGGCGGTGGCCAGGCCGATGCCGCTGCCGGCCCCGGTGATCACGGCGGTCCGGCCGACGAGGCGGCGGCACACGGCGGTCTGGTCGGTCACTTGCTCTCCTCGCGGGTGGTGACGGTGCGGGTTGCGGTGCGGGTTGCGGTGCGGGTCACGAGCCGGCCGGCTCGGTGGCGATGAAGACGTTCTTGGTCTCGGTGAACGCGGCCAGCGCGTCCGGGCCCAGCTCGCGGCCGATGCCGGACTGCTTGAAGCCGCCGAACGGCGTCCAGTAGCGCACGCTGCTGTGGGAGTTGACGGAGAGGTTGCCGGCCGCGACGGCGCGCGAGACCCGCAGCGCCCGGCCGACGTCACGGGTCCACAGCGAGCCGGAGAGGCCGTACTCGGTGCCGTTGGCGAGCCGGACGGCCTCCGCCTCGTCCTCGAAGGGCAGGACGACGGCGACCGGGCCGAAGACCTCCTCGACGGCCGCGCGGTCCTCGGGGCGGCCTTCCAGGACGGTGGCCGGGTACCAGAAGCCCTTGCCGGCCGGGGCCGCGCCGCGGATGGCGGCCGGCGCGTCCTCGGGGACGTAGGAGCGCACCCGGTCGCGCTGGGCGGCGGAGATCAGTGGGCCCATCTGGGTGTCCGGATCGGCCGGGTCGCCGACCGTGAACGCCTTGACGGCGGGCTCCAGCAGTTCCAGGAAGCGGTCGTAGACGCTGCGCTGGACCAGGATGCGGCTGCGGGCGCAGCAGTCCTGGCCGGTGTTGTCGAGGAAGGAACCGGGGGCGGCGGCCGCGGCGGCCTCGACGTCGGCGTCGGCGAAGACGATGTTGGGGCTCTTGCCGCCGAGTTCGAGGGTGAGCCGCTTGGTCTGCGCGGCGCATTGGGCGGCGATCCGGCGGCCGGTGGCGGTGGAGCCGGTGAAGACGACCTTGGCGACGCCGGGGTGGTCGACCAGCGCGCTGCCGGTGACCGGGCCCTCGCCGGGCAGTACCTGGAACAGGCCCTCCGGGAGCCCGGCCTCCAGGGCGAGTTCGGCGAGTCGGAGCGCGGTCAGCGGGGTGGTCTCGGCCGGCTTGAGGAGGACCGCGTTGCCGGCCGCGAGGGCGGGTGCGGTGCCCCAGGCGGCGATCGGCATCGGGAAGTTCCAGGGGGCGATGACGGCGACCACGCCGAGCGGTTCCTGGAAGGTGACGTTCAGGCCGCCGGCCACCGGGATCTGGGTGCCGGTCAGGCGCTCCACTCCCCCGGCGGCGTAGTGCAGCAGGTCGCGGACGTTGCCGGCCTCCCAGCGGGCGTTGCCCAGGGGGTGGCCGGCCTCGCGCAGCTCCAGTTGGGCCAGCGGCTCGATCTGGGCGTCGACGACGTCGGCGAACCGGCGCAGCAACCTGGCCCGGTCACCGGGGGCCACCGCGGCCCACGCCTCCTGGGCGGCGGTGGCCCGGCGGACGGCCGCGTCGACCTCGACGGGCGAGGTGGTGGGGACGGTGGCCACCACCTCCTCGGTCGCCGGGTTGAGGATGGTCAGCTCTTGCAGCACGGCGTTCCTCACATGCGCTCGAAGGAGCGGAAGCGCTCCCAGTCCGTGACGGCGGCGTCGTAGGCGTCCTGTTCGACGCGGGCCATGTGGCGGTAGTGGTCGACGGCTTCGTCGCCGAAGGCGGCGCGGGCGATCGGACTGTTCTCCCACAGCTCGGCGGCCTCGCGCAGGGTGGTGGGGACGTGCGCGGCGTCGCCCGCGTAGGCGTTGCCGGTGGTGGCGTCGGGGAGCTCCAGCTCGTGCTCTATGCCGTACAGGCCGGCCGCGACCATGCCGGCGACCGCGAGGTAGGGGTTCACGTCGCCGCCGGGCAGGCGGTTCTCCAGGCGGTGGGAGCGGCCGTGGCCGACCACCCGCAGGGCGCAGGTGCGGTTGTCCGGGCCCCAGGCGACGGCGGTGGGCGCGAACGAGCCGGGGCGGAACCGCTTGTAGGAGTTGATGTTGGGGGCGTAGAGCAGCGTGAAGTCGCGCATCGCGGCGAGTTGGCCGGCGAGGAAGTGCCGCATGGTGCGCGACATGCCGTACGGGCCGGTGTCGTCGGCCAGCACCGGGCGGCCCTGCTCGTCCTGGAGCGAGAGGTGGATGTGGCAGGAATTGCCCTCGCGCTCGTCGTACTTGGCCATGAAGGTGAGCGCCATGCCCTCCTGGGCGGCGATCTCCTTGGCGCCGGTCTTGTAGATGCTGTGCTGGTCGCAGGTGGTGAGCGCCTCGTCGTAGACGAACACGATCTCGTGCTGGCCGAGGTTGCACTCGCCCTTGGCGGACTCCACGGTCATCCCGGCCGCGCCCATCTCGTTGCGGATCCGGCGCAGTACCGGCTCGACCCGGCCGGTGCCGAGGACGGAGTAGTCGCTGTTCCACTGGTTGGCCGGGGTCATCCCCCGGTAGCCGCGGGACCAGGCGTCCTCGTAGGTGTCCTTGAAGACCATGAACTCCAGCTCGGTGCCGGCGTACGCGCGCCAGCCGCGCTCGGCCAGCCGGTCGAGCTGGTGGCGCAGGATCTGGCGGGGGGAGGCGACGACCGGTGAGCCGTCGTGCCAGGCCAGGTCGGCGGTGATCAGGGCGGTGCCGGGGTTCCATGGGGTGCGGCGCAGGGTCGCGGCGTCGCCGTGCATGGCGAAGTCGCCGTAGCCGCGCTCCCAGGAGGACATCGCGTAGCCGTCGACGGTGTTCAGGTCGACGTCGACCGCGAGGAGGTAGTTGCAGCCCTCGGTGCCGTGTTCGAGGACGGTGTCGAGGAAGTAGCGGGCGGCGAACCGCTTGCCCTGGAGCCTGCCTTGCATGTCGGTGAAGGCGAGGACGACAGTGTCGATCTCCCCGTTGTCGACGAGGACGCTGAGTTCCTCGGCGGAGAGCGGGGGCCTGCGGTCTGCCACGGTGGTGCCTCCTGTCGCTGCATCCGGAGGTCATAAGGTAGGCACACGAACCATTGCTTGGGAAGGGGTTCCGATGGACGGTGCGGCCGATCGGCTGGCGCCGGTGCTGCGGCCGGTCCGGGCGGGCAACGGTTTCGAGGAGGCGCTGGAGCAGATACTTCAGATCGTCCGCCTCGGACTGGTTCCGCAGGGCGAACGGCTGCCTGCCGAGCGGGAGTTGGCGGAGCGGCTCCAGATCAGCCGGGTCACCCTGCGCGAGGTGCTCAAGGTGCTCCAGGACGAGGGCCTGGTGGAGAGCCGGCGCGGCCGGTACGGCGGCACCTTCGTCCGGGCCCGCACCGAGAACCCGGGCGAGGCGGAACTGCGGCGCCGGATCGACAAGACCGACGTCGAGGACATCCTCCGCTTCCGTGAGGTGCTGGAGGTCGGCGCGGCCGGGCTGTGCGCGGCGCACGGGCTCTCCGCCGAGCAGGCGGAGCGGCTGCGCGCGGCGCTGGCCGCGACCGAGGACGCCCCCCTGGCCGACTACCGGCGGCGCGACACGCTGCTCCACCTGACCCTGGCGGAGCTATCCGGCTCGCCGTCGCTGGCCGCCCAGTACGCCGCGGTCCGGGCCGGCGTCAACGACCTGCTGGACTGCATCCCGCTGCTGGTGCGGAACCTGGAGCACTCGCAGACGCAGCACGCCGCCCTGGTGGAGGCGGTGTTGGAGGGCGACGCGGACGGCGCCCGCGAGGTGATGCGGGAGCACTGCTGCGGCACCGCGGCCCTGCTGCGCGGCTTCCTGGCCGCACCGGCCCGCTAGGCGAGCGCCCCGCCTGCGCCGCTCGCGCACGCCACCGGTCTTTTCCGCACGGGTCTTGCGCTGAGCCCCCAGGACGACAAAGGTATGCGGCTAAACCTTTACTCCGGTTGTCCCCGCAAGGCAGGAGCGGCTCATGGCCGACAGCACCCGTGCGCAGACCGCAGCGACCGCCGCCTCCTCGGGCGGCGGGCCCCCGGGCGAGGGCGCCTCCTACCTGGAGCGGCGGACGCTGCGCCGAGGCAGCGCCGGTCCCCTGCTGCTGACCGGCCTGGGGGTCGCCTACGTCGTCTCCGGCGACTTCTCCGGCTGGAACAACGGGCTGGCGCAGGGCGGTTTCGGCGGGCTGGCGATCGCCGCGGTCCTGATGGGCCTGATGTACACCTGTCTGGTCTTCGCCCTGGCGGAGCTGGCCTCGATCCTGCCCACCGCGGGCGGCGGCTACGGCTTCGCCCGGCGCGCGCTGGGCACCTGGGGCGGCTTCCTGACCGGCACCGCGATCCTCATCGAGTACGTCCTGGCACCGGCCGCGATCTCCCTGTTCATCGGCGACTACGTCGAATCGCTGGGCCTGTTCGGCCTGCACTCCGGCTGGCCCGTCTACCTCGCCTGTTTCGTGCTCTTCATCGGGATCCACCTGTGGGGCGTGGGCGAGGCGCTGCGGTTCAGCCTGGTCGTCACCGCGGTGGCGGTCGCCGCGCTGCTGGTCTTCGCGGTGGCCGCGTTCAGCAACTTCCACGTGGACACCCTCAACGACATTCCGGTGAAGTCCGGTGCCTTCGGGGCGAGTTCGTGGCTGCCGTTCGGGGTGCTGGGCATCTGGGCGGCGTTCCCGTTCGGGATGTGGTTCTTCCTGGGCGTGGAGGGCGTCCCGCTGGCCGCCGAGGAGACCAAGGACCCCGCGCGCGTGCTGCCCCGGGCGATGGCCGCCGCGATGGGCGTGCTGCTGCTGCTCGCCGTGGTCACCTTCACCGCGGCGACCGGGGCGCGCGGTTCGGCCGCGATCCAGTCCGTCGGCGACCCGCTGGTCCAGGCGCTCCAGCCGCACGGCACCCCGACGACCATCAGCCGGATCGTCAACTACGCCGGGCTGGCCGGGCTGGTGGCGTCCTTCTTCTCGCTGATCTTCGCCGGGTCCCGGCAGCTCTTCGCGCTCTCCCGGGCCGGCTACCTGCCCCGCTTCCTCTCCCTGACCAGCCGCCGCAAGGCGCCCTACCTGGGCCTGCTGGTCCCCGGCGCGCTGGGCTTCGCGCTCGCCGCGGCCACCGGCGACGGCGCCCGGATGCTCAACGTCGCGGTCTTCGGCGCCACCATCTCCTACGCGCTGATGGCCCTCTCACACCTCGTGCTGCGCCGCCGCGAGCCCGGTCTGGAGCGCCCGTACCGGACCCCGGGCGGCATGCTGACCTCCGGCGTCGCCTTCGTCCTGGCGTGCTCGGCGCTGGTGGCGACCTTCCTCGTCGACGAGGAGGCCGCCTTCATCGCGCTCGGCGTCTACGGGGTCGCGCTGGCCTACTTCGCCTTCTACTCCCGTCACCGGCTGGTGGCGGCCGCGCCCGAGGAGGAGTTCGCGGCGCTGGCCGCCGCCGAGGCCGAACTCTCCCGCGACTGACCCCGCACCACCACGGCCCGCCGCACCGCCGCACCACACCGCACCGGAGGAACCGCCCGATGTCCCAGCCGCAGCCGCCCCTCATCGGTATCAGCACCTACCAGGAAGAAGCCCGATGGGGCGCGTGGGCGCTGCCCGCCGCCCTGGTGCCCGCCGGCTACCCCCGCCTGGTGCGGCGCGCCGGCGGGCTGGCGGCGCTGCTGCCGCCCGGCGACCCGGAGACGGCCGCGGCGACCGTCGCCCGGCTGGACGGACTGGTGATCGCGGGCGGCGCGGACATCGCCCCGGCCCGCTACGGCGCGCAGCCGCACCCCCGCACCGGCCCGCCCGCGCCGGACCGGGACGCCTGGGAACTGGCCCTGATCGAGGCGGCGTTGGCGGCCCGGGTGCCGCTGCTGGGCATCTGCCGCGGGCTCCAGCTGCTGAACGTGGCGCTCGGCGGCACCCTCGTCCAGCACCTGGACGGCCACGCCGGGCCGCCTGGGGTCTTCGGCCGGCACGAGGTCACCTCCGTGCCCGGCACCCTGCTGGGGGCGGCGCTGCCCGAACCGGTGGCCGTGCCCACCTACCACCACCAGGCGGTGGACCGGCTCGGCAGCGGGCTGGTCGTCTCGGCCTACGCGGAGGACGGCACCGTCGAGGCCGTGGAACTGCCGGACGCACCGGCCTTCACCCTGGCGGTGCAGTGGCATCCGGAGGCCGGTGAGGACACCCGGGTGATGGACGCGCTGGTGGCCGCGGCCCGCGGCCCGGCCCCGGCCGGGGTGTGAGCCGGGGCGGGGGCTGAGCCCGGCCGCGCCCCCGGCCGGCCGCGGCCTCACCCCCGGAAGTCGTCCGACACCCCCACCAGCAGCACCCGGCTGTCCGGAGCCAGCGCGCGCCAACGGTGGGCGACCCCGCCGGCGCAGTAGAGGGTGTCGCCCGGCCCGAGTGCGTAGCGCTGCCCGTCCGCCTCGGCCTCCACCGCGCCCTCGACCACGTACATCACCTCGTCGTGCGGGTGCCGGAAGGTGCGTTGCCAGTCGTGCCGGCCGGTGAACTCCAGGGCGTGCAGCTGCTGGTGGCCGCGGACCAACGGGCGCACCCGGCCGTCCTCGCCGTCCTCGGGGACCGCGGCGGAGTCGGCCCGCACCACGTCGACCGTGCGGGGCCCGTCGGCGGCGGCCAGCAGGCGGACCGCGGTGGTCTCCAGCGCGTCGGCGATCAGTTGGAGCGACCGCATGCTGGGTCGGGCCCGGTCGTTCTCCACCTGGCTGAGGAAGGGCGCGGAGAGTCCGGTGGCGCGGGCGAGGTCGGCCAGCGTCAACTCCCGTGCCCGACGCCGCCGTCGGACCGCCGCCCCCACCCGCGGCACCTCCGCCGCGGCCCCGGTCCCGCTCATCCCTCGCTCCTCACCGGCACCATCGCGCACTCCTCGTCGAGCTCCTTATTGAGGCGTTCACAGCCCTGCAACACACCGGTCCTAGCGTCTACGCTGTTTGATCCCATCAAACAAAGTTTGACAAGACGTAGTTTGACGAGGGGAATTCGGCATGAGGCCCGGCCCGACCACAGTCGATCAAAACACACGCCGCCGCCGCGGCACCGGCCTGATCGCGCTCGACACCACCACCGCGTACGACGGCTACACGCTCTACGCCCCGCTCACCGGCGGCGGCCAGGTCCTGCTGGTCGACCTGCACGGCGACGTCGCCCACCGGTGGCAACTCCCGCACCGCCCCGGCCGCCACGCCCGCATCCTGCCCAACGGCAACCTCGCCTACAACGCCACCCTGCCCGATCAGCAGGCGCTCTTCCCGATGTGGCACAAGTACCGCGGCGGGCTGATGCAGGAGATCGCCCCCGACGGCACGGTGCTGCGCTCCTTCACCGATCCGCTCCAGCACCACGACGCCCACCACTACGGCGACGGGCGGATCCTGTACTCCGCGCTGGAGCCGCTGACCGGCGACCGGGCCGCGGCGGTCCGCGGCGGCGTGGCGGGCTCCGAACCGGCCGGCACCATCTACGCGGACACCCTGCGCGAAGTCGACGCCGACGGGCGGCTGCGCTGGTCCTGGAACGCCGCGGACCACCTCGACCCGGACGCCTACGCCCTGCACCCCGCCTACTCCCGCGAACACTGGCCGCTGATCAACTCCGTGCTGCCGCTGGCCGACGGCGACGTCCTGGCCAGCCTGCGCAGCTCGTCCGCGGTGATCGTCATCAACCGGGCCACCGGCGAGGTCCGTTGGCGGACCGCACCGGGCCTGGTCTCGCAGCAGCACCACCCCACCGAGCTGCCGAACGGCAACCTCCTGATCTTCGACAACGGCGTCTTCCGGCCCGACCGCGACGTCCCCTACTCCCGCGTCATCGAGGTGGACCGGGCGACCGGCGCGGTGGTCTGGGAGTACCACGACCCCGCCCGCGAGGCGTTCTTCGCGCCGTTCATGGGCAGCGCCCAGCGGCTGCCCAACGGCAACACGCTGGTCACCGACTCCCCCGCCGGCCGGCTCTTCGAGGTCACCGCCGAGGGCCGGCTGTGCTGGGAGTACGTCGTCCCGGAGTTCGGCGGCTACCGCGAACCCGAGGTCGGCGAGCTGTTCCCGACCCAGAACAACGCGGTGTTTCGCGCGTACCGCTACGCCGCGGCGGAACTGCCCTGGCTGAAGCGGCAGGTGTGAGCGATGGCCGCCCCCGGGCCCGCGCCCGCCACGGCACCGGTGGACGCGCGGGTCCCGCCGTCCCGACTGGTGCCGCTCGCCGTCCAGCACGTCCTGGCGATGATCGCCGCCCCGGTCTCCACGGTCTTCCTGCTGGCCGGCGGCCTGCACCTGTCGCCCGACCGCACCGCCGGCCTGCTCAGCGCCACCCTGGTGCTGTGCGGCGTCGGATCGCTGCTGCAGTCGCTGGGGGTGCTGCGGATCGGCGCGCGGCTGCCGTTCGTGATGCTCCCCGGTGGCGCGGCCGCCGCCCTCTTCCTCCAGATCGCCCGGGAGCACGGCGCGGCCACCGCGTCCGGCGCGGTGCTGCTCGCGGCCCTCCTGCTGCTGGCCGTACTGCCGTGGTACGGGCGGATCGTGCGGTTCTTCCCGCCACTGGTGATGGGCACGACGGTGCTGGTCATCGGGGTCAACATGGTCGCCGTGGCGGCCCCGATGGCGGCCGCCGGCAGCGGGACGGCACTGGTCACCCTCGCCGCGACCGCACTGGGCTTGTTGGTGCTGCGCGGCGTCTGGCGGCAGCTGTCGGTCCTGCTCGGCATGGCGGTGGGCACCGCGGCGGCGGCGCTGGCCGGCACCCCGTTCCGCGCCGTCCCCGGGGACGCGGTCCTCGCCCTCCCCCGCCTCCTGCCCTACGGCGTCCCGCACTTCGACCTGCTCGCCGCGCTGCCGCTGCTGGTCTTCGCCCTCGCCTCGCTCGCCGAGGCGACCGGTCAGACGGTGCTCAACAGCGAGACGGTGGGCCGGCCCCCGGAACCGGCCCGCGACGTGCCGCGCACCGCCCGCGCGGACGCGGTGACCTCGCTCGTCGCCGGGGTCTTCGGCGGCCCGACGATGGTGACCAGCGCGGAGAACATCGGCATCGTCCGACTCACCGGCGTGCGCAGCCGGTTCGTGACCGCCGCGGCCGGGGCGCTGCTGGTGCTCGGCGGGCTGCTGGCCCCGGTCACCCGGCTGCTGGCCGCGCTCCCGGTGCCGGTGGTCGGCGGCGCCGCCCTGGTGATCTACGCGGTGATCGCCGCCATGGGGGTCGACATGCTGCGCCGCACCGACCTGGGCGACCGCGCCGCCTCCACCGTCGTCGCCCTCACCCTCCTCGCCGGTCTGCTCCCGGTGCTGGCCCCGAAGCTGTACGCGCCGCTGCCCGGTTGGGCGCACACCCTCTTCGGCAGCGGGGTGCCGGCCGCCGCGCTCACCGCCGCGGTGCTCTCGGCGCTCTTCGGCCGGCTGGACGCGACGGGCCGGGCGGCACCGGCCGGGGCGGGCTGACGGCACCGGGCCTGCACCGTCGGCCCGCCGAGAGCCGGCCGGGTCACGGCGCGCCGCGGGTCAGTCCGAGCAGGTCGCGGGCCGGCCCCACCGGGCGCTGGCCGACCCGCCACACCGCGCGCAGTTCCCGCCCCAGCCGCAGGCCGCGCACCGGGACCTCCACCAGCCGGCGGGCGGTGAGTTCCTCGCGGACCGCCAGCTCGCTCAGCACGGACGGGGCCGCCTCGCTGACCACTGCGGACTTCACCGCGGTGGTCGAGGCCAGTTCCAGCAGCGGCGCGGCCAGCCCACCGGCCCCGGCCAGCGCCGCGTCCAGCACCTGGCGGGTGCCCGAACCGCGTTCCCGCAGGATGAGGGGGGTCGCGGCGAGTTCGGCGGCGGTCAGTTCGGTGCGCCGCCTGGTCCACGGGTGGGACGGGGCGGCCACCACGACCAGCCGGTCGTGCCCGATCACCGCGCCGTCCAGTCCGGCCGGCACGTCCAACCCCTCCACGAACCCGAGGTCCGCCGCACCGGCCAGCAGCCGGTCGGCGACGTCCCGGGTGTTCCCGGCCGCCAGCGACACCGCCGTCCCGGGCCGCTGGGTGCGCAGCGCGATCAGCCAACCGGGCAGCAGGTACTCGGCGATGGTCATGCTGGCGACGACGCGCAACCGGGAGTCGCGCCGGCCGCGCAGCGCCTGGGTGCCCGCGTCGAACGCCTCCGCCGCCTCCACCACCCGGCGCGCCCAGTCGGTGACCAGGGCCCCGGCCTCGGTCAGCCGGGACCCGCGCGGCGACCGCTCGACCAGCGCCACCCCCAACTGCCGCTCCATGGACCGGATCCGGCTGCTCGCGGCGGGCTGGGTGATGCCCTGGGCCCGGGCGGCCCGGCCCAGGCTGCCGAGCCGCGCGACGGCCAGCAGCAGCTCCAGCGCCCCGAGGTCCGGCACCCGGTGGTGCAGCGGCGCCCCGGCGCCCGCGTCCGCGTCCCCGGCCTCCGGCCGCCGTCCCGCACTCTCCCCACTCATAACCCCAGCTTATGCCCTCATAGACCCGAGGTCCCTGGTGGGCGCCGCCCGCAGCGGAGACGCTGCTGTCATGTCAACCCTCGCCCAGACCCCGTCCAGGCTTCCCGTCGCCCTCCCCGACGCCGCCCCCGACACCGGCCCCTCGGTGCGTCACCTCGGCCCGAACTGGTACGCCGCCGTCATGGGCACCGCGATCGTCGCCAACGCCGGGGCGACGCTGCCGGCCGCCGTCCCCGGACTCCGGGTGGCCTGCCGGGTCGTCTGGGCGCTGTCGGCACTGATGCTGCTCGCCCTGCTGGCCGCGCGCACCGTGCACTGGGTCCGCCACCGCGACCAGGCCCGCCGCCACCTGCTCGACCCCACCGTCGCCCCGTTCTACGGATGCCTGGCGATGGCGCTGCTCGCGGTCGGCGGCGGCACCCTCGCGGTCGGCAGGGACGTGCTCGGCGAACCCGCCGCGGTGGCCGCCGACGCCGTGCTGTGGAGCGCCGGGACGCTGGTCGGCCTGGCCGCGGCGGCCGGCATCCCGTACCTGATGGTGGTGCGGCACCGGATCGCCGAGGGCAGCGCCTCACCGGTGTGGCTGCTGCCGCTGGTCGCCCCGATGGTGTCGGCGGCACTGGGCCCCGCGCTGGTGCCCCACCTGCCGCCCGGCCAGGCACGGGAGGCGATGCTGCTGTCCTGCTACGCGCTGTTCGGGATGTCGCTGCTGATGACCCTGATCGTCCTGCCGCTGGTGGTCAACCGACTGCTCCACCACGGGCCGCTGCCGCTCGCCCTCACCCCCACCCTCTTCCTCGTCCTGGGTCCGCTGGGCCAGTCCACGACCGCCGTGCACAACCTCGCCGACGCCGCCCCCGGTGTCGTCGAGGCGTCCACCGCGCACGCCATGGCCGGCTTCGCGGTGCTCTACGGAGTGCCGGTGATGGGCTTCGCGCTGTTGTGGCTGGCGCTGGCGGTGGCACTGGTGGTGCGCGCGGTGCGCCACGGGATGGGCTTCGCGATGACGTGGTGGGGCTTCACGTTCCCGGTCGGGACGTGCGTCACGGGCGCCGCGGGCCTGGCCCGGCACACCTCGCTGGCGGCCTTCGGCTGGCTCGCGGTGGCGCTCTACGCGTGCTTGGTGGCCGCGGTCGCGGTGACCGCCGCGCGCACCGCCCGCGGACTGCTCAACGGCACCCTGCTGGCCCCGCCGGCACGCCCCACCACCCCGGCCCGGCACCCGGCCGCGGCCTAGCGGCGCACCGCCGTGCCGCTCACGCACCGGGCCGGCGGCCCGCCCCCGGCGCGCCCAGGGCCGTGGCCAGCACCTCCGGCGCCGCCACCAACGAGGGCCCGTACCAGGTGAGATGGCGACCACTGACCAGCGCGGCGGACAACCGCGGGAACGCCTCCGGCCCGTCCGCCGCGGTGAAGCGGTACGGCTCGTCGGGCAGCACCACCAGGTCGGCGGGGGCGGCGTTGAGGTCGTCGAGCGGGATCCGCGGGTACCGGTCGGCGTGGTCGGCGTAGACGTTGCGCACCCCGAGCCGGGCCAGCACGTCCCCGGCGAAGGTGTCGCGGCCCAGCACCATCCAGGGCCGCCGCCAGACGGGCACCACCGCGGCCCGCTCCGACGGCCGGGGCGGCAACGCCCGCCAGGCGTCCTCGGCGGCGTCCAGCCACCCGGGCCGGGCCACTCGGCAGCCGTCCACCAGCACCCGGGCCAACTCCCGGAACGCCTGCTCCAGGGTCCGGACCTCGGTGACCATGACGGCCACCCCGGCCGCCCGCAACGCGTCGAGGTCCTGCGGGCGGTTCTCCTCCTCGTTGGCGATCACCAGGTCCGGCGCCAGGGCGACGATCCGCGCGGTGTCCGGATTCTTGGTGCCACCGATCCGTACGACGTCCAGACCCGCCGGATGCGTGCACCAGTCGGTCGCCCCGACCAGCGAACCCGGTGCGCTCACCGCCACCGCCTCCGTCAACGACGGCACCAGTGACACCACTCGCCGCGACGCGCTCCGCAAGGCCATCCCCCCACGTTACGCGCTGGCGCGCGGGGTTTGGCGTACGTCGTCGGCCGTTCCGCCGTTGCGCCTGCGGCGGGCGTTGTCCGCTGCGCGGGGCTGTTGGGTGCGGTGTCGGGCCTGCGGGGGTGGTGTGCAGGACTGCTGCGCTTTACGTCCTGCACACCACCCCCGCAGGCCCGACACCTCCCGTTGAGGGTGGGTTGAAAGACGGG
>NZ_BAAARK010000077.1:0-16158 GCF_039532155.1 Streptomyces lunalinharesii
CCGCCCGTGGATCGGGCGGCGGCCACGGCCGTTCGTGCGCCGCGCAGGCCGCGGACGCGCTCAGTCGTGCTTGAGGCCCAGCACCTCCGCGGCCGCGAAGGTCTCGTGCGCCGGCCGCTCGGCGTAGTACGGGGTGAGCAGGCCGTCCAGTTCCTCGTAGCTGAAGAGGTCCTTCGCGGTGTCGAACTTCGCGGCGATCCGGGGGCGTTCCGCGATCGCGACCATGCCGCCGTGCACGACCAGCAGTTGGCCGTTGACCCTGGCGGCGGCCGGCGAGGCGAGGTAGCCGACCAGCGGGGCGACGTGTTCGGGCGCGAGCGGGTCGGGCCGGCCGTCGTCGGGGACCTCGAACCCGGCGAAGACATCCTCGGTCATCCGGGTGCGGGCGCGCGGGCAGATGGCGTTGGTGGTCACGCCGTACTTGGCCAGCGCCAGCGCGGTGGAGGTGGTCAGGCCGACGATGCCGCCCTTGGCCGCGGCGTAGTTGGGCTGGCCCGCCGAGCCGGCCAGGAACGCCTCGGAGGAGGTGTTGACGATCCGCCCGAAGACCGGGCCGCCGGTCTCCTTGGAGCGGGCGCGCCAGTGCGCGGCGGCGAAATGGGTGGTGTTGAAGTGGCCTTTGAGGTGGACCCGAATGACCGAGTCCCACTCGTCCTCGGTCATCGAGAACACCATCCGGTCGCGCAGGATGCCCGCGTTGTTGACGAGGACGTCCAGCTGACCGTAGGTGTCGAGGGCCAGTTGGACGAGCGCGCCGGCCTGTTGGTGGTCGGCGACGTCGCCGGTGTGGGCGACGGCCTGGCCGCCGGCCGCGCGGATCTCCTCGGCGACCTGCTCGGCGGGGGCGACCGAGGCGGCGCCCGACCCGTCCCTGCCCGGCTGGCCGAAGTCGTTGACGACGACCCGGGCGCCGAGCCGGGCGAGTTCCAGGGCCTCGGCCCGGCCCAGGCCGCGGCCGGCACCGGTGACGATCGCGGTCCGGCCCTCCAGTGGCTGTGCCATGCGTGTCCTCTCCTGTGCCGTCCGGGTGCGGTCCGCCTGCGGCCCGTCCCGGGGGTCTCCGCTCAGATCTCTATGCAGGTGCGCAGCGCGGCGCCCGAACGCATCTGGTCCAGGGCGTCGTTGATGCCGTCCAGCCGGACGCGGTGGGTGATCAGCCCTTCGAGGTCGATCCGGCCGGCCCGCCACAGGGCGATGGCCCGCTCGTAGGAGCGCAGCACGTCCGCGCCCCCGTAGAGCGACGGCAGGATGCGCTTCTCGTCGAAGAACAGCTCGAACATGTTGACCTGGAAGGTGTCGTCCATCGCGCCGGCGCCGACCACGCAGAGGGTGCCGCCGCGGCGGGTCGCCTCGTAGGCGGTGCGGGCGGTGACGGACTTGCCGACGACCTCGAAGACGTAGTCGAAGCCCTCCCCCGCGGTGATCCGGCCCTTCGCGTCGGCGAGTTCCTCGGGGGCGACGGCCTCGGTGGCGCCGAACCGGAGGGCGGCCTCGCGGCGGGCCGCCACCGGGTCGACGGCGACGATCTGGGCCGCGCCGCAGGCCCGCGCCCCCTGGATGACGGAGATGCCGACGCCGCCGCAGCCAATCACCGCGACCGAGGAACCGGCCTCCACCTGCGCGGTGTTGAAGGCCGCGCCGAGCCCCGTGGTGACCCCGCAGCCGATCAGGGCGGCGATCTCGTACGGGACGTCGTCCGGGATCGGGACGGCGCAGTTGGCGGCGACCACCACCTCCTCGGCGAAGGTGCCGGTCCCGGCGAAGCCGAAGACGTCGCCGCCGGGGCGTTTGAAGTTGGGGGTGCCCGCGTTCATGAATCCGGCCAGGCACAGGTGCGTCTGGCCGCGCTTGCAGGACGGGCAGCTGCCGCAGGCCGGCAGCCAGCACATCAGGACCCGGTCGCCGGCCTTCAGGCCGGTGACCCCGTCGCCGACGTCCAGGACCTCACCGGCCCCCTCGTGCCCGGGGACGAACGGCGCGGGCTGCGGCAGCACCCCGCTCATCGCGGAGAGGTCGGAGTGGCACAGTCCGGTGGCCCGGATCCTGATCCTGACCCGGCCCGGGCCGAACCCCACCGCCTCGACGTCGTCGAGCACCTCCAGCTTGTCCCGTCCCGTCTCGTGCTGTACGGCTGCGCGCATCCGAGCGGCTCCTCTCGTACGTACGACATTGCGGTGGGTCCGGCCGTGCTCCGCCGCGCCCCTGCCCTAGCTGTGCTCGACCACCGTGTCCGCCAGCACCGGTGCGTCGTCCCGCTCGGCCGCGGTGACCGAGACCCGGACGCGGCCGCCGCTGCCGGACTCCGCCGGCTCCCGCCACAGTCGGATCCGCAGCGTCTCGCCCGGGAACACCACCCCGGCGAACCGCGTCCCGTACGACCGCACGCGCGAGACGTCGCCGTCCAGCACGGTGTCCACGACGGCCTTGAGGGTCACGCCGTAGGAGCACAGGCCGTGCAGGATCGGCCGGTCGAACCCGGCGAGCGCGGCGAACTCCGGGTCGGCGTGCAGCGGGTTCCAGTCGCCGGAGAGGCGGTAGAGCAGCGCCTGGTCGGCGCGGACCAGGCGCTCGGTGGTCAGGTCGGGCGCCCGGTCGGGCAGTTCGCCGCGGACCGAGGGGCCGCGCTCGCCGCCGAAGCCGCCCTCGCCGCGGACGAAGATCTGGGTGTCGCAGGTCCACAACGGCCCGTCGTCGTCGGCCACTTCGGAGCGCAGCACGATGACCGCCGCCTTGCCCTTGTCGTAGACGGCCGGGACGGTGGAGGTCTGGGTGGCGCGGCCGCGCACGGGCAGGGCGCGGTGCACGGTGACGGTCTGCCCGCCGTGCAGGACGGCGGCCAGGTCGACCTCGATGCCGGGGGCGGAGAGCCCGCCGGCCAGTGCCATTCCGCCGCCGGCGACGGTGGCGAAGCTGGGGAGCACGTGCAGCGCGCTCTCCAGGGTGTAGCGGAGTTCGTCGGGGTCCGTGGCGGCCTGCGGTTTCTCCGCGGTGGCGGCGCCGGCGCCGATGCCGAGGTGGTAGAGCTGGACGTCCTTGTGGTCCCAGGCGAGTTCGGTGGTCCGCGGCTCGGCGGAGGTGGCCTTGGCGGCGTCGATGGGCATGGGGGTGCTGCGCTCCTTCACCACGGTGTGAGACCCCGGCCCGACCGTCCGCACCGTCGGCCGCGCCGGGGTCGTCTCGGATCGGCGGGCCCGCGCTCCGGGAGGTGGTGCGCCGGGGCCCGACGCACCCACACTTCTAGAACGCGTTCTAGCCGATGGCAGTCATGTATAGCCGATGCGGGCCGCACCCGGAAGACCCCTGACGGTATGTCAGATATCGGTGGCGCCGTGGCCGGGTCACGCCGCCCGGCCGGCCGGCCCGTGACATTTGTCAGTGCGGTTCCCGCACATTCGCACCTGCCGCCCGACCCCGCCCGCTCCGTAATCTCAGGAGCGACACGGCGGCGGGCGGCGCCGCGACGCACCGGGGCCGACGACGGTGGCGGTGCCGGTCGCCCGGCTGGCAGTCTTCGGCGGTCACGCGGTGTACGCGGACCACCGGGCGGCACGGACGCCGTGACCGGCGGCCCGAGGAACGGCACGGCGGATGGCGCACGGCACGAGGCGAGGAACGACATGCGACTGGTACGTCGAGGGCAGGACGACGGGGGCGAGGACCCCGACGGCGGAGCGGGGCCGCCCTGCCGCGGGCCGGCACGGCCCGCCGAACGGGAGGAGAAGGGCCCCGGCCGGTACGCCTTCCTGCCCTGGCTGCTGATGGGGCTGGGCGCGTTCTCCAACGTCATCCAGGGCAGGTCCGGCAACCCCTGGCTGGCCGGCGTCGGCCTCCTCGCCTTCAACTCCCTCTACATCACGGTCGTCTTCTCCGCCTTCAACCCCCACCGGCGCGACACCCGCTACCCGCTCTACGCGCTGGCCGCGCTGAGCGCCGTCACCTTCGCCATCGCGCTGGGCTTCGGCGGCGAGTGGTTCCTGTTCTTCCCGCTGCTGTCGCTGGCCTCCGGCACGGTGCGGGCGCTGCGCGGCAAGGCGCTCGGGATCTGGCTGATCGCGCTCAGCGGCACGGCCGGGTTCCTGTCCGGCTGGTGGGACGACGACGCCTGGAACGCGTTCAGCATCGGCTACGGCACGTTCCTGTCCGGGATGGTGACGGCCACCGTCCTCAGCCTCTTCGACACCATCCACGAGCTGCGCGCCACCCGCCAGGAACTGGCCCGCAGCGCCGTGGAGAAGGAACGGCTGCGGTTCTCCCGCGACCTGCACGACCTGCTGGGCCACACGCTGTCCGTGGTGGTGGTGAAGGCCGAGGCGGTCCGCCGGCTGGCGCCCCGCAACCTCGACGCGGCGCTGGCCCAGGCCGCCGACATCGAAGCGGTGGGCCGGCAGGCGCTGACCGAGATCCGCGAGGCGGTCAGCGGCTACCGCGAGGGCAGCCTGGCGACCGAGCTGGACCGGGCCCGTTCGGCGCTGGACGGCGCCGGCATCGAGCCGGTGGTGCGACGCGCCGGGCCGCCGCTGCCCCCGCAGGCCGAGGCGCTGCTGGGCTGGGTGGTCCGCGAGGGCGTCACCAACGCCGTCCGGCACAGCGGCGCCACCCGCTGCGAGATCGAGGTGCACGTGGACGACGACCGGGCCCGGCTGACGATCACGGACGACGGCTGCCGTCCCGTAAGCTC
Source organism: Streptomyces lunalinharesii (assembly GCF_039532155.1). NCBI lineage: Bacteria > Bacillati > Actinomycetota > Actinomycetes > Kitasatosporales > Streptomycetaceae > Streptomyces > Streptomyces lunalinharesii. The sequence goes on from NZ_BAAARK010000077.1 coordinate 4,679, forward strand.
CGGTGCGTCCGACGCGGGCGCGGGCCCGGGGGCCGCACCGCCCGGCGCCACCCCCGGACCGGCGGGCGGCACGGGCCTGAAGGGGCTGACCGAACGACTGGCCGCGGCGGGCGGCACGCTGCGCAGCGGCCCCGACGGCCGGCGTGGTTTCCGCGTCACCGCCGAACTTCCGGTGGACGCGGCCGATCTGGCGAACACGGAGGAGTGGGCCCGGTGATCAGGCTCCTGCTGGCCGAGGACCAGCGGATGATGATGGGCGCGCTGGCGCTGCTGCTCGGCCTGGAGGACGACATGGAGGTGGTGGCCCAGGTCCCGGCCGGCGACGAGATCGTCGCGGCGGCCCTGGAGACCCGTCCGGACGTCGCACTCCTGGACATCGAACTCCCCGGCCGCAGCGGCCTGGACGCCGCCGCCGACCTGCGCGACCAACTGCCGTCGTGCAAGGTGCTGATCGTGACGACGTTCGGGCGGCCGGGCTACCTGCGCCGCGCCATGGAGGCCGGGGCGTCCGGCTTCCTGGTGAAGGACGGGCCGGTGGAGGACCTGGCGGCGGCGATCCGCCGGGTGCTGGCCGGTGAGCGGGTGATCGACCCCGGGTTGGCCGCCGCGGCGCTGAGCGCCGGCCCCAACCCGCTGACCCAGCGCGAGCGCGACGTGCTGACCGCCGCGGTGGACGGCGCGACGGTCGCCGACATCGCCGCCAAGCTGCACCTGTCGCAGGCCACCGTCCGCAACTACCTCTCGGCCGCCATCGGCAAGACCGGCACCCGCAACCGCATCGAGGCGGTGCGGGCGGCCCGCCGCAACGGCTGGCTGTAGCGCGGGCCGCCGGGCCGCGGTCGGCCGTGGCCGCGGCCGGCCGTAGACGCGGTCAGCCGTGGACGAGGTCCGTCCGGCGGCGCGGCAGGGCCAGCACCATCAGCGCGATGCTGGCGGCCAGCACCGCCGCGCCCACCAGGAAGGCCGTGCCGTAGCCGTCGGCCAGGGCCGTCCGGCCGTGCCCCGCGGCGATCTGGGAGGCCGCGACGGTGGAGAGCACCGACAGGCCCAGCGCGCCGCCCATCTGCCGCGAGGTGTTGATCAGGCCGGACACCAGGCCCTGGTCGGCCGGGTCGGCGCCGGAGGTGGCGATGGCGGCGACCGGCGTCGCGGTCAGCCCGGCGCCCAGCGCCATCAGGACGCCGGGTCCGAGGATCGTCCCCACGTAGGTGCCGTCCACCGTCAGCAGGCTCTGCCAGCCCATGCCGGCCAGCGAGACCACCGCACCGCTGATCGCCAGCGTCTTGGCGCCGAGCCGGTTCATCAGCCGGGGCGCGAGCTTCGAGCCCAGCACGATGGACAGCGAGTGCGGGAGGAAGGAGAGGCCGGCCTGGAGCGGCGTGTAGGAGAGGACGTTCTGCATGTAGAGCGACAGGAAGTACCACATGGAGAACATCGCGGCGCCGGACAGCACCATCGCGGCGTTGGCCGAGGAGACCGACCGCAGGCGGAACAGCGTCAGCGGCATCAGCGGGGCCTTGGTGCGCGCCTCCACGACGACGAAGGCCGCGACCACCACCAGCCCGGCGGCCAGCGGCAGCAGCGCGGCCGGCGCCCCCCAGCCGTGCGTCTCGGTCTGCACGATGCCGTACGCGACGAGCCCGAGCCCGCCGGTGACCAGCAGCGCACCGGGCACGTCCAGCCGGCGCACGGCGCCCTGCCGGCTCTCGGCGAGCCACAGCGCGGCTCCGGTCAGCACCAGCGCGCCCACCGGCACGTTGATCAGCAACACCCAGCGCCACGACAGGTATTCGGTGAGCACCCCGCCGACCAGGCCGCCCACCGCGCCGCCGCCCGCGCCCACCGCCGTCCACGTCGCAATGGCCCGGGTGCGGGCCGGCCCGGTCGGGAACGACGTGGTCAAGATGGTGAGGGTGGCCGGGGAGAGCACCGCGGCGCCCACGCCCTGGATGGTGCGGGCGGCGATCAGTTGCCAGGGCTGCTGGGCGAGCCCGCCGGCCGCGCTCGCGACGGTGAACAGCGCCAGCCCGATGACGAAGATCCGCTTGCGGCCGAAGAGGTCCGCGGCGCGGCCGCCGAGCAGCATGAAGCCGGCGAACGTGATCACGTAGGCGTTGACGATCCACTGCAGGCCCAGCTCGGACAGGCCCAGTCCGGAGCGCATGGCGGGCAGCGCCACGTTCACGACGGAGACGTCCAGCACGACCAGGAACTGTCCGGCGCAGACCAGCAGCATCACCAGCCAGGCCGGCGCGGCCGTCCGGCGCGCGGACGCGGACAGCGTGGAGGGGGTGGCTATCGGGGGCATGCGGACCATGCTCGCACCGCACGCTCGCCCCCCGCATCGGGATATCGGTGCATCTGGCAACCGCTCGGGTCCTAGGACGAAGGACGTAGGACGGGGCGGGGCGTGGGGGCGGGCCGTAAGGGGTGGGGGCGGTGGTCCCCTAGGGGTCACGCGGGCCCCCGGGGAACCAACTACCCGCGCAATGCGAAGAGTTAACGCGGACTCCGTCCCTCACTTCCGCAGCAGCGTCACCACCGCCGCGCCGCCCAGGCCGATGTTGTGGGCGAGGCCGACGCGGGCGCCGGGGACCTGGCGGTCACCGGCCGTGCCGCGGAGCTGCCAGACCAGCTCGGCCGCCTGCGCCAGGCCGGTGGCGCCGAGCGGATGCCCCTTGGAGATCAGGCCGCCCGACGGGTTGACCACCCAGCGCCCGCCGTACGTCGTGGCGCCCTCGGCGACGAGCTTGCCCGACTCCCCCACCGGGCACATCCCCAGCGCCTCGTAGGTCAGCAGCTCGTTGATCGAGAAGCAGTCGTGTAGTTCGATCACGTCGACGTCCTCGATGCCCAGGCCGCTCGCCTCGTAGACCTGGTGGGCCGCGGCCCGGCTCATCGGTGCGCCGACGACGTCGATGCAGGACCCCGAGGCGAAGCTCTCCTCGGTGTCCGTGGTCATGGCCTGTCCGGCGATCTCCACGGCGCGGTCCGCCAGGCCGTGCGCGCGGACGAAGCGTTCGGAGACCACCACCGCCGCCGCGGCCCCGTCGGACGTCGGCGAGCACTGGAGCTTGGTGAGCGGACGGTGCACGGTGCGGGCGGCGAGGACCTCCTCGACCGTGTGGACGTCCCGGAACTGCGCGTACGGATTGTGCGCGGAGTGCCGGTGGTTCTTGGCGCCGACCATGGCGAGCTGCTCGGCGGTCGTGCCGTGCCGCGCCATGTGCTCGCGGGCCGCGTTGCCGAAGATCTGGGCGGTGGGCGGGGTCATCTCGAAGCCGTGCGCCGCGGCCATCACGCCGTAGTGGCGGGCGACCGGCGAGGACGCGAAGTCGCCGCCGTCCGCGCCGGCGCCGAGCGCACCGCGCTTCATCTTCTCGAAGCCCAGCGCCAGGACGCAGTCGTTGAGGCCCGACGCGACGAACTGGCGGGCCAGCATCAGCGCGGTGGAGCCGGTGGCGCAGTTGTTGTTGACGTTGTAGACGGGGACGCCGGTGAGGCCCAGTTCGTAGACGGCGCGCTGGCCGGCCGTGGACGCCTGGTAGCAGTAGCCGACCGGCACCTGCTCGACGGCGTCGTAGCCGATCCCGGCGTCGGCGAGGGCCGCGCCGCCCGCCTCCTTCGCCATGTCCCAGTACTGCCAATCGCGGGTCTCCGGCTTCTCGAACCGGGTCATCCCGACGCCGATGATGTACGCCGTGCCGGCCATGCGGATCCTCCTGGGGCCAGGTGACGGGCGGATGCGGGGCGGAGCGGGGAGCGGGGGTCAGATGAGGGGGCGGGGTTCCGGGTCGCGGGGCAGGCCGAGGAGCCGTTCCGCGACGACGTTCAGCTGCACCTGGGTGGTGCCGCCGGCGATGGTCAGGCAGCGCGACATCAAAAAGCCGTGCAGGGCCCGCTCCCCGGGGCCCTCGCGGACCGCGCCGGCCGGGCCGAGCAGTTCCAGGGCCAGGTCGGCGAGCTTCTGTTGGTGCGCGGTCTGCACCAGCTTGCGGATGCTGGCGCCGGCGCCGGGTTCCTCGCCCGCCACCTGCTGGAGCGTGGTGCGCAGGCCGATGCAGCCGAGCGCGTGCGCCTCGGCGAGCAGCGCGCCGACCCGGGCGTGGACGGCTCCGTCCAGTTCGGCGGAGCGGCCCAGCAGGGCCTCCAGGCCGGTGTCGAAGGTCATCTGGTCGGCCATGTGGACGCGTTCGTTGCCGAGGGTGGTGCGGGCCACCCGCCAGCCGTCGTCGACGGCCCCGACCACCGCGTCCGCCGGGAGCAGCACGTCGTCGAAGTAGACCTCGCTGAAGAGCGCGTCGCCGGTGATCTCCTTCAGGGGGCGGACGTCGATGCCCGGGGTCGACATGTCGATGACGAAGAAGGTCAGGCCGCGGTGCTTGGGCGCGTCCGGGTCGGTGCGGGCCAGCAGGATGCCGTGGTCGGCCGTCCGGGCCGCGGACGTCCACACCTTCTGGCCGTTGATCCGCCAGCCGCCGTCCGCCGTCCGCTCGGCGCGGGTGCGCAGCGACGCCAGGTCCGAGCCGGCCTCCGGTTCGGAGAACAGTTGGCACCAGGACACGTCGCCGCGGAGGGTCGGCGGCAGGTAGTGCTCCTGTTGGGCGGTGGTGCCGTGGGCGAGGAGCGCCGGCACCACCCAGGTGGCGATGCCCAGTTCGGCGGTCCGGACGCCGGCGGCGGCCATCTCCTGCTGGATGGCGAGCTGTTCGAGGGGGCCGGCGCCCCGTCCGTAGGGGGCGGGCAGGTGGGGTGCGGCGTAGCCGGTGGGGGCCAGTGCGCGGCGGGCGGCGGCGGGGTCCAGGCCGCGGGCGGCGTCGACGGCGGTGCGCGCCCGGTCGCGGAACTCGGCCGCGCCGGCGGGGAGTTCCAGCTGGAGTTCGCGGCGGGCGCCGGCCGTGGCGTGCCGGGCGGCGCGCAGCCGGTGGGTGTCGCCGCCGCCGAGCAGTTGGCGGGCGGTGACGGCGCGGCGCAGGTGCAGGTGGGCGTCGTGCTCCCAGGTGAACCCGATGCCGCCGAGGATCTGGATGCAGTCCTTGGCGCAGTCGGCGGCGGCGTCCAGGGCGGTGGCGGTGGCCAGCGCGGCGACCAGGCCGCGCACCTCGGGCGGTGCGTCGACGGCCCGGGCCGCGTCCCAGACCAGGGCGCGGGCCTTCTCGCAGCGCACGAGCATCTCGGCGCAGAGGTGCTTGACGCCCTGGAACTGGCCGATCGGGCGCCCGAACTGTTCGCGGACCGCGGCGTGCGCGGCGGCGGTGTGCAGCGCCCAGGCTGCGGTGCCGCAGCCCTCCGCGGCGAGGAGCACCCCGGCGAGGTCGCGGACCAGGGCGCCGTCGACGGCCAGGCGCCGGTCGGCGGGGACGGTCGCGCCGTCCGCGCGGACCTCGGCAGTCGGCCGGGTCGGGTCGGCGCTCTCCTGGACGCGGACGGTGAGCGCGGCGGCGTCCACCGCCAGCCACACCGTCCCGGTGGCCGCTTCCGCGGCGAGCACGATCAGGTCGGCGTCGCCGCCGGCCAGGACGGGCGGCGCGGCGCCGTCGAGGAGGTAGCCGTCGGCACCCTCCACCGCGCTGAGCGAGCCGCTGCCGAGGGCGACGGCGGCGATCCGTTCGCCGGTGGCCAGCGCCCGGACCAGCGCGCGGGGGGCGCCGCCGCGGTGCAGCAGGGCGGCGGCGAGGGCGGTGGGCAGGTAGGGGCCGGGGAGAGCGGCGCGGCCGCACTCCTCCAGCACGACGGCGAGGTCGAGCAGGTCGCCGTCGCCCCCGCCGGCGGCCGCCGGCAGGTGGAGGCCGAGCAGCCCCTGTTCGGCGAGCCCGTCCCAGTGGGCGGGGCGGCCGGTCCGGGCGGCCGGGGCGTCGAGCAGTTTGCGCACGTCTTCGGGCGGTACGGCGCGCGCGGCCCAGCCACGCGTCGCCTCCGCGAGGTCACGATGGTCCTGCGTGATTCCGATGCCCATGGCGGGCAGAGTAGAACACGTTCCAATCTGACGGAAGGTCAGGAGCGGAGGGAAACGGTCGCCCGCCGGGCGGGGAACCGTCGCCCTTCGGCGGGAAACGATCGGCCCCGTGCGGGAAACGGCCCGGTGAATTCCGAGCGGGCGGACGTTCGCCATTTCGGCCGCGGATCCGCCGGCGGTTTATCGACCGGCCTTTCCCCGCGCGTATTCCGGGCGGTTCGGTGCGCGGCGCTGCGAAGCGGGCGCGCCGCCCCGCGTTCCGAGGGAGCGGAATCGACGCATTCCCGGATGTCGGGAACGGCCGTCCGGTAACCGGAAGCGGCACGGCGCGGGAGAGAAACGGAAGAAGAAGGGGACGGCGGAGGGGCTCGCGCCGCAGGCCGGGCGGGAGACGGCCGACCCCCGTTCCGCTCCCGCACGCTCCGTACGGCACGATCCATAGCGCACGCCCCGTACGCCCCGCGGGCCCGTCCGGCCCGCCCGGCCGGCACCCCGCCGACCCCGACCGCCGCCGCAGCCCGGCCGCACCCACCAGGAGGACGCCCATGACCGCCCCCACGGCCCCGACCCCGCTCCGGCCGGAGATCCTCGCCGCGTTCGAGGCGGCGAAGGGCTTCATGCCGGTGGACGAGGGGCTCGCCCTGTACGCCGCGGCCACCGAGGCGGCCGCGCTCGGGCTGCCGCTGGTGGAGATCGGCACGTACTGCGGCCGTTCCACGCTGCTACTCGCCGAGGCGGCCCGCGCCGCCGGGGTGACGGCCGTCACCGTGGACCACCACCGGGGCAGCGAGGAGCAGCAGCCCGGCTGGGAGTACCACGACCCGGAGGTCGTCGATCCGGTCGTCGGCCGGATGGACACCCTGCCGACCTTCCGCCGCACCCTGCACGCCGCGGGCCTGGAGGACCGGGTGATCGCCCTGGTGGGCCGTTCGCCGCAGGCCGCGGCGGTCTGGCAGGCGCCGGCCGGCCTGGTCTTCATCGACGGCGGGCACACCGAGGCGCACGCCACCGCCGACTACGAGGGCTGGGCCCCGCACGTGGCGGACGGCGGGCTGCTGGTGGTCCACGACGTGTTCCCGGACCCGGCGGACGGCGGCCAGGCCCCGTACCGGATCTACTGCCGGGCCCTGGCGTCCGGCGCGTTCACCGAGGTCGGCGCGCACCGTTCGCTGCGCGTCCTGCGGCGCACCGGGGCCGGAATCTGAGCAGGCTACGATCGCGCAGGTGTCGAACGGCAGTACTTTCCCCCCGCCCCGCCGCTCGCGCGGCATCCTCCTGATCCTGGTGGCCGTGGTGATGGCCGTCGGGGTCGGCGGCTGGCTGGTGTGGCGGTCGCCGGGTGGCGGCCCCGCCCCCGCCGGCGCCGCCGCGTCCGGGTCACCAACCGACCGCGGCAGCGCCCCCACGGACGGCACGGGCGGCCCGGCACCCACCGACGGCGCGCACCGCCTCCAGGGCCGGACCGTGCTGCTCGACCCCGGTCACAACCCGCACAACCGCGACCACACGGAACGGATCGCCCGGCTCGTGGACATCGGCAACGAGCGCAAGGAGTGCGACACCACCGGCACCGCCACCAACGGGGGCTACGCCGAGGCGGAGTTCACCCTGGACGTCGTCCGGCGGGCCCGGGCGCTGCTGAAGGCGGAGGGCGCCAAGGTCGTGCTCACCCAGGACGGCGACCGGCCGTACGGGCCGTGCGTGAACGAGCGGGCCGCGGCGGGCAACGAGGTGCACGCCGATGCCGCGCTCTCGGTCCACGCCGACGGGTCGGACCCCGGCAACCGCGGCTTCCACGTGATCCTGCCGGCGCCGGTGAGCGCCGGGGCGGCCGACACGTCGGCCATCGTCGGGCCGTCGCGGCAGCTGGGCGAGCGCCTGGCCGACCGTTTCGCGGCGGCGACCGGAAGCGCCCGCTCCAATTACGTCGGTCACGGCACCGGGCTGGACGTCCGCTCCGATCTCGGCGGACTGAACCTCTCCACGGTGCCGAAGGTCTTCATCGAGTGCGGCAATATGCGCGACCCGAAGGACGCCGCGCAATTGACCGACGCCCAGTGGCGGGAAAAGGCGGCGCGCGGGATCACGGAGGGCATTACGGACTTCTTGGCGCGTTGAACGGATTTTCGAACCAGCCGAACGGACTTCCGTCCGCGGGCCGCACCGTTACCTGGAGCGGCCCACAGGATTCGACGATAGGTTCCCTTTACGATGGGGGGCCATCGCCGTGCCTCGCACCGCGCGCCAGCGACACCGTCGACGCCCGCACGAAGTCGACCAGGAACACGAAACCGACAAAGGACCTTTACGTGAACATCCGCTCCCTCAGTCGAGGCGACGGCGTGGTGATCGGAGCAGCGGTGCTGCTGTTGATCGCCTCGTTCCTCAACCTCTCCTCGTACGGCAGCGCCAACGCCTGGCAATCGCTGGCGCTGCTGATGAGCGTCTACCTGGCCGGCGTCATCGCGGCCGCGCTGATCGTCACGGCGCGGGCGCTGCCGCAGCCGCGCAAGGTCGCCGGACTGGAGCTCGGGCAGTTCGGCGTGGCGCTGTCCGTGTTCGCCGCCTGGACCGCGTTCTGGGCCATCCTCGGCAGTGGCGGTGCGGGCGTCGGCCTGATCATCGGCCTGATCGCCGCGCTGGCGCAGGCCGGCGCCGCGGTGGCCACCCCACTCGTCCCGGCACTGAAGGTCGCCCTGATCGGCGAGGCCCGCCCGCAGGTCGCCCACCCGTACGGCACCGCCGGCGGCGGCACCCAGGGCTACGGCTACCCGGGCGCGCAGCAGCAGGGCGGCTACGGCTACCCGGGCGGACCGCAGCAGCCCGGCGGTGCGCAGCAGCCCGGTCAGGGCTACGGCGGCCCGCCGGCGCCGGCAGCCGACTCCGGTGCCACGGCCGGCGGGGCGGCGGGGGCCACCGCCGCGGCCGGCAGCCCGGCGGACTTCTCGCCGTTCTGGTTCGCGGTGCCGGTGGCCCGTCCGCTGTACGGCGAGGAGGGTTCGCCGGCGCCGATCGCCGAACTGGCGCCCGGCACCTGGTACCTCGCCGTGGAGCAGCGCGGCGCCGCGTTGATCGCGCAGACCCAGGACGGTCGGCGCGGCATCCTCCAGGACACCACCGGCATCCAGCGCGGCTGACGCCGCCGCCCCCCGCGCTCCCGTCGCGGCCCCCGGGCCGGTCCGGCCCCTCGCCCTCCCGGGCGGGGGGCCGTTGCCATGTCCGCGACGGACCCGTACAGTGCGCGCGGACGGCGAACTGACGATCACTCAACCCTGGACGGCAACCGGTCGTCGACGGAGGGGCGGAGCCATGCGACTCGGTCTGGCACTCGGCTACTGGGGCCGCGGCCCCGACCCCCGGCACCTCGAACTCGCCCGCGAGGCCGAGCGACTGGGCTACGACTCGGTGTGGACCGCGGAGGCCTGGGGCTCCGACGCGTTCACCGCACTCACCTGGATCGCGGCGCACACCTCCCGCATCAAACTGGGCACCGGCATCGCCCAGATGGCCGCCCGCACCGCCACCGCCACCGCGATGCACGCCCTCACCCTCGACCACCTCTCCGGCGGCCGGCTGCTGCTGGGCCTGGGACTGTCCGGGCCGCAGGTCGTCGAGGGCTGGTACGGCCGGCCGTTCCCCAAGAGCCCACTGACGGCCACCCGGGAGTACGTGGCCGCCATCCGCCAAGTCCTGGCCCGCGAAGCCCCGGTGACGGTCGACGGCCGCTTCCACCCGCTGCCCTACCAGGGGCCGGACGGCACCGGCCTCGGCAAGCCGCTGAAGCCCATCACCCATCCCCTACGGGCCGACCTCCCCATCCTGCTGGGCGCTGAGGGCCCCCGGAACGTCGCCCAGACCACCCGCATCGCGGACGGCTGGCTACCGCTGTACTGGTCGCCCACCCGCCCCGAGGTCTACCGCGAACCGCTCGCCGACGCCCCCGACGGCTTCCTGATCGCCCCCATGGCACGCGCCGTGGTCTGCGACGACGTGGCCGAAGGACTCCTGCCGGTCAAGGCGATGCTCGGCTTCTACATCGGCGGCATGGGCCACGCCGCGAAGAACTTCCACGCCGACCTGATGGCCCGGATGGGATTCGCCGACGAGGCCCGGCGGGTCCAACGCCTCTTCCTCGAAGGCCGCAAGGAAGAAGCCGTGCGCGCCGTTCCGGACGCCTTCGCCGACGAGATCTCCCTGGTCGGGCCCCGCGAACGGATCGCCGAACGCCTGGAGTTGTGGCGCGCCGGACCGGTCACCGACCTACTGGTGACCGCTCGCGACCCCCAGACGCTGCGGGTGTTGGCGGAGCTCAACGCCTAGGCGCTGCGCGGGGCTTGTCGTACGTTGTCGGCTGTTCCGCCGTGGGGGTTTCGCTGTTGCGCCTGCGGCGCGTTGCCGCTGCGCGGGGCTTGTTGGGGTGCGGTGTCGGGTTGGCGGGTGGTGGGGTGCCCGGACTGCTGCGCTTTACGTCCGGGCACCCCACCACCCGCCAACCCGACACCTCCCGTGGGTGGGTAGGTGGGGAAAGACGGGTGGGTGCGGGTCTCGGGGTGGGCTCGGGCAGTAGCGTGCGAGCATGAGTCGCAACGAACCGCTCGCGCGTCCGGCCGTCGTTCTCCGGGGGGCCTTCGAGCACGCTCAGTACTGAGGAACTCCTCGCCGAGGGCGAGCGGTTCCGTGCCGTGCTGGGCGGCGCCGACCTCGGCGCGAAGGTGCCCAGCTGTCCCGGGTGGACGCTGGCCGACCTCGCCCGCCACCTCGGTGGGGCACACCGCTGGGCCGGGGCGCTGGTCACCAGCCGCGCCCCGGGCCGATCGACGAGGCCGCCGTCCCCGGGGGCGCCGGGCCCGACGACGACACGCCCCAGGCGCTCGACGCCTGGCTGGCCGAGGGCACCGAACGCACCGTGGCGGCGCTGCGCGAGGCCGGCCCGGACACCGCCGTCTGGTCCTGGTCGACCGACCACCGGGCCGGTTTCTGGGCCCGCCGGATGGTCTTCGAGACGGTGGTCCACCGCGCCGACGCCGCCCTCACCACGGGCGCCGGCTACGAGGTCCGGCCGGAATTCGCCGCCGACGCCGTCGAGGAGTGGCTCCAACTGTGCGCGCTGCCGGTGATGGCCGAACGGTGGGCGGCGCGCGCCGACGGACTGTTCGGCCCCGGCCGCACCCTGCACCTGCACGCCACCGACGCCCCGCCCGCCCTGCATGCCGAGTGGATCCTGGACCTGACCGGCGACCGCCTCACGCACCGCCGCGCCCACGAGAAGGCCACGACCGCCCTCCGGGCCCCGCTCACCGACCTCCTGCTCACCCTCTACGGCCGCCGCTCCCCCACCGACGACCGCATCGAACTCCTGGGCGACCCCGCCCTCTTCGCCCACTGGCTGACCTACGCCTCATTCGTCTGACACGCTCCCCCCTTTTCTTTCCCACCCACCCACGGGAGGTGCCGGGTTGGCGGGTGGTGGGGTGCCCGGACGTAAAGCGCAGCAGTCCGGGCACCCCACCACCCGCCAACCCGG
>NZ_BAAARK010000078.1:0-15088 GCF_039532155.1 Streptomyces lunalinharesii
GCGAATCCCTGATCCGCCTCACCGAGGACGGACGACGGATCGTCGACGAGGTCACCGCCCGCCGCCGCGAGGACATCGCCGCCATCGTCAGCCGCATGGCCCCCGCCCAGGGCCAAGCCCTGGTCGACGCCCTCACCGCCTTCGCCCAAGCCGCGGACGAACCCGCAGCTCCCAGCACCGGCCCCGACGCCTACCCACTCGGCTGGACCGACGACACCACCCACTGATAGTGGGCAGAGCGCACCCAGGCAGGCGCGCACGCCCGCCCCACAGACACAGGGCGACGAGCCTGACTGGCCGACTGACGCGGCCCCTCCGCTGCGACGGCAAGCGCCGCCTCTTAGGCTGCGGCCATGATCGAGACCCAAATCCAGACGCCCCGTGACGCCTTCGACCTGCTCATGGCCGGCAACCAGCGCTTCGTCGCCGGTACCCCCGAGTACCCGAACCAGGACGCCGCCCGCCGCGCCGAGACCGCACCAGCCCAGCAGCCCTTCGCCGTGCTGTTCGGGTGCTCCGACTCCCGGCTGGCCGCCGAGATCATCTTCGACCGTGGCCTGGGCGACCTGTTCGTGGTCCGCACCGCCGGCCACGTCACCGGTACCGAAGTGCTCGGGTCGATCGAGTTCGGCGTGAGCGTCCTCAACGCGCCGCTGGTCGTCGTCCTCGGCCACGACTCGTGCGGCGCCGTCGCCGCGGCCTGCTCCGCACTCAAGGACGGGCAGACACCGAGCGGCTTCGTCCGCGACGTTGTCGAACGGGTAACCCCGAGCGTGCTGGCAGCCCGCGCCGCCGGACGCGAGACGGCCGAAGAGATACTGGCCGAGCACATCGAGCACACCGTGGACCTGCTGCTGGAGCGCTCCCGCATCCTGGCCGAGGCGGTAGCCGCCGGCCGCCTCGGCGTGGTGGGACTCTCCTACCGCCTGGCCGACGGCAGCGCACAGCTCGTCGCCACCCGCGGACTGGACACGGCGACCCCCACCGCATCCTGATCAGCCCGACCGTGGCCGCTCACACTGAGGACCGGGGCCCTGCAGCCCGGTGAAGCCGATTGGCGATCGCCAACCCCAGCCCCTGCTCCGCCGGCGGGGACGCGACGATGAGCTCGCACCCTTGCCGATCGAGCTCACGCAAGAACCCGTACAGCCCGCGCGCGTAGCCAGCTGGTGCGCCTTCGCTACCGCCCTCAACTCCAGCATCGCCCGCCGCCAATCCCACTCCACGCCGGGGACCACAGGAGCGGTGCCCATCGGCCCGGTGACGGGGCTCGGGCGGACGAGCTGCTGTTCACCTTGAGACTCGACATTCTCCACGCGCATCGGAGGAGACTCCCCTGCTGGCGTGTCGAAATGCTCCCAAAGTGCGCCACGGCTACGCTCATCGAGCCGGTCACTGCCGCGCGTTTGATGCCGTCCCTGAGGCGCGGGAGCGAGGGCCGGGCCCCGCCTCGGCATCGCGGGCCCGTACGGGCGGCCACCCCAGCCGGGCCAGGGGTGGCCATTGCGCTCGTGGGCGCCGCACCGCGCCCACGAGACGCAGCGAGCCCGGTCACCGACCCGCTCGAAGCACCCAGCCCATGAAGTCGTCGGGCTTCGTGCCGGAGTGGTGGACAACGGCAGCGAACACCGCGCGGCCCCGACGTCGAAGCGCATCCGGCGCCGGACGATGTGCGGCCTGGTGCCGTCGAGGACGTACCGCTCCGCGGGGTGGTCGCAGACGACGACGCCAGCCTGCCTCGCGGACCCTGCTCGATCATCCAGTCGATGTACGAGGTTGGCGTTCTCGGAACTCCCGGCACACATCCATTCAGTTCAGGGTCTGTTGACCCGATGGGAATCCGATGCTCCGGTGGCTGGAGACTCCAACTCCCTCTCAGCGCTGACTGGTTCGCTTCGATCGCTCACCGTCCTTGACTTCGCTCCAGACGGCGAACCTCCCGGGGCGACGGGGCACGAGCACCGGCAGATGGCTCGACGGTGCCGAACCCAGCCTGATCGCCGACTTCGCCACTCGATGCCCAAGTCCCTGCCAGAGCCTGGGACCAGCAACGGTTCGCCCAGAGGACCAACCGGCCACCGCAGAAGGGGCAACCGGGCGGGGATTCTATTTGACTCGTCGCGGCCCGGTAGAGGTTTTCAGAAACCAGCCCCTCTGATCGAACATCTCTAGCCATTCTCAACCAAATCGAAATCTTCCAATATTTTCATCATACGAGGATTTCAACGCGCCCAAGAACGCCCTTTCGAGGGACAGCGGCCATGCTCGCGACGGTCTAGCATTCCTCTCATTCTCACCGGCCGGTGAAATTTTCACCACGGAGTGAAAATGGGGTGCCCGGTTGGCGAGCCAGGCGCGAGCCTAGGTCGATGAGGCAGGTCAGGCACAGAGAGAGGGAATGAGAATGCAGGGTTTCCATAATGGCGTGGCTGCCAGGTTGCTGGTCGACGCGCGATGGGTGAAGGCTTCTGCGAGTGACGGTAGGGACGACTGCGTCGAACTTGCCGACCTCGGTGAAAATGTCGCGGTCCGCAATTCTCGCGACCCTGAGGGTCCCGCTTTGATCTTCACGCGATCCGAGTTGGCAGCATTCGTCGACGGCTCCAGGAAGGGCGAGTTCGACGCCATGACTGTCTGAAATGAATCGGCCATAGGTTGCGAGTGGGGTGCCGACCTGCCCACCCTTCTGATTACATGGGCGGCAAAATGCCGCGCACGCTCAGGGAGTTGGACTTGCACCGTCATCTCGTCGCATTGCCGAGCCGAGGAAGAAAAAGGTCAGGACGGTCCGCTCATCCTCTGGAGCGGGCCGTCGCCGCCATGCTCAAGCAGCACCGCGGAGGCACGTCGCAGGCCGACGTCGTCGCCGCGGTTCCGCAGTTCGGCTCGGGACCAACGCTCAGTCGCTACGAGAACGCAGGTGTCGAGATGAAACCCGAGAAGGTCGACGCACTGCTGCGCTACTACGGTGCACCCGATGAGGACAGGGAGGAAGCCCTGGACTGTCTGGCCCGAGCGAAGGAGTCGCCGGGGTGGACGCCGCCAGCTGGTTCCTCCGAGGCGTTCCGGGCCCTGTTCGCCATGGAGTCGCAGGCCAAGACGATCAAGGTCTACCAGGAGTCCAACGTTCCCGGAATGTTGCAGACCCGGGGCTACGCCAAAGCGCTCATGGAGACGTTCAGTCGGACGCAGCACGATGGCGGTCAGCGACTCAAGCGCCAGAAGGAGTTGGAGGAGCGTCTTGAGTTCCGCATGCGGCGACAGACCCTCCTCGACGGGGACCACGCCCCGCTCTACCAGGCGGTGATCGGTGAAGGCGCCTTGAGCCTGCACCGGGGCGGCCCTCTCGTCCACCGCGAGCAGCTCCGCTACCTCCAGAACGTGGCAGAGAACAAGCCCCGAATTCATCTTCGAATCCTGCGTGGTTCGGCTGGCAGCGCCGGGTCGGCCCTGCACAACGCGATGACGCTCATCCAACCCTTCGACGAGGAGGAGGGACGGATGATCTACCTGGAGAACCGGAACCGCGGCGGTGAACTGATCACCGACGAAAGAGAGATCGAAGCGTACATGGCGTCGTTGGACGACCTCTGGGTCGATGCCTGCGACAAGACGGAGACCATGGAGCTACTGCAACAGCACATCGACGAGCTGAGTGGTTAAACCCGCCTCGTCGATGTCGTCTTGATGATCGCGACGGCTCCGTACTCGATCCACTCCTGGCTCCTTTGGCGGGGCGCCAGGTCGCTGTCAGGATGCCAGAGGGAGACCTCCACTGGCTGCTGGTCGTCGACTTCCAGTAGTTCGAGCCCCTCGAAGAGGCGGTTCACCTCGCTTAGGGAGCGCACTTCGCCCCAGCTATCGCCGGTGGCCGCGGCCATGAAGTTGGTGATGTCCGCGCGGAGGGCAGGGTCGTCGCTGGCGAGCTGAGAGATCACCATGTAGCTGCCGGTGGGCAGTTGGCCGGCGACCCGGCGGACCAGGTCCCACGGGTCGTCAGTGTCTCGGATGCAATGAAGCACGGACACGAAGAGCGCCGCCACTGGCTCGCCCTCCCGCAGGAGGTGTCTCACCTGGGGGGATTTGAAGATCTCGTCGGTCTTCCGCATGTCCATCTCCAGGACGGCGGTGGTCGACGGATCCTCGGCCAGGCCCATCTTTCCGTGAGCGGCAACGACGGGGTCGTTGTCGATGTAGACGACTTCGCACGAGGGGTCGACCGCTTGCGCAACCTCGTGGACGTTCGGGCTGGTGGGCAGGCCCGAACCATGGTCGAGAAACCGGCGCACCCCACGTTCTTGTGCGAGATACCGAACGGCGCGGACGAGAAAGGCCCTGTTCACGAGGGCAAGTTCACGGGTACTCGGCGCCATTTCGAGTAATTCTTCGCAGGCTTCCCGATCTACCCGGTAGTTGTCAGTCCCGCCGAGAAGATAGTCATACATTCTCGCGACGCTGGGCTTGCTGAGGTCAAGGATGAGAGGCTCCCCACACTCCCGGCCGCATGTCTCCCAGGAGTACAGCGGCGCTCCGAAGGCAGGGATCACATCTTAGGAGGCTGCTTCGCTGCGGGGCTACCCGCGGCCACCAATGAGCGAAGTCAGTTCGGGAGCAAACCCGTCATCATCGGGACGTGACGCGCTCCGGCGCACACCTTTGCAGGTCAGACGGCATCCGACACAGGCATATGCCAAGCGTGGGAGGCGTTCATCAGAGCGCGGCGGCGCAGCAGCTCGAATGCGTCGGGCGACATTCCCATGGCCCGGCCGGCCGCGGTCGCCGAGCATCCGATTCGGTACCGCAATAGCAGTGCACCCGCCTCCGTCGCGCCGAGGCGCTGGTACAAGGTTCGAACACTGCCCGTTCGATACGGTGCGATGACCTCGGCCAGGAGGGCCCACGCGAAGCCGGAGGGTGATGCGCTTCGCAGGGCGGCGAACCACTGGCTGGCCAACTCTTCCAGGAAGGCACGTGCCAGTCGTCGCCCGACCGAGGTGCTGCCGGTGGCGACTGCCGCGAACTGTGAGTACAGGGAGTGATATTCGCTACAGAAGGCTGCGTATGCGGCCTCGGCGCAATGGCAGCTGGTGGGGGCACCTCCGAGCTTGTCCAGCTGGCGGTCGTGTTCGCCGTCTGCCCTGAGCCGGATGGAGCGCTGCTGCATCGTCAACACCTC
This sequence comes from Streptomyces lunalinharesii, assembly GCF_039532155.1. Classification (NCBI taxonomy): domain Bacteria; kingdom Bacillati; phylum Actinomycetota; class Actinomycetes; order Kitasatosporales; family Streptomycetaceae; genus Streptomyces; species Streptomyces lunalinharesii. The sequence continues at coordinate 5,177 of NZ_BAAARK010000078.1, forward strand.
GCTCCTCGGTCGACGTCCCAAGCACACCGAGGACGGTGCACTTGGGACGAACAGGAACCAACCCTGTTTTCACGCAGGGGGTGTCAGCCACCGGCCGACGCACGAACATGCGCCGCGGCAGCTCTGGGTCAGCGGTAGCGGCTGACCTTGTAGAACAGCAGGCCGCCACGGTCGACGCAGAGCGCGACCGAGACGGTGAGCAGAAGCCGCGCGGAAACCGACTCCGGATTGACCAGGGACGCGACAGTCACCCAGGTCGAGAGCACGACGCCAGGGCTAATCCGCAGCAGGAAAACACTCTTCACGGCGGTTTGCAGGGCGTGCGAAATTGGAATGGTAATCTCTGGCATCGCTGGAAGGGCGCTCGCGAGCTTTCGGCGGACGTGCTGGATCATTCCGTTCTCCTCAGGTCGGGTACGGGTCCGGCGCGGATACGGGGGCTCCGAGGCTGACTCCTAAACCAATCTCGGGGCCCCTTTTCCGTGCCTACCTGGAGACTAGTGGCAGCACTTGGCGAGCACCGTGGCGTCATTTGCGTGAAAGCGGAACAGGGAACTCCTCATAGTTACCTGCCCCGGACCGAGGCAATGTGACATACCTGCCCGCAACCCAAACCAGTCGTACCGGATGCGAAGAATTCCGATCACCTGCGGTCTGAAAATCTGCACACGGGCCTGAAAGCCACTCCGGCACCCCTCTCCAAAGGTCACGCTTTGGGATGAATCTCGCTTGATGACCCTTGAGGTCTGACTGCAACTGCGCTAACCGCCCTGGCCGTCGAGTATTTGATGCCGCACCGGGGCGTGATGCTGATGATTCCGCGAAGTTCTCTTCAGCACCGCTCGGAACACTCGACCCACGGGATGGGAAGAGCGGGAGCGAGCGCTGGTGTTGCCCACCAGCGAGAGCTCTCTCCGCACCTGGCGACCGGGGCCGGTGACACGGTCGACGTGACAGCACTCCGCACTCCCTTCAAAGCCGACTACGGCTGCGTAAATTGGTGCTTTCTCAGGGGCGCGAGGCCGCGGCGACGACCCGGCTCGCAGCTGTCTTCTGCAGCAGGCCGTAGGCGAGGACGGGCAGGAGCAGGTGTGGTTTGTCGGGCAACGTCGTGGAGAGCAGCACGGCGCTCGCGCTGCTGTTGTTCATGCCGCAGGCCAGCGTCAACGACGAGGCGGCGGGCGAGTCCAGACGCAGGAGGCGTGCGGCGGCGCCACCAAGGGTGAACGACAGCAGACACACCAGGGCCGCCACGCACAGCGCTGCGCACAGGAGTAGGGGCCGCGGGGACGTGAGGAAGGAGCCCAGGGCACCGCTGGCGTTCACGTAGGTCAGGACGAGGGAGGCAACCAGGGCCACGGGCACGACTCCGGCCCGTACGCGACTGCACCAGGTGGGCGTCAGGGTGAGTCGGCAGAGGATCCCTGCGGCACAGGGCAGGACCACGTTGACGAGGGCGAAGGCGCCGCGGGTCGTGTGAACGGTCGTACCGAGCGTTGCGGCGTAGTCGTTGCTGAGGAGCGGCGTGAGGACGCCGATAACCAACGGAGCGGTGAGGGGGCTCAGGAGTGTGGAAGCGAGGACGAGGCCGACCATGGTGGGCTGGTCGCCATCGCTCTTGCCGGTCCAGACGGTGGCTCCGGCGGCTACGGGCATGGCCACGATCAAAATCGTCGCAGTGACCAGCCCGCTCCCGCCGTCGGTATCGGGAGACTGGCGCAGGGTGAACGCGACGATGGGGATCACCACCAGCGGGATCACCAAGTGCAAAGCCAGCCCCGCAAGCAGGGCAGTCGGCCTGCGCAGCAGGCGGCCCAGTTCACCGACGGATACCTGAAGCCCGGCGGAGAACAGCACCAGGGACAGCAGCAGCGGGGCCGCACTGACCGGTAGGCCGGACGTGCCGAGCGGCAGGGTGTGCTCCCGACGCAGCCAGAGGCCGAGGCTGGGCAGGAGGAGTGCAGCGGCGTAGGACACCACGACGGCGCGGCCGAGGCGCCTGCGTAGCCAAGCCGTTGCTCGATGAGCAGGCGAGTAGGAGAGGTGCGGTTGGGGCAAGGGGGCCTTCTTCCACGGCGGCGTAGAGGGTCGGGGCGAGCGCCGGTATGAGGAGGCGGTGGAGGTGCGTGGCCATGCGGCCATGGTGCTTGCACCGAGGTGGTTGGGGTGACTTACGGCGCACGGCAGTCAGGATGCGTTCAGGTAGTGCGTGGCACGGTCGGGGCTCGTGGGATCCGAGACCCCGCAGACCGCCGCGCCTTGTGTGGCTGGCTGCGGTGCCGAGCTCGAAGATCGCCGGCCGCGCAGGAACAAGGTGCCTGAAGTCACCGTCTTCTTCTAGATCATCAAGGTGTTGTGCACGACGGTCGGGGAGACCGCAGTCGAACTGCTCAACGCCCGGGCCGGCCTCGGCCTGACCGGCGTGTCGGCCCTCATGAGCGCCCTGCTCGCCGTCGTCGGCCCGGTCACCGATGCACGCTTCGGCCCCGTCATCGACGGACAATGCGCCGCCACACGGGCCCGGTTCGGCCTGCCCGAGTACGCACCCGTGGCCTTGCTGGTCGCCGGGTCGTGAGGCGTCGGGGTGGTGCGGCAGGCCGCCGCCGAGATACGCGCGCTGGAAGTGGTGACGCCTGTGCTGGTGTGCGGGCGAATCCGGGCCCTCGCGGAGCAGTCACGGCAGGACGGCATCGCCCAGTCCTTCGGCTGGGTGGATGCACGTCTGCGACGTACTGGTCCAGAACGCCGGCGGGCTGGCCTCGCTGGAGGCGTTCTCGCCTCCGGGCTACCGGTCGCCAGCTAGCGCTGCATCTCCGGCCATCCGCAGCACCACGACCACGTCAAGTGAGCTAGCCCGACACCAAGTGCACTGCCCTGCGCCCCACCAGGAAGGTGCTGGCGTTATGTGTGAAAGACGAGCAATACTGAGAAACACCCTGGAGGTACAAGGAGGCGCTGGCGGGAGCCGGTGACTACCGGGACAGCAGCCACCGTCCGCCGCGCCATACTGAATCCGGCCCCGTCGCCCGAGCCAGTAATGTCCACAGCACAATCGGACGACGGGGCCGGCCATGGAAAGCAGCCGAATCTACTGGCCGGCAGCCGCCCCTCGGCGCCGGCCTACCAGTCGCGACCAGCAGCGTCCCGCGAAATCGCGTCGAAAATGACGCATCCCCTGCTCCAAAAGTCTGCCTCATTGGATTGCCGCGACCTTCCCGACGTCACGGAAGGTACGCGAAGAGGAACAGGGCGCAGTCGATCCTCAATCTCACAGAAGTCCTTGTTGCCGTCGTTCTTTCGCCGTAATGTCGAAAGCGTCGCGGCCAGGCGCGCGCTGACCAATGTGCTCCGCAAAAGCTGCGGCGATAGTCGATGCTAGGAGGCGAAGATGACCTTCAAGGCATTCTTCCCTCGCCACCGGAAGAACGATGGCGACCGCTGGGGCTGCGGAGACTGGAACGGTTACGGACGCGGTTGTGGCGACGATGGCTACCGCCGCCGTGGTCGAGGCCGCGGGGACCGTGTCGTCATCATCATCGCGTAGCGACCAACTGTTGCCTCATCAGGACACCGTGAGTTGGGCTGCCCACCTACGGAAATCAGCGAACCCCTGCCAAGCCCCTTCCACCATTCTCTAGTGCTGCGGTCTTCCAGCAACAAGTCGATTTGAAGCTGCCAACAACCTGTTGATGACCCGACAACCTTCGACCAGCCGACCGGAGAAGACATCGGCCGGCCGAGGGTTGATGGCGCCACGCTAAGGGCTTGAGTCCGCAGCGCCTTTATCGGACGCTCCAGAAGTGCCATGTCTCACTCTATCGCTGGCACGAACTGTAGCTGGCACAAGCGGCGTCTCCAGACCCGGTTGGCGAAGTGCATGCGAGGTGCTTGAAGTGGAGCGAGCCCTATGCTGGATGAGGGGCCTTTCACAAGGAGGTTGCCTTGTCAACAGGAACTCTTCTGGCGATCATCATCCCCATTGCCGTGATCATCGCGCTCCTTGCTGTGGGGATTGCTCTTGCCCTACGGCGGCATCGCCTTCAGCAGCGCTTCGGTCCGGAGTACGAGCGGACGGTCGAGGACGCCGATGGGCGCATGGCCGGCGAGCGTGAACTACGGGCCCGCGAGAAGCGCCACGATGCGTTGGACATAAAGCCGCTGGAGCCGACCGCGCGGGAACGCTACAGCCGTGAGTGGACCGGCGTGCAGGACGACTTCGTCGACCACCCCGAGCACGCCGTCCACGACGCAGACCTGCTGGTCACCTCGCTGATGCATGACCGCGGCTATCCGACCGAAGGCTTCGAGCAGCAGATGCGGGACCTGTCCGTCGAGCACGGCCGCACTCTTGAGCACTACCGCGAGGCACACAAGGTCGACGCCCTCAGCACCGAGCACAAAGCCACTACCGAACAGCTCCGCGGCGCCATGATCCACTACCGCAGCCTGTTCAATGAACTGCTCTCCGACGGCGGATCGACACGACGCGCCCACGCCTGAGTACCCCTCCGACCACATCTCTCACAGCAGCGAGGAGGAACAATGCAGCACGACCGCGCACCCGAAACTGAACAGGGCAGCCTGTCCACAGAGGACCTCGCCGCACCACAGCGCCCCCTGACTGAGGACACGCAACAGCCGCCGCCTGCGGAACCCACAGTGCCGCCCGGCAGCCCTCCCGTGGCAGCCGCGCAGCCCGCCCCCCAGGGGGCTGGGACCAGCGAGGAGGAGGCTGCCCCGCAGCTACTTTCCGCTGACCAGGCCAAGGACTTCAAGGCGCGCTGGCAGGACACCCAGAACCGGTTCGTGGACGACCCGCGCGACGCTGTCCACTCCGCTGATGCCCTCGTGGCCGAAGTCATGCAAACACTCGCTCGGACCTTTACCGAGCACAAGCGCAGCCTCGAAGAACAGTGGAACCGCGGCGAGCAAGTCGACACCGAGGGCCTGCGAAAGGCCCTCCGGCACTACCGCTCCTTCTTCAATCGCTTGCTCACGGAATAGCATCGTCCGTTAGGGACAGGACGTCAGTGGTTGTCTGCTCGGCTACCACCTACTGGCAATGCCGGTAAACCGCGCCCGGGTCGCGGCCGACTGGCTTCTCAACCCTGTGCTGCCCCGCCAGAGCGTCCAGTTGGGTTTGGTTCGCTCCTGGGCGGTTCCGCTGGACGCTGGCTCGCCCGAGTTGCCCCGCAAGCCTCACGGCCCAGGCAGCAACCCGCAGTGACCTCCGCCCTGCCAAGGCAACTCTGCTCCGGTCTCTTCGCTATCCCGTGCTGCCCAGGCAGCGGTTGCCTCAACCGGCCTAGCGGCACACAGTGGTAAGGAAGCATGCCAACAGGCACGGAGGACATCATGGTTATTCTCGGCGTTGTCCTGCTCATCGTCGGATTTCTCACCGGCATTTCCGTACTGTGGACGATCGGCATCATCCTTCTCGTCATCGGAGCGGTCCTGTGGCTATTCGGCGCAGTGGGACACGCAGTCGGCGGCCGACGGCACTACTGGTGACAGTTCCCTGACCGTGATCGTTCCGCCAACGTAGTTCACATGTCGGCGAGTTGCGGATTTGAGGGGCTTCGACCTCAATGCCTGGCGGGGCCGCTTCCCGTCTGCCGCTCATTGCGCGCGCCGGTTGATGGAGGCCGTTGCCTAAGCTGCCCCACGTCGCCGCCTTCCTGACCGTCCTCGCTGCCTGTGCCGAAGGACGGACCTTACGCAGAGTTGAGGTACTGGACGCGGGCGTGCTTCACGGCGTGAACGTCGAGCAGTTGCGGAGCGCGCTCGAAGGAATCGCCTCGCTGGACCCAGACGCCACGGGAAGAGGCTGCTCGCGCCCTTCCAAGGCGATACCGCGACCTTACTGCTGCATTTCGGTATGACCCGGCCGGCAAGCCCCTGGTGGAGCCGTTCGGTCTCGCCCACGAGCTGAACATCGACGCCGAGGGCATCGAGATGGCGTCGTCGTCGACAGACGCCGCGCTTCCAGTCGAGGAGCTGGAGCTCACAACCCCTTCCGACAGCTGCCTCAAACGCGAGGGCATCCACTCCGCGGGTGCGCTTGTGGTGCGTTCCGAGGCCGACCTGCTCGATGTCCGGGACTTAGGGCAAAGTCGATCGACGAGGTCAAGGGGAAACTGGCCGGCATGGGCCTGATCTGCCAGGACAGCCCATCAGTTTGCGCCCCCGATCGCCGCCGACGTCTTCAGTGCAGACGACAACACGGGCTTCGCCAAGACCGAGTAGCGCTGACCCGCCACGGCGCAAACGCTACCGCAGCGGAGACTTATACGACCCGGGCAGCTACCTACGGACTCCCTAACACCCGGCGACCAGCAGCGGACGCTCCGTGTGCGCATCACGCCCACTCGGTGGCAGACGGTTCGTCGACCCAGGCCCGAGTGGCCACCGGACCGTCGGGATGCGAAGGCCGCCAGAGGCGGCACTCTGGAGGTATGGCGGCGGAACATCCCGCGGCGGCTGTCTGCCGCGGCGCCGGGCTGCACGTCCAGAGAAGGTGACGTACGCATGGACAGTGGGACCAAGGTCCTCGTGGCTGCCGCGTTGGCCGGTGGTTACGTTCTGGGCCGTACCAAGAAGGGCCGCCTCGCACTGAGTTTGATGTCCACCTTGGCGGGGCGTGAAATCGGGCTCGATCCGCGGCGCCTGCTGACGGAGGGCGCCCGTCAACTCGGCGAGATCCCCCAGGTCGCCGAACTCGGCGAGCAATTGCGCGGAGAGGTCGTGGATGCCGGACGCCGCGCCGTCTCGGCGGCGGCGACCCGCGGCATCGCGACGCTCGCGGACACCCTGCACGACCGCACTCGGGAGCTCACCGAGGGCGAGGAGTCCGCCGAAGAGGATTCCGAACGCGACGAGTACGACGAAGACGGCGAAGACGGCGAGTACAACGAGGGCGAAGAGGAACGGGAAGAGGAGGAGGAAGACGAAGAGGAGGAAGAAGCGGCGGAGCGGAAACGGGAGCGTCCGCGACGGCGCACGTCCCGTGGCACGACGAGGCCGAGGACGGAGCAGAGCACGTCGAGCACGCGGCAACGGGAATCGGGTGCGGGAAGGCGGGAGCTGGGCACGGAGCGGCGGAAGGTGAGCCGGAGCGGCAGCGGCACCGGCAGTTCCCGTACGCCGGGCCGGAGTTCTTCTTCCGAGGAACGGCCGAAGGCCGCTGCGAAGAAGACCAGGCCCGCGACGGCGAAGAAGGCTCCGGCGAAGAAGGCCGCAGCGAAGAAGACTCCCGCCAAGAAGACCGCAGCGAAGAAGGCCCCGGCGAAGAAGGCTGCGGCCAAGAAGGCTCCCGCCAAGAAGTCCACGGCGAAGAGGCAGACCGCATCGTCTTCGCGGAGGAGCACCGGAAGAGCACCGTCGAGTCAGGGACGCCGGAGGTAGCCGATCATGGCCAGGGTCGCACAGGATGAGACGAAGGCGGAGCTCGATCGGTTGCGCGACGAACTCGGCGACTTCGTGACGGCCTGGGCGGGGAACCTCGCCGAACGGGCCGGTGACAAGCTGACCGGAGTCACAGACCAACTCTCCGACATCACCGAGAACGGCGGCTCGCTCGGAGAAATGGGGGCCGCCCTGCTCGGCGGTGGCTTGCCCTTGAAGAAGGTGCTCGGAGGCGCGGTGAAGGGCCTCGGCGGCAGTGTGCTGGAGAAGGTCAAGGGGTCCTTCGCCGGTGGCAAACGTTCTTCGGGAGACCACAAGGTCACCAACATCGTCGAGGTCATCGACGTCGGGCTGCCGGTACGCACCGTCTACAACCACTGGACCGAGTTCGAGAAGTTCAGCAGCTTCGCCAAGGGCGTGCGGGACGTTTCGACCAGCGACGAGGTGACGACGCACTGGAAGGCCAAGGTCGGGCCGTCGACGCGCACGTGGAAGGCCACCGTGCTGGAGCAGGTGCCGGACGAGCGCATCGTCTGGACCTCCGAGGGCGCCAAGGGCTCGACGCGCGGAATGGTGAGCTTCCACGAGGTCACGTCCGACCTCACGCGGGTCGTGCTCGTCGTCGAGTACTACCCCATGGGGTTCTTCGAGAAGACCGGAAACCTGTGGCGAGCGCAGGGACGCCGGCTACGCCTGGACCTCAAGCACTTCCAACGCCACGCGAGCCTCGCCGAAGAGGAGCCGGAGGGCTGGCGCGGCGAGATCCGCGACGGGGAAGTGGTCCTCAGCCACGAAGAAGGACTGGAGGAGGACGAAGTGGAGGGGGACTACGACGACGAGGAAGACGACGACGAGCGCTCCGACGCGTACGAGGACGAGGAAGCGGAGGACGACGAGGCGGCATGACGCCGACGTTCCGGGGAGCGCCCTTGGTGACGGCTCGTGCGCACGCAGTGCGGTCGAAAGCCCGGTTCACGCAGGGCGACGGTGCGTGCGCCCGACGTCCGGACGCATTCCGGAGGCGGCCGGCGCCGTCCTTCGCGGAACGCGGGTGGATACCATGGAGGGGCGCCGTGCGCGCGGCGTTGAACGCACGAAGTCTGCGATGTCGGAGAGAGCAATGACCGCAGGTGAAGAGGACGCCCCGCAAAGGGCTCGGCGCTCGCCCGGACGACGCGCCGAGGCGGCGGACGGACCTCGCCGGGCGCGCCGCTCCGAGAAGGGTTCCGGCACGGAGGACAAGCACCGCGTCACGGCCCGGCGGGCCATGCACTACGCGGCCGAGCAACTCCAGGAACTCTTGGGACGGGCCCCTGAGTCGGTGTCCGCGGTCAGTCCCACTTCGGACGGCTGGCAGGCGGACGTGGAAGTCCTGGAACTCGAACGCGTGCCCCCGACGACCAGCGTGATGGCGAGCTACCGAGTCAAGCTGAACGTGGAGGGCGAACTCGTCGCCTACGAGCGCATCCGCCGGTACACCCGCGGTCAGATCGACAAGAGCCGCTAGTCGGCCGGACGCGCCTGCACGGGCGTGACGCACGAAGGAGCCGCCCGCGAGCCGACCGGGTGGCTGAGAGGAGGCACCGTGACTGTGGTGCCGCAGGGTGAAGGAGCACTGGCCAGGAACAACGGCGGTGGCTCGGGCAACCTCTACGACGTTCTCGACCTGATCCTCGACCGCGGCCTGGTCATCGACGTCTTCGCGCGCGTGTCGTTGGTCGGCATCGAGCTGATCAAGGTGGACGCGCGCATCGTCGTCGCCAGCGTCGACACCTACCTGCGCTTCGCCGAGGCGTGCAACCGGTTGGATCTGGAGTCCGGCGACAAGGCCCCCGCCCAACTGACGGACATCGTCGGCGAGGTGACCGAAGGAGGGGCGCACGGCAAGACGAAGGGCGCCCTGTCCGGTGCCGCCGAAGCGATCAGCGACGCGCTCAAGGGCGGCAAGGGGGACGAGGACGCGGACGACGAAGAGGTGGAGGAAGACGGGGACGAGGGGGAGAAGGAGCCCGTGGCGTCGAGACGGGAACGGCCGGCGCGGCGGTCCGCGCGCCGCCGGAGGGAATGAGCCATGACTGTGTACGTCTACTCCGTGGTCCGGAACGACCATCCGCAACGCGTCGACGAACTCGGTGGTGTCGGGGACCCCCCAGCGACACTCCGCACGGTCCGACACGGCTCACTGTGCGCGGTCGTCAGTGACGCGCCCGAGGAGCTGCGGCCCAAGCGCCGCGACCTCAACGCCCACCACGCGGTCCAGGAACACCTGATGGCCGACGGTGCGGTCCTCCCGTTGCAGTTCGGCTTCACCGCCACCGACGACGACGCGGTGCGCACGGTCCTCGAAGAGCGCGCCGACGCGCTCACCACCCAGTTGGCGACGCTGGACAACTGCGTCGAGTACAACCTCAAGGTGGGCCAGGACGAGGAGGCGCTGCTGCGCCAGGTCCTGCGCGAATCGGACCAGGCACGGGCCCTCAACGACGAGATCAGGAGCGGCAGCAACAA
>NZ_BAAARK010000079.1:0-12474 GCF_039532155.1 Streptomyces lunalinharesii
CGGGCCGGAGGGGGTGGTGTGCAGGACGTAAAGCGCAGCAGTCCTGCACACCACCCCCGCAGGCCCGACACCGCCACCCAAACGCCCCGCGCAGCGGACAACGCCCGCCGCAGGCGCAACGGCGAGAAACCCCACAACGTGGGAACAGGCCCGCGCCGCCAGGCGCAACGGCGAGACGCCACACGGCGGCAAACCGGCAACGTACGAGCGAGCCCCGCGCAGCGGCCCCGCGCCAGTCAGCCCGCCACAGGCGAGAACCCCTCGATCGACTGCGGGCTGCGGGCCGCAGGCCCCACGTAGCGGGCCGAGGGGCGGACCAGGCGTCCGGTCCGCTTCTGTTCGAGGATGTGGGCGCTCCAGCCGGCCGTGCGGGCGCAGGTGAACATGGACGTGAACATGTGCGCCGGGACCTCCGCGAAGTCCAGCACGATGGCCGCCCAGAACTCGACGTTGGTGGCCAGGACCCGGTCGGGGCGGCGGTTGTGGAGTTCTTCCAGGGCGGCCTTCTCCAGGGCCTCGGCGACCTCGAAGCGGGGCGCGGCCAACTCCTTGGCGGTGCGGCGCAGCACCCGCGCCCGCGGGTCCTCGGCGCGGTAGACGCGGTGGCCGAAGCCCATCAGCCGCTCGCCCCGGTCCAGGGCCTGCCGGACGTAGGCGCCGGCGTCCCCGGTGCGCTCGATCTCCTCGATCATGCCGAGGACGCGGGAGGGCGCGCCGCCGTGCAGCGGGCCGGACATCGCGCCGACCGCGCCGGAGAGCGCCGCGGCGACGTCCGCGCCGGTGGAGGCGATGACCCGGGCGGTGAAGGTGGAGGCGTTCATGCCGTGTTCGGCGGCCGAGGTCCAGTAGGCGTCGACGGCCTTGACGTGCTTGGGGTCGGGTTCCCCGCGCCAGCGCTTCATGAAGCGCTCGACGACCGTCTCGGCCTTGTCGATCTCCTTCTGCGGCACCATCGGCAGGCCCTGTCCGCGCGCCGACTGGGCGACGTAGGACAGCGCCATCACGGCGGCCCGGGCGAGGTTGTCGCGGGCGGTCCGCTCGTCGATGTCGAGCAGCGGTTTCAGGCCCCATACGGGCGCCAGCATGGCGAGCGCGGACTGCACGTCGACGCGGATGTCACCCGAGTGCACCGGGATCGGGAACGGCTCGGCGGGCGGCAGTCCCGGTGTGAACGCGCCGTCGACCAGCAGCCCCCAGACGTTCTCGAAGGAGACGTGCCCGACGAGGTCCTCGATGTCCACGCCGCGGTAGCGGAGCGCGCCGCCTTCCTTGTCGGGTTCGGCGATCTCCGTCTCGAACGCGACGACTCCCTCAAGCCCGGGAACGAAGTCGGACATCAGGCGGCTCCTCAAGATGGGGACGGCAGCCGGCCGGTGACCGGTCGCCGTGCGGTCGAGTCAGTTGTGGTGCCGGTGCGGTTACGCGGCTGCGCCGGGCAGCTCGCGGTCCGTACCGGTCACCCCGGTGATGCCCCGCCGTGGCAGGGGCCACGCGGCGGTTCCGCCCGCAGGTGGTCGGCCCGCGGGCGCGGGCCGCCACGCATGGTGCTCCGCGGCGGCCTGAAGACGGACACGATAGCTTCCGGTGTCCGAGGCCCACAGTGGGCCGGGCCATGATTTTGGCGGGTTCATCAGCAGCGGGGAAGCGTGACGTCCGGCACACTGGGCGATTTGCCGACGGGAGGGTTACGTCCCGGCGACGGGGGGCAGACTTCCGGCCCACCGGGCTGCCCGGTGCGGGGTCGATGCTGCAAGATGAGGCCGTGCATCCCGCCGACATGCCTTCTGCCGAGACCCCCGACCCTTCGTCCATGCGCGCGCACTACCGTGCCGAGGGCATTGCCGAGTCCGACCTCGCCGCGAGCCCCTACGACCAGTTCGGACGCTGGTTCAAGGACGCGGCGGTGGCCGGCCTGCACGAGCCGAACGCGATGGTCGTCTCGACGGCGGACGCCGCCGGCCGGCCCAGTTCAAGGACCGTGCTGCTGAAGGCATTCGACGAGCGCGGCTTCGTGTTCTTCACCAACTACTCCAGCCGCAAGGGCCGCGACCTGGCGGAGAACCCGCATGTCTCGCTGCTCTTCCCCTGGCATCCGTTGGCCCGTCAGGTCATCGTGACCGGCACCGCCGAGCGCATCGGCCGGGACGAGACCGCCGCCTACTTCCGCACCCGCCCGCACGGCTCCCAGTTGGGCGCCTGGGCCAGCGACCAGTCCGCGCCGATCGCCTCCCGTGCGGAACTGGAGCGTTCCTACGCGGAGTTGGCGGCCCGTTACCCGGAGGGCGAGCAGGTGCCGGCGCCGCCGCACTGGGGTGGCTACCGCATCACCGCCCAGGCGGTCGAGTTCTGGCAGGGCCGGCTCAACCGCCTGCACGACCGGCTGCGGTACGTCCGCGAGGGTGCGGCCGAGGCCGGCGGGTGGCGGGTGGAGCGGCTGGCGCCCTGACGCCGCGGGGGTGGCGCGCGGGGCGTCGGTGCGGGGGCCGCACACGCAGACGACCCGCGGGCCTTCTCCTCCGCGCCGGTGGCGCGAAGGGCCGGTCGGACGAACCGGCAGCCCGCGGGTCGGGTGACTGCTTGGGATTGGGCCGGCTGCGCATCTGCAGTATGCGCGGATCCGGCGCTGCACTTCGGTGAAGCGACGGGCTGCTAGCCCGCAGCCACCTCACGCGTCCGGTGCGAAATCATCTTCCGAACCACCTCCCTTCTCGTGTACCCCACACGTTAGGAAGCCGCCCGGCGCCGTACAACCGGTTTTTTTCGGAGCCGGGACTCACCGGCGGGGATTTCGGCGAATCGGGTGTGTTCCACGTCACGTTCCAGTTGAATGACCCCACGTGGAGCACGTGCGGCCGCGTTCGTAAGGGGTGCCAGTGACTGCCTCGTCAGCTTCTTCTGCCTCGTCGGCCTCGTCGTCGCAGCAGCCGGCGTCCGCCGGCCCGGCGAACGGGCCCGGAGCGGCGGCCTCCGGGGCCCCGCCGACCCCCGCCGGCGGCGAACCCGACCGGCCTCCGGACACCGACGACTCCGGACTGCTCGCCGCCCTCCTGGACGGCATGGACGCCGCCCTGATGGCGTTCGCCGTGGACGGCACGGTCACGCACTGGAACCACGAGGCCGAACGCATCCTGGGCTGGACCGCCGAGGAGGCGGTCGGCCGCCGTGGCCTGACGGGTTGGGCGGTCCGCACGGAGGACGCCGAGGGCGTGCAGTCCGCCGTGGTGGCCGCGATGCGTGCCCCGGGCCGCCAGGTGCACGACTTCGCCCTGCTGGCCAAGGACGGTCACCGCGTCCTGGTCCGCACCCAGTCCTCCGCGGTGCGCACCCCCGACGGCCGGGTCGCCGGCGCCTACTGCGCCTTCGGCGAGTCGCACACCCAGCTCGACCTGGAACGGGCGGTGGCGCTCAGCGAGGCGCTCTTCGAGGACGCCACCTGGGGCGTGGTGCTGATCGACGCCGACCTGCGGCCCGCGATGGTCAACGCGCACGCCGCCCGGACCTTCGGGATGAGCCGCACCGCGCTGCTGGGCTGCCCGCTGGGCGACGTCCTGGGGCAGGGCGTCGAGGAGTTGGAGGGCGCCCTCCAGCACGTCCTGGCCGAGGGCCCGCCGCCGGCCGTCGGCGAACTGTGGGTGACGCCGCGGGACGGGGACGCCGAACTCCCGCGCCGGTGCTGGCGCAGCGGCTTCGTCCGGCTGGCCTCGCCGCTCGCGGAGGAACCCGTTCCGCTCGGTGTCGCCTGGCTGTTCCAGGACGTCACCGACGCCAAACGGGCCGAGCAGGACGGTTCCCTGCTGCGCTTTCGGGCGCACCAGCTGCACCGGGCCGGTCGGGCCGCCGCCGAGTGCCCGGACCCGGCCGAGGCCGCCGCCGTCCACCTCGACTTCGCCCTGGCGGGCTTCGCCGACCACGCACTGGTGGACCGCGCCGGCACCCCGGCCCCGGCCCCCTACGGCGCGGTGGACGCGGACGCCGAGTGGGACGCGGATCCGACGCCCCCCGACAGCGGGATGGGCCATCCGGTCCGGGCGCCCCGGCTGGTGCGGGCGCTGGCGTCCCCGGCGGGCGTGCCCGGCCCCTCGGAGGCGGTGCCGGCGACCGGCATCCCGGTGGCCTACGCGCCGGGCCACCCGGCGCTCCAGGCGTACGCGCGGCGCGGCTCGGTGCGCGCCAGCGCCGGCCAGGCCCCCGCCGGGGGCTGGGCGACCGCCCGGAACTGGCCGGACGGCACGGTGCACGGACTGTGCGTGGTGCTGCGCAGCCGGGGCCGCACCCTCGGGGTCCTCACCTTCCTGCGGACGCCCGCCCGCCGCCCCTTCGACCGGGCGGACGCCGACTACGCCGAGGAGGTCGCCGCCCGGATCGCCGCCGCCCTCGACCTCGCGGGGGCGGCCGGGGCGTGAACCGGCACGGGGCGGTCCGTCGGGCGGGTCCCCGGCCCCGGCGCGCCGCCGGACGCGCCCGCTCAGTGCCGGTAGAAGATCCGGTCCGCGTACTCCCGCATCACCCGGCCGTTCCACTCGTGCCCGCCGTCCACGTTGCCCGAGCGCAGCAGCGGCGGCTGCGCCCCGCGCTCGGCGAGCGCACCGGCCGCCGTCGCCACCACGGCCTGCATGACGGCGCTGGTGACGACCGTCGAGGCGGGCGCGAACGGGGCCTCGATGCCGGGCAGCGTCAGCTCCGCGTCACCGACCGGGATCCGGCTGTCCAGCACGATGTCGCAGTGGTCCTTGAGGTACGTCCCCGAGCCGTGCCGGGACTTGGTCGCCTCCGCGTAGGCCACCGAGGTCAGGCCGATGACCTTGATGCCGAGCGCCCGCGCGTTGATGGCCATCTCCACCGGCAGGGCGTTCCGCCCGGAGAGCGAGATGATCACCAGCACGTCACCGCGCTCCAGCGGGCTGGTGTCCAGCACCGCCCCGGCCAGCCCGTCGACCCGCTCCAGCGCGCTGCCGAGCGTCGCCGGCCGGACGTCCACCCCGACGACCCCGGGAACGGACAGCAGGTTCATGACCGCCAGGCCGCCGGCCCGGTACACGGTGTCCTGCGCCGGCAACGAGGAGTGCCCGGCCCCGAAGGAGAAGACCCGGCCGCCGGCCTCGACGGTGTCCGCGATCAGCTGCCCGGCCGCGGCGATCCGCTCCCCCTCCGCGTCGCGGACCTGCCGCAGCAGGTCGATCGCGGCGTCGAAGTACCGTCCGGCCAGCCCCTCGCTCCGGTCGTTCTCAGCCATTGCCGCGGGCCCCTCTCGTCGCGTCTGGGTGGGATCGGCGGCGGGCCGGCGCCGGTGCGTCGACGCCCGGCGGCCGCCGGGTGGATCAGTGGCCCGGATCACGTTGCGGTCTGGACCAGTGCGCTGTCAATACGCCGGGCAATGCACCCGTTGAACCGGCCGCGGGCGTCCGCTGCGCGGACGACGACGCACCGTTGTCAGCGGGATGCGTCAGAATTGAATCCAGGGCCACCGCACGACACATCGAGGGGCACGCATGTCCGGACTGATCGACACCACGGAGATGTATCTCCGCACCATCCTCGAACTGGAAGAGGAGGGTGTGGTCCCCATGCGCGCCCGCATCGCGGAGCGGCTCGAACAGAGCGGCCCGACGGTCAGCCAGACCGTGGCGCGCATGGAGCGAGACGGCCTGCTGACGGTGGCCGGCGACCGGCACCTGGAGCTGACGGAGGAGGGCCGCCGCCTGGCGACGCGGGTGATGCGCAAGCACCGCCTCGCCGAGTGCCTGCTCGTCGACGTCATCGGCCTGGAGTGGGAGCAGGTGCACGCCGAGGCGTGCCGCTGGGAGCACGTGATGAGCGAGGCGGTCGAGCGCCGCGTCGTGGAGTTGCTGCGCCACCCCACCGAGTCCCCGTACGGCAACCCCATCCCGGGCCTGGAGGAGCTGGGGGAGAAGGCCGAGGCCGACCCGTTCCTGGACGCCGGCATGGTGAGCCTGATGGACCTGGACGCCGGCTCCGACGGCAAGACGGCGGTGGTGCGCCGGATCGGTGAGCCCATCCAGGCCGACGCCCAGCTGATGTACACGCTGCGGCGGGCCGGGGTGCAGCCGGGCGCGGTGGTCAGCGTGACCGAGTCCCCGGCCGGCGTGCTGGTCGGCAGCAGCGGTGAGGCCGCCGAGCTGGACGCCGAGATCGCCAGTCACGTCTTCGTCGCCAAGCGCTGAGCCCCGCGCCGGCGCGCCCGGCGACCGGTGCCGGCGCGTGCCGGGCCCGCCGTCGCGGCCCGGTGGATGACGCGCAGTCACCACGGGACTGACGGCTGATCTCCGCCCATCCCCGTAAAAAACCCCTCACGAGCCCGTTGAGCTGCGCCGATGCGCAAGCCGGCGGGCTCGTCAACTTTCGGTGCGATGAACGGTCTTGTGCGAATCCGTGCGGATCGGCCGGTCTCGTGTCACTCTGGCGCTGACGCATGGCCATGCGTCGTCACTCCCGCGTGATGCGCTGACGGCCTAGGGGGCTCGGATGCGTCCACTGACGTCGATCGAGGACGGTCAGGGCCCCGGCGCTGCGAGCTGCCGGGGCCCTGCCTCCCCATGTCCCCCCACCACGACCCGGAGCCCCGAGCTCCCAGGGTCGTTCCCCACGGGCCCCCTTCCCGGTGGGGCCCGCCTCCCGGCAGATGTCTCCCCGTGGTGGGCGCGGCCAATCCCGCCACAAGGTCACTCGAAAGTGGGGTGTTGGGCGCGGCAGCGATCCATTCGAATGCGAGTTCGATAATGTGGGTTGTGCGGGGCTGGTCAGGGGACGATTGGGGGTGCCAGGGCACATGGTGCGGCGTATCGATGTGACGGGATCCGGCGGCGTACGGCTCGCGGCCTGGGAATTCACCGACCCGCCCAAGCGCGGCGGCGGGGTGGACGACGGCGGGCGGCGGCCCGGCGTGCTGTTGCTCCACGGGCTGATGGGGCGCGCCTCCCACTGGGCGGACACCGCCCGCCGGCTGAGCGGGGTGCACCGCCCGGTCGCCCTCGACCAGCGCGGCCACGGCCGCAGCGAGAAGCCCGCTGAGGGGCCGCTCGACCGCGCCGCGTACGTCGAGGACGCCATCGCCGCCATCGAGCAGTTGGAGCTGGCCCCGGCCGCCCTCGTCGGGCACGCCATGGGTGCGCTGACGGCCTGGCAGGTGGCCGCCCGGCGCCCGGACCTGGTCAGTGCGCTGGTGATCTGCGATATGCGGGCGTCGGCGCTCGGGGCGGCCTCGCAGCGCGAGTGGACGGAGTGGTTCCGCTCCTGGCCGGTGCCGTTCGCGACCCTGGCGGACGTCCGCAAGTGGTTCGGGGAGGACGATCCGACCCTGGAGCGCCCCCGGCCGGCCCGCGGGGAGTTCTTCGCCGAGGTGATGGCCGAGCGCGCCGACGGCTGGCGCCCGGTCTTCTCCCGCCGCCAGATGCTCAGCGCCCGCGAGACCTGGGTGCACGACGCCCACTGGGAGGAACTCGCCCAGGTCGACTGCCCCGCCCTCGTCGTCCGCGGCCTCGACGCCGAACTCGGCCGCGCCGAGGCCCAGGAGATGGTCCGGGTGCTGCCCCGCGGCACCTACGCCGAGATCCCCGACGCCGGCCACCTGCTGCCCTGGGAGCAGCCCGACGCCTGGTGCCGGGTCATCGAGCCGTTCCTCGGCGCACTGGCGGCCCACGCCTGATCCCGTCGCGCCGCCCCGGACCGCGCGGCGCCTCCACCGGAGCGCCGCGCGCACTCCCCGAAGCCCGGCAATGTGCCGTAGTGCGCGCGCTGTTGACGTTGTGTCAGGTGTGGTCGTGGTGGATCACCACGGCGTGCCACGCCGTGCCGCGCCACGCCGTGCCTTGCTTCGCCTCGTCTTGATTCTCCGCCCCGCCCCGCCCCGCCCCGCCCCGCCGCGACGGGGCGGGGCGGGGCGGGTGCGGCGGTCGCGGTGGGCCTCAGCCGGTCAGCCGGTGGGGGTGAACTTCCAGACGAGCGGGGTGGTGGCGCCGTCGGCCGTCCAGTGCACCTCCAGGGACCTGGCACCTTTCGGGATCATGTACGTCTGGCAGATGACGTGGCTTTCGCCGACCTGCCAGTCGTCGATGTCGACCGGGTCCTCGCAGCCGGGGAGGTTCCCCGGGCTGCCGATGAGGAGGCCGCCGCGTTGGCCGTCCGCGTAGATCTCGGCGCCGTTGGCCACCTTTGCCAGGCCCTTGACGACGTCCGGGCCCTTGTTCGTGTACTTCACATAGGCGGTCGCCGCGACCAGGCCATTGGCGTTCTTGGGGTCCTGGACCATTTTCTTCGCGTCGGCCTCGGTGCCGACGCGAACCTTCTGCGCGGCGACCTCGTAGGTTATTTTCCCGGATTCTTCCCGGTACGGCCCGGTGCCGCTCTGGCCGGGCGCCAACGCCCCGTCGCCGCCCACCGGTCCGGTCGGCTCCGTCCCGGTCTTCGCCGCGGCTTCCGCGGAGGTCTGCGCGTCGTCCGTGGCGGAACCGGTGGTGGAGACCGAAGCGTCCTGCTTCCCGCCGCAGGCGGTCAGCGCCAGCGCCAGTACGGCGACCGGTGCGGCGGCGCGCAGCCATGGGGTCCTCGTGTGCAGCAAAACGTTCTCCCGGTCCTTGCTCTCCCCCGTCGCACAACACCGTTGCCCAGTGCACGCGAACGGCCGTGCAGTGGAGCATAGGAGCGCGCTTTCACCCGTGTCGAAACGCGGAATGCACGCGTCCGATGCCTGCCGTTCGGGCCTGGTGGGAGCGACCCCGGTCGAGGTACCGCAATTCCTGCAAAGCGGCCGGCGGATTCCGTCGCCGCCGTTGCCCAATTCTGGCTGAATTCAGCGACATTGCCGGCCCGCCGGCCGCGCAGGGTAATGCCCGGACAAAATCTGTCCGGGCAGGCGCGGCGGGCGGACGGGCCGACCTGCACCGATGCGGCGCGCGGCGGCCGTCCCGACGGGCCGCGCCGCAGGGCAGGGGAGTGCCGGACGGCGTCGGACGGTGCGGACCGCGGCGCGGTGGTGGCGCCCCCTTCAGGACAACGTGCGGGTGAAATCGCCCCGTTGCACCCGCCCGGCGAGCGAGTCGCCGGCCAGCAGCGAGCCGTAGCCGGTGGCGGCCCAGAGGCTCCGCTCGGCCGGCACCTCGAAGTACGGCACAGGGTGGCCGTCCAGACGGTCCGTGAGGACTTCCGGTGCGCGACGGGCACGGACCGCGCGGATGCAGGTGTCGCAGGCGGCGATCCGCAGTTGCTCCCGGCGGCCCACCGGGCGCCAGGGGATGCGGCGGGCGGCGGGGCCGTGCAGCGGGTGGAAGAAGCACAGCGGCAGCGTGGCCGGAGCGGGGGACAGCGCCGCCCGTCCCTCGGCCACCAGCGCGAACACGCCGGCCAGGTCCGGAACGCCGCGTGCGCGGTCCAGCACCGTGCCGGCCGCGGCGTAGGCGTCCAGGGCGCGCTCGATGGCCGCCGGGTCGCCGGTGGCGGCACGTGCCTCCTCGCCGAGCCGCACCACCTCCGCACCGGCCCGCTCGCGCAGCCCGTCCTCGTCGGCCCGGTGCGCGGCGGCGAACACGGACCGGGGCATCGCGAACGGCGTCCCGAAGTCCCGCAGGCGCGAGCGGCACCGCAGCAGCAGCCAGGCCGCGCCGAGCACCAGCAGCGGGCCGGCGACCAGCGCCAGGAGCCGCACGACCGGGGAGGACGCCTGCGCCGCGGGCTCCTTCGGCTTGCTGCCGCCCGAGGTGCCGAGGTGGGCGGTGAGGCGTCGGTAGACCTCGTCGCCGTCGCCCGCCTTGATGAGGTCGATCGCCCGGGATATGCGCTTGGTGAGCCCGGCGCCCTTCATCGAGTCGTCGAAGAAGACCGAGGCGGTGGCGTTCTCCGCCTGGTGGGAGTGGGCGGGCCAGGCGTGGGCCTCGATGTCGTCGGGGTAGTCCCCGGGGGTGATGACGATGGCCGGGCCGCCGCCCGTCCGGTCGTGCACCACGTCGCTGAGCTGCTCGGACTTCCCGCCCCAGTTGTCCCCCTCCACCAGCGGGACCAGCACCACCTGGATCGGCAGCTGGGACTGCCGGATCTGCTGTACCAGGGCGCGCTGGTCGTCCGGTCCGACCGCCGACGCGAGGGAGGGATCGACGTACACCGGTGAGGTGCGCAGGGCGTCGGCGATCTTCTGCCCGGGGCTGGGCGCGGCCGTGGCGGACCCCGCAGCGGCACCGAGCAGTGCGACGGAGGCCGCGCCGACGGCGAGGACGGACCGCAGCGAACGGCGGCGACGAAGGTCAGTTGACACCGAAGGACTCCCGTACCTCGCGGGTGAGTTGATCTGTGCCGGTCCCCTTGGCGAGCGTCGCCAACGGGCCGGGGTGCCCCGGGTAGGGGCTGTGGCCCCGGCGCCCGGACGCGTCCGGCCCCGGGAGCCGCAGCATCTCGCCGGGCGTCTCCCGGCACGCCGCGCACACCGGCCGCGGCGCCGGTCCGCGGCCGCCGGCCGGACGTTTGCCCGCCGGGCCGGTGGCCGCGCCGTGCAGCGGATTGCGGTGGCAGACGTGGGTCGCGGCGGACGGCTCCCGGGCCGCGGTCCGGCCGACCCGCGCCAGCACGATCGCACAGGCGAGGCTGGCGGGGGTGGCGTCGTCGTCGATCCGGCCGTCGCTGTCGCCGTCGATCAGGAGCGCGGCGGCGTCCAGACACTCCCACGCCCGACGGCGTGCCGCCTCCGACAGCCCCGTGGCCGGCTCCAACTCGACTGTCAGGGCGGCTATTTCCTCCCGTGCGGTGCGCCGCAGCCACGCCTGTCGGGGCTCGACCGGTGCCGCCGCGGCAACGGCGGCCCGGGCGCCCCGGCGGCGCAGCGCCCGCAGGATCGCTCCCACGGCCACCACCAGCCCGAAGAGCAGCAGCGCCGCGAGCGCGCCGATGAACAGCCCCGGGTGGAAGTCCCCGGTGAACAGGCCGGGCAGCTTCCGCCGGGCGACCGGGTCCGTCAGAGGGGAGGGCGGGAGCGGCTCACCGGCCGTCTTGGTCGTCGGGGCCTTGGCGACGGAGGCGAGGAGCTTGTCCAGGCGCGGGCCGAGGGTGCTGAGGTCGCGGTCGCCGGCCGCGGGGTCGCGGGACGCGTTGTAGAGCGCGCTGGTGTCCACGTGGGTGCCGTAGTTGGCGGTCGAGACGTAGCCGCTCGGCAGCTCGACCGTCACGAACAGGGCGTCGCGGCGCAGCCGGTCGTGCAGGGCCGCGGCCAGCCGGTCCGGGTCGCCGCCGGACTCGTCGTTCATCGAACTGGGTAGCGCGACGACCAGGACCGGTACCGGCAGGGCCGCCAGTCGCTCGCGCAACTCGGCGCGCTCGGCGTCGTCCAGCGGTGACGGGCTCTCGGGGTCGACGTAGAGCGGGTCGTGCCGCAGTCCCGCGCTGACCCGGTCGATCCGGGACCGCAGGTCGGCGGCGGTCGGCACCGAGCCGTCCCCCGTGCTGGTGTCGGAGAAGAGCTGCGAGGCGCCGAGGACCAGCAGCCCGGCCAGCGCCAACGCACCGATCGGCAGCGGCCAACCGCGCCGCAGGCCGGGGCCGGCGCCTGGCCGGCGCCGGGCCAGCGCGTGGTACGTGATCAGCAGTGCGCCCAGCGGCACCCCGGCCACCAGGGCGCCAGTGAGGAAGCTCTGGTTCTCCCGGTCCGTCTGCGTGGTGTGCAGCGCGGGTGGTTCGTGGTTGTTGTCCGCACCGCCGTACGCGGCGCGGGCGGCCTCGGCGCGCTGGTGGGACCGGCCGGAGGTGAGCAGGTCGACGAAGTGCCGGAACACCTCGCGGGGCGTGGCGTCGTAGGGCAGTTCGTACAGCGTCGCGGTCTTCGCGTCGGCGGCGCCCGGGACGCTCACGCCGTAGCTCTGCACCTCGGACAGGCCCGACTCGGAGACCGCGACGTAGAGCCCCTTGCGCCCCAAGTGGTCGTGGATCGCGGCGAGCAGACCGGAGCCCGAACCGGAGGAGGTGAACGGCAGGACGACGACGTACGTCGGGACGCGCAGCCGCTTCGCCTCCGCGGCGAAGGCGGGGGCCGTCGACCGCGGCACCACGCGCGGCATCTGATCGCTGACGTACACCGGGTCGTGCCGGAGCTGCTCGGCGAGATAGGCGGGCTGGCTCGGGGCGTCCGCTCCCGCGGGCGCGGCCTGCACCGCACCGGCGGCGAACAGCACCGCCAACCACCCCAGCACCAGCACGATTCCGGCACGCCGCACCACTGCCACCACCCCCGTTCGCTCTCGACGCCATGACGCTACCGCTCCGGCGGGCCGGTCGGGGAAGCCTGTGGATAACGTCCCGGCAAAGGCGTTGGGGGTGGTGATCTGGGGTTTTGTTCGTTGGGCGGGGCGGCCTGGTCGCGTCTCGTTCGTGGTGGGGGCGGGGGTGGGCCGGGGGTGCCTGTGGTGTGGACTGCTGCGCTTTACGTCCACACCACAGGCACCCCAAGTCGGAGGCCAAGCGGTCTTAGGAAGACAATTGCAG
>NZ_BAAARK010000080.1:0-8864 GCF_039532155.1 Streptomyces lunalinharesii
TTTGCCTGGTGTGTCGTTGGCGTGGGGTGCTTGGGATCAGGGTGTGGGGATGACGGCGGGGTTGGGGGAGCGTGAGGTCCGTCGTGCTGCTGAGTCGGGGATGCCGTTGTTGGGGGTGGAGCAGGGGTTGGCGTTGTTCGATGCTGCCTTGGCGACGGGCAGTTCGGCTCTGGTGCCGGTGCGTCTGGATCTGACGGCACTGCGCAACCAGCCCACCGTCCCCCCGATCCTCCGCGGCCTGGTCAAGGCACCCGTCCGCCGCACGACCGCCAGCACGCCAGGCACCACGGGCCTCGCCGAAAAACTCACCGGGCTCCAGCGCGCCGAGCGACGCGAAACCCTCCTCACCCTCGTCCGCGACCAGGCCGCCATGGTCCTGGGCCACACCACGGGAGACGGCGTCGACCCCTCCCGCGCCTTCCGAGACCTGGGCTTCGACTCGCTCACCGCGGTCGAACTGCGCAACCGCATCGGCACCGCAACCGGCCTCCGGCTCCCCGCCACGGCCGTCTTCGACTACCCCACCGCCGGAGCCCTGGCCGACCACCTCCTCACCGAACTCCTCGGCCCCGACGCCGAGTCGGACCCCGACCAGCCGACGCCGTCCACCCCCGACACCACCGACGACCCGATCGTCGTCATCGGCATGAGCTGCCGCTTCCCCGGCGGCATCACCTCACCCGAGGACCTGTGGCGGCTCCTCGGCGACGGCGCCGACGTCGTCTCCGACTTCCCCACCAACCGAGGCTGGGACCTCGACAACCTCTACGACCCCGACCCCGCCCACCCCGGCACCTCCTACGCCCGCGCCGGCGGCTTCCTCCACGACGCCGCCGCGTTCGACGCCGACTTCTTCGGCATGAGCCCGCGCGAGGCGATGGCCACCGACTCCCAACAGCGACTGCTCCTGGAATCCTCCTGGGAGGCCGTCGAACGGGCCGGCATCGACCCGATGACCCTGCGCGACAGCCGTACCGGCGTCTTCGCCGGCGTCATGTACAGCGGCTACGGCACCCGCCTCGACGGCGCCGAGTTCGAAGGGTTCCAGGGCCAGGGCAGCGCGCTGAGCGTCGCCTCCGGACGGGTCTCGTACACCTTCGGCTTCGAAGGCCCGGCCATGACCGTCGACACCGCGTGCTCCTCCTCGCTGGTCGCCCTGCACCTCGCCGCACAGGCACTGCGCGGCGGCGAATGCACCCTCGCGCTCGCGGGCGGCGTCACCGTGATGTCGATCCCCGACACCTTCATCGAGTTCTCCCGGCAACGCGGACTCGCCCCCGACGGCCGCTCCAAGCCGTTCTCCGAGTCCGCCGACGGCGTCGGCTGGTCCGAAGGCATCGGCATGCTGCTGCTGGAACGCCGCTCGGACGCGGTCCGCAACGGTCACGAGATCCTGGCGGTGGTGCGCGGCTCGGCGGTCAACCAGGACGGTGCGTCGAACGGTCTGACGGCGCCCAACGGTCCGTCCCAGCAGCGTGTCATCCGCCAGGCACTGGCCGGCGCCGGCCTGTCCCCGTCCGACGTGGACGCGGTCGAGGCGCACGGCACCGGAACCACCCTCGGCGACCCGATCGAGGCCCAGGCACTCCTGGCCACCTACGGCCAGGACCGCGACCCCGACCGCCCACTGTTCCTCGGCTCGGTGAAGTCCAACCTCGGCCACACCCAGGCCGCCGCCGGCGTGGCGGGCGTCATCAAGATGGTGCTGGCCATGCGCCACGGCGTACTGCCCCGCAGCCTGAACGTCACCGCACCGTCCTCCCACGTCGACTGGACCGCGGGCGCCGTCACACTCCTCACCGAGGAAACCGCCTGGCCCGTCACCGACCGGGCCAGGCGAGCGGGCGTCTCGTCGTTCGGCATCAGCGGCACCAACGCCCACGTCATCCTGGAACAGCCGGAAGACACCCGACACCCCGCGCTGCCGGCGTCGCAAACGCACGGGACCGCGCCGACCACCGACTCGCCAACGGCATCGACCACGCTGCCGTCCGCAGACCCGACCGTGGTGCCCTGGCCGCTGTCCGGCAAGTCGCCACAGGCGCTGCGCGACCAGGCCGCACGCCTCCTCGCCCACGTGCAGCAGCACCCCGACCTCGCCCCCGCCGACATCGCCCTGTCCCTCGCCACCCAACGCTCCCGATTCGCCCACCGGGCGGTCGTCCTGAGCGCCGACCACGACGAGGCGACGCGCGCCCTCGCCGCCCTCGCGGCGGACGAGCCGAACCCCTCCGCCCTCACCGGCACGCCACACCCCGGTCGTCGCGCGGTGCTGTTCTCGGGCCAGGGTTCGCAGCGGTTGGGAATGGGTCGTGAGTTGTACGAACGCTTCCCGGTGTTCGCCGAGGCGTTGGACGGGGTGCTTGCGCGCCTGGATGCGGAGCTGTCGTCGGAGATCGGGTTGCGGGACGTGATGTGGGGTGATGATGCCGACCGGTTGAACGAGACGGGTTGGGCGCAGCCGGGGTTGTTCGCCGTGGAGGTCGCCCTCTTCCGGCTCGTGGAGAGTTGGGGCGTACGACCGGACTTTGTCGCCGGCCACTCGATCGGTGAGATCGCCGCGGCGCATGTTGCGGGTGTGTTGTCACTGGCGGATGCCTGCCGCCTGGTGGCGGCCCGTGCCCGGTTGATGCAGGCGCTTCCGCAGGGTGGCGCGATGATTGCCGTCCAGGCGACGGAGGACGAGGTCCTCCCATACCTCTCCCACGAACTAGCGATCGCCGCGATCAACGGTCCGGCCTCCGTGGTCGTCTCCGGTGTCGAGGAAGCCGCCCGGACCGTCGAGAAGCACTTCGCTGACCAGGGACGTCGCACCACTCGACTGCGGGTTTCGCACGCGTTCCACTCACCGTTGATGGACCCGATGTTGGACGACTTCCGCACCGTTGCGGAAGGACTGTCCTACGCGGCGCCCACCCTCCCGGTGGTGTCGAACCTGACGGGTGGACTGGCCTCGCCCGAAGAACTGGGCTCCGCAGACTACTGGGTGCGGCACGTCCGCGAGGCGGTCCGTTTCGCCGATGGCGTGGCGGCCCTGGAGGCCGATGGCGTCCGCACCTTCCTCGAACTCGGCCCGGACGGGGTCCTCTCCGCCATGGCCAGGGAATCGCTCGACGACGAGGCGGTCATCGCCATCCCCGCGCTCCGCAGGAACGCATCCGAAGAACGCACCCTGCTCACCGCACTGGGCCGACTGGACACCACCGGCACACCGCTGGACTGGCCCGCCTTCCTGGCGCCCACCGGCGCCCACCCGGTCGACCTGCCGACGTACGCGTTCCAGCACCGCCCGTTCTGGCCCTCCGCCAGTCGCGCCACCGGCGACGCCACCGCCCTCGGCATCGCCGGAGCCGCCCACCCGCTCCTCAACGGCATCGTCGAACTCGCCGAGGACGAGGGACTGCTGTTCACCGGCCGCCTCTCGCTCTCTTCGCATCCCTGGTTGGCCGACCACACCGTCATGGGCCAGGCACTGTTGCCCGGCACCGCGCTCCTGGAACTCGCCCTGCGCGCCGCGGATGAGGTCGACTGCGACCACGTGGAGGAGTTGACGCTCGCCGCACCGCTCGTCCTGCCGGCGCGCGGAGCGCTCCGGACCCAGGTCCGGGTGGGCATCGCCGACGACACCGGCCGGCGCACCCTCACCATCCACTCGCGCCTCGAGCAGGCCACGGACACCCCGTGGACGCAACACGCCACCGGTGTCCTCGCCAGCGGCCAGCCGACGGCGCCGTCCGTCCCCTTCGACGCCACGGTGTGGCCGCCGACGAACGCCGAGCCCGTCGACCTGACCGACTTCTACGCGTCCCGCTCCGCCGAGGGATTCGACTACGGTCCAGCCTTCCAAGGTCTGCTGGCGGTGTGGCGGCGCGACGGTGAGATGTTCGCCGAGGCCGCCTTGCCGGAGGCCGGACGTCCCGACGCCGAGGCGTTCGGACTGCACCCGGCGCTGCTCGACGCCGGTCTGCACGCCGCCTGGCTCATGGCGCCCGACGGGGCCGACGCCCAGGCGGCCGGCGTGCCCTTCTCGTGGCACGGAGTCACCCTGGCCGCCTCCGGCGCCTCCGTGGTCCGCGTCCGGCTCGGCCGCGACACCGACGGCACGCTCACCCTGGCGATCGCCGACCCCACCGGCGCACCCGTCGCCGCCGTCCAGGCCCTCGCCATGCGGAGTATCTCGGCCGACGCACTGAGTGCCGGTGCGGCGCTCACCCGCGACGCGCTCTTCCGCCTCGACTGGGCCTCGGTACCCGGATCCGTTTCCCGGCCGAACGACGCGGCGACCGCGAACGCGACCTCACCTGTGACCGTGACGGTCGTCGGCGAAGACATCCTCGACGTCGCCGCCAGCCTGACTGCCTCCGGCGCGGACGTCGATGCCCGCACCGCCCTGCCGACCGAGGAACCGACCGCCGCACTCGTCGTGTTGCCCCTCGCGACGCCCGCGCCGACTGGGCCCGAGGACGTCATCGACGCCCCGGCCGCCACGCACGAGCTGACGCACCGCGCGTTGGAACTCGTGCAGACCCGCCTGACGGAGCAGCGCTTCGCGGACTCGAAGTTCGTGTTCGTGACCCGGGGCGCGACGACCGGGCACGATGAGGCGGGCGCCGCGGTCTGGGGCCTGGTGCGTTCGGCCCAGTCCGAGAACCCGGGCTGCTTCGCCCTGCTCGACCTCGATCCGAACGCGGACCCGAACGCCCCCACCACGCTCCCGCTCACCGCCTTGACCAGCGAGGAGCCGCAACTACGCCTCTCCGAAGGTGACGTGCTCGCCGCCCGCTTGGTCCGTCGGCCGTTGCCGGAGGGCGGGTCGGCGACGGGCGGGGGAGCGGTGTTCGCTGGTGGTGCGGGTGCGGTGTTGATCACTGGTGGTACGGGTGGTTTGGGTGCGGTGTTGGCCCGTCATCTGGTGGCTGAGCATGGTGTGCGGGAGCTGCTGTTGGTCAGTCGCAGTGGTGAACGTGCGCCGGGTGTGGGCGAGTTGGTGGCTGAGCTGTCGGCGCTCGGTGCCGAGGTGGTGGTCCGGGCGTGTGATGTGACGGATCGGGCTGCGGTGTTGGCGTTGGTGGCTGGGCATCGGGTGTCGGCGGTGGTGCATGCGGCGGGGGTGTTGGATGACGGTTTGGTTGTGGGGTTGACGCCGGAGCGGTTGTCGGGGGTGTTGCGGCCGAAGGTGGATGCGGCCTGGCACTTGCACGAGGCGACGCGTGACGTGGACTTGGCCGCGTTCGTGGTGTTCTCGTCGGTGGCGGGTACGTTCGGCAGTCCGGGGCAGGGCAACTACGCGGCGGCGAATGCGTTCTTGGACGCGTTGATGGTGCGGCGGCGGGGGTTGGGTCTGCCGGGTGTGTCGTTGGCGTGGGGGCCGTGGGAGCGGTCCGGCGGCATGACGGGCTCGTTGACGGATGCCGATGTCGATCGTTTGAGCCGTTCCGGTGTGCCGCCGCTTTCGGTGGCGCAGGGCCTGGCCCTCTTCGACGCGGCCCTGACCACCGGCGACGCCACCAGCGTGCCCGCCCGTCTCGACCTGCCGGCGCTGCGCGCCCAGGGACAGGTGCCACCGCTGCTCCGCTCGTTGATCCGTGGCCGTTCGCGGCGCGCAGCCGCCGCTGACTCGACCATCGCCACCGGCCTGCGGGAACGCCTCGCAAGC
Source organism: Streptomyces lunalinharesii (assembly GCF_039532155.1). Classification (NCBI taxonomy): domain Bacteria; kingdom Bacillati; phylum Actinomycetota; class Actinomycetes; order Kitasatosporales; family Streptomycetaceae; genus Streptomyces; species Streptomyces lunalinharesii. The sequence goes on from NZ_BAAARK010000080.1 coordinate 5,657, forward strand.
CTGAACCCCGTCGAACGCCAGGAGGTCCTCCTCGACCTGGTACGCGGCCAGGTGGCCTTGGTCCTCGGCCACGCCGACGCCACGGACGTCCATCCGGCGCGCGCCTTCCGCGAGTTGGGATTCGACTCCCTCACCTCAGTGGAACTCCGGAACCGCCTCAACACCGTCACCGGACTTCGACTGCCCGCGACCATGGTGTTCGACTACCCGACCATCGAGGTGCTGGTCTCCTACGTCCTGGACGAGCTGCTGGGTGCCGACGTCGAGGCCACGATCGTGCGCCGGGACGACGCCGCGGCCGTCGCGGACGACCCGATCGTCATCGTCGGCATGGCCTGCCGCTACCCCGGAGGCGTCACTTCACCGGACGACCTCTGGAAACTCGTCACCGGCGGCACCGACGCCGTCTCCGCGTTCCCGACCAATCGTGGTTGGGACGTCGAGTCCCTCTACCACCCGGACCCGGACCACCTCGGCACCTCCTACACCCGCTCTGGCGGATTCCTGCACGAGGCAGGGGAGTTCGATCCTGGTTTCTTCGGGATGAGTCCGCGTGAGGCGTTGGCGACGGATTCGCAGCAGCGGTTGTTGTTGGAGTCGTCGTGGGAGGCGGTTGAGCGGGCGGGTATTGACCCGTTGAGTTTGCGGGGTAGTGCGACGGGTGTGTTCGCGGGTGTGATGTACAGCGATTACAGCGCGATGTTGGCGAGTCCGGAGTTCGAGGGTTTTCAGGGGAGTGGGAGTTCGCCGAGTTTGGCGTCGGGTCGCGTGGCGTACACGTTGGGTTTGGAGGGCCCGGCGGTGACGGTGGATACGGCGTGTTCGTCGTCGTTGGTGGCGTTGCATTGGGCGATGCAGGCGTTGCGTAGTGGTGAGTGTGGGCTGGCGTTGGCCGGTGGTGTGACGGTGATGTCGACGCCGGCGGTGTTCGTGGACTTCGCGCGGCAGCGGGGCTTGTCGCCTGATGGGCGGTGCAAGGCGTTCGCGGACGCGGCGGATGGCGTCGGCTGGTCCGAGGGTGTCGGCATGCTGGTGCTGGAGCGTCAGTCGGATGCGGTCCGCAACGGTCACGAGATCCTGGCGGTGGTGCGGGGTTCGGCGGTCAACCAGGATGGTGCGTCGAATGGTCTGACCGCCCCGAACGGTCCGTCCCAGCAACGGGTGATCCGGCAGGCACTCGCCAGTGGTGGCCTGTCCCCGCTCGATGTGGACGTGGTTGAGGCGCACGGAACGGGCACGACGCTCGGTGACCCGATCGAGGCGCAGGCGCTGCTCGCGACGTATGGCCGTGATCGGGATGGCGAGCAGCCTTTGCTGTTGGGTTCGGTGAAGTCGAACATCGGTCACACGCAGGCCGCGGCTGGTGTTGCGGGTGTCATCAAGATGGTGTTGGCGATGCGGCACGGTGTGGTGCCGCGGACGTTGCACGTGGATGAGCCGTCGTCGCACGTGGACTGGTCCGAGGGCGCGGTGGAACTGCTGACCGAGCAGACCACCTGGCCGGAGACCGGACGGGTCCGGCGTGCCGGTGTCTCGTCGTTCGGCATCAGCGGCACCAACGCCCACGTGATCCTGGAACGGCCCGAAGGGCTGCGGCGTCCGGTGCCGGAGGCCCGCACCGTGGCTCCCGCCGTGGTGCCGTGGGTGCTGTCCGCGAAGTCGGAGGACGCCCTGCGTGACCAGGCAGCGAAGTTGCGGTCCGCGATCGAGGACGACGCGGACCTGCGCCTGGTGGACGTGGGCATGGCCCTTGCCACCGGCCGCTCCACCTTCGACCACCGGGCAGTGGTACTCGCTGCGGATCGTGCCGAGGCGGCCCGGGCGTTGACCGCGATCACGGCGGGCCAGGCGGACTCCGCCGCAGTGACCGACCCCCTCCGCACCGGCCGTCGCGCGGTGCTGTTCTCGGGCCAGGGTTCGCAGCGGTTGGGAATGGGTCGTGAGTTGTACGACCGCTTCCCGGTGTTCGCCGAGGCGTTGGACGCGGTGCTTGCGCGCTTGGACGCGGAGCTGTCGTCGGAGATTGGGCTGCGGGAGGTGATGTGGGGTGATGATGCCGACCGGTTGAACGAGACGGGTTGGGCGCAGCCGGCACTGTTCGCCGTGGAGGTCGCCCTCTTCCGGCTCGTGGAGAGTTGGGGTGTGCGGCCGGACTTCGTCGCTGGTCACTCGATCGGTGAGATTGCTGCGGCGCATGTTGCGGGTGTGTTGTCGCTGGCGGATGCCTGCCGCCTGGTGGCGGCCCGTGCTCGGTTGATGCAGGCGCTTCCGCAGGGTGGCGCGATGATTGCCGTCCAGGCGACGGAGGACGAGGTCCTGCCGCACCTTTCCCACGAACTGGCGATCGCCGCGATCAACGGTCCGGCCTCCGTGGTCGTCTCGGGTGCGGAGCCTGCGGCGTTGGCCGTCGAGAAGCACTTCGCTGACCAGGGACGTCGCACCACTCGACTGCGGGTTTCGCACGCGTTCCACTCGCCGTTGATGGATCCGATGTTGGACGACTTCCGCACCGTTGCGGAAGGACTGTCCTACGCGGCGCCCACCCTCCCGGTGGTGTCGAACCTGACGGGTGGACTGGCCGCGCCTGAAGAACTGGGCTCCGCCGACTACTGGGTGCGGCACGTTCGCGAGGCGGTCCGTTTCGCCGATGGCGTGGCGGCCCTGGAGGCCGAGGGCGTCCGCACCTTCCTCGAACTCGGCCCGGACGGGGTCCTCTCCGCCATGGCGGGACAGTCCCTCACCGAGTCCTCCGTCACGGTCCCACTGCTGCGTAAGGACCGTTCAGAAGAGGCTGTTGCACTCGCCGCGCTCGCGCAATTGCACACTGCGGGCGCCCCGGCCGACTGGGCCGCGATCTTCGTTGGTCTTGGCGCGCGGTGGGTGGAACTGCCGACGTATGCGTTCCAGCGTGAGTGGTTCTGGCCGGTGGGTCGGGCTGGTGGTGTTGGTGATGTTCGTGCTGTGGGGCTTGGTGTGACGGAGCATGCGTTGTTGGGTGCTTTGGTGGAGCTGGCGGTTGGTGAGGGGGTGTTGTTCACTGGTCGGCTTTCTGTGCAGTCTCTGCCGTGGTTGGCGGATCACGTGGTGTTGGGTCGGGTGGTTGTGGCTGGGGCTGCGTTGTTGGAGATGGTGTTGTGTGCGGGGGATGGGGTGGGTTGTGATCGGGTGGAGGAGCTGACGTTGGCTGCTCCGTTGGTGTTGCCTGAGG
>NZ_BAAARK010000081.1:0-8349 GCF_039532155.1 Streptomyces lunalinharesii
GGGCGGCGATGTCGTCGGGTAGGGGTCCGAAGCGGGTGGAGTCCATGCGCAGGGGGTGCCAGATCCGTTGCTCGGCGAGTTGGTCGAGGGGCAGGCCGGCGAGGTGTTCGGTGAGGTAGCCGAGGATAAGCGCGGCGCGGTCGGTGTACTCGACGGCTTCGCCCGGTGGGCGGTGCAGCGCCTCGTGCAGGACGCCGTCGCGGACGTCCTGTGGGTCGGTGCCGTAGAGGTTCTTCAGCTGCGCCCGGAGCGGCAGGCCGGCCGTGTGGGTGAGCAGGTGGCGGGCGGTCACCGTTGCGAGGGGGTGTCCTTCGACCTCCGTCCAGAAGGTGCCGAGCGGTGCGTCGATGTCGAGTTTCCCGTCCTCCCAGAGGGCGCCGACGGAGGACCACACCGCGAGAATCTTGGTGAGGCTGGCGGAGTCGAAGACGGTGTCCAGCCGCATGGGCGAAGCCGGTTCGTTCGGGTCGAGGACTCCAGTGGCGCCGCAGGCGAAGGCGGCATCGGTCCCGCCGACGGCCCACACTGCGCCGGGGTAGACCTCGTCGCGAACGCCCTCGGCCAGCAGCTTCTCGATCTGTTCGGTGGGGTGGTATGTCATGGTCTTCCTCTTCGCCGTCGGCGCCTTGGGCGGACAGCGTAGTGATGTACGGGGGCGGATCAGGTCGGCCTCAGAGCCACGGCAAGGCCGGGACGGGGGAGGGAGAGCTACTCGGGCTCGGGCGCCGACCGGCCGGCGAGCCAGCCCCTGCAGGTCGGGGTGTCGTCGCCCTTCCGGGTGCGCTCGCCTTCCTCGACGGCCTCGTCCCGTCTTTCATCGGTGACAGGTCCGGAGGCTTTCCGGCAGGAGTTGATGGCGGAGATCATGAGACGAGTCTCCGACCCGGCAGGGCACACGTGGGAGATTTCTGGAGTTTCGGCGAGTCATGGAGCGCGCTTATCAATGCCCATTCCCAGCGCGAGTTGATGGCCTAGAGAGGCCAGAGCGTGGGCCGTCGCGGAGAGCGGATAGCGGGTGGCGTTCGCGCGCCCCGCCTGCTGCAAGGCGGCCAGGAGCCCGGCGTCGGACCGTAGCCTGCCGAGGTCGCGTGCGAGGGCAGCGAAGTTGGTGAAGTCGGTTACCAGGCCGGACGCACCGAGAGTTTCGCTGAGACCGGGCACTGGCTGGTAGAGGACGGGCAGGCCGCAGGCTTGCGCTTCAAGCGCCACCAGGCCCATCGCTTCCAGGGTGGTCGACGGCATGACGAGTACGTCGTGTTCGGCGAAGGCATTCCATAGCTGCGTGCGGTGGAGCCAGCCGAGGTAGCGGGCCCGTACGCCCATTCGCCGGAGCAGTAGGGCCAGTGCGTGGAACTGGGATCGGGGTGCGGCGATGCTCAGCTCGGTCCCCGAGACGCGGGATAGGCCTTTGACCAGGGTCTCGACACCCTTCTCTGTGGTGAGCCGGCCCGCGTAGAGCAGTCGTAGGTGGTTGGCGGTGGCTGAGGCCCGCCGGGGCGGCGGGTCGGTGAGCAGGTGGTCGGGGATGCCCCACGGGATCCGGATGATCTTGCGTTCATCGACGCGCGGGGCCAGCTTGCGGAGGTGGTCGGCCATGGCGGTGGTGGGTACCACGATGGCGTTGGCGGCCCTGGTGGTTTCGTGGAGGACCTGGAGCTGGTCGGGGTGCGCCTCGGCGAAGAGCAGGTCCGTGCCGTGGACCAGGGCGATTCGAGGGTGGGCGGGGAGGGCCCGGATCAGTGCCGGAGTGGCGCCGAAGGTGAGGTGTTGGAGGTGCAGGACACCGATCCTGGAAGGCTCGATCGCGGTCGTGAGGGCTTTGCGCAGGGCGGCGACGTACTGGCCGAAGGCGGGCCCGGCCAGGCACTTTCCAGGAACGTGAAGGAGGTCGAGGCCGGGTGGAACGCTCGGGTGGCCGTGGCTGGTCGGGGCGAGCATGAAGGCGTTGGCGGGGATCAGGGGGTTGTCGCCGGTGTAGAGGTCGAGGAACAACTCGACGCTTCCACCGGGGCTACCTGCGGGCAGGTCCCGGAACGTGGCGGCCAGTGGTCCGGGCGCGGGGCGGACGAGGGGGCTCACAGGCTGGGTCCTTCGATCTCTTCGTAGAGGCGGGAGATGTCGATGCCGTCCGTGGCGTACTTTGCCTGCGGCTGTTGGTAGTTGGCCGGTGTTCCGGATGCGGTGAGGAAGATCAGCTTGCCGAAGGTCATTCCGGGGTAGACGCGCACCGGTTTGGCGACCTGGATCTCCAGGGTCCAGCGGATGGCGTGGCCCTGGTGGCCGAGCGGGGCGGAGACGTGGACCCAGATGCCGAGGGAGCCGATGGTCCGGTCGCCGTTGAGGAGCTGGGCGTAGGTGTCCGATCCGGTCCGTTCGTGGGTGATGCCGAGGTAGAGCAGGCCCGGCTCCAGGAGGGTGCCCGCGGCGGGGATTCCGGTCTCGGTGAAAGTGGTGGGGGTGGCCGCGTCGAGGTGGCCGTCGCAGGTGCGGAGGGTGTCGCCGAGCCGCCAGTCGTAGGCGTTGGGAGAGAGGCGCGCCGGGTCGAACGGGTCGATGGTGATTTCGCCGGTCTGGATCGCTGCGGCGATGGCTGAGCCGGTGAGGATCACGACGCGACCGCCGAGGTGCGGGCCACGTCCTGCCAGTAGCAGGAAGGCCGTGGGCCGGTCGCCGCCTGGTACTTGCCGCGGTAGGGGGCGACGGTGCCGGTGGCGACGAAGAACATGATCTGTCCGATCTTCATGCCTGCGTAGACGCGCAGCGGGCGGATCGGGGAGAGCATCAGCGTCCACTGGCCGTGGAAGCCGATGTCACCGATGGGGGCGGTGATTTCGACGAACAGGCCGAGCCGGCCGACGGAGGAGCGACCGAACAGCAGCGGGACGAAGGTGTCGGAGCCGACGCGTTCGAGGGTGTGGCCGAGGTAGAGCTCGCCGGGCTGGAGGACGTATCCGCCGGGCCCGATCTCGACTGTCTGGGTGGGGTTGGGTTGATGGGGATCGATGACAGGGCTGGTGTAGGTGACCAGGGTGGGGCCGAGGCGGACGTTGTAGCTGTTGGGGTTCACCTGCGCGGGCTCGAAGGGGGTGATGGTCAGGCGTCCGTCGTGTGCTGCGGCGGTGATCTCGGGGCCGGTCAGGATCATCGGGCACCTGCTTGCTGCTCGTCGGGCAGTGGGGTGGTGAGGGTGCTGCGGACTGCCTGGCCGAGGGGTAGGCCGGCTTGGTGGGTTCGGCCGCCCAGGTGGGTGTCGGCGAGGTAGTTGGTGGTCACGACGGAGCGGATGCCGGGAGGGAGCGGGTCCGGGGCGGTCGCCAGGGGGCCGACATGTTCGGTGAGGTGGTCCCGTAAGGCGTTGAGATCGGCTGCCTGCCCGTCGGGTAGGAAGGCGTGGACGAGTTGGTTGTCGAACGGCTCGACGGCCAGGAGGTCCCCGAGGGTGAGCTGGTCGCCGAGCGGGACGGTGCGCAGGGCCGTCTCGTTGAGGATGACGCCGTCGGCGCCGAGCCCCGTGTGCAGCCGGTCGGCGATCTCTTGAAGAAGTTGGTGCCGATCCATCTGGGTGCCGCGGTATCGGTCGCGCAGAGCGCCGAGAGGCGTGGCGAGCATGCCGCTGATCTGGGTGACCTCGTCGTAGGTGGCGCTCAGCTCGTCCGAAACGGTGCCGCCGTCGGCGTCGGGGAACGTATCCGTGCGAGCGATCCAGCTGGTGCCCGCTCCTGGTCGTGCGACGGCGTACCCGCTGCCGAGTTCCCTGCCTTTCACGACAAGGGCGTTGCCGATGTGTTCCGGACCGTAGGCGTCGCTGTGGCAGTGGCCGGAGAAGATGACGTCGGCGAACGGACAGGCGACGGCCAGCACTCGATCGGCCTCGAAGCCTGAGTGGGAGAGGACCACCCAGGCGTCGGCCTGTTGGTGGTGCTCCAGCATCACCGTCCGCAGAGCCTGGGCCGGGTCGGTGACCCGGTGGCCGCAACGCTGTTCGGCGGGGATCGTGGCGAATGCCGCTGGGCTGATCACTGCCGTGATGGCGACGCGTAGGCCGCCGATCATCCGGATGCGGAGCCGGTCGAAGAGCGAATTGCCTTTGTGATCGGTCGCGTTGGCGCACACGGTCATGGCGTGCAGTCGAGGTTCGAAGTAGTGCGGCCAGCCGTGGTTCCCCGGCGCGAGCAGGTCGTACAGGGTGGTGAGGATCTCGTGCTCGATCCGGCCCTTGCCCAAGCGGTAGAAGCCGGTGCCTTCGAAGAAGTCCCCGCAGTCAACGATGAGACTGTCCGCCCTGGCCGCGTGGAGGTGGGTGAGGAAGGAAGCGGCCTGCTCGAAGGCGGAGTGGACGTCGGTGGTGGCCGTGATCCGCTGGAGCCGTCGGCTCATGAGGTGACCTCGCAGATGTCGGCGCCGAGAGCGCGCAGCCTGCCGGGGAGGTCGACGTGGCCACGGCGGAGTTGTTCGAGGCCGCCGACGGTGGTGATGCCGTGTGCGGTGAGGCCGGCGATGAGGAGAGTCGAACCGGTGCGGATGTCCATGGCCTCCACTCCCGCACCCGTCAACCGCTGCGGCCCGGTGAAGCGGCATCGAGTGGGCGAGACCTCGTGGATGTCGGCGCCGAGCCGGGCGAGTTGCGGGATCAGGTTGCCGTGGCGGCCGGGGTTGATCGCGTCCGAGAACAGGTGAGCGCCTCGGCGAGTCAACGCCAGTGCCATCAGCGGAGGCTCGAAGTCGGCGTCCAATCCGCCAGGGGCGAGGGATGCGACGGCCCGCAGGGAGTGGCTGGCGGGGTGCGTGCCATGGGGCTCGTCGACGATGAGGGCGCCGCCATCGAAGCCGGCGGAGACGCCGAGCCACCGCAGAGCGGTGACCAGCGGCGTGACGTCCTCCTCGGATACGCCGGAGATGCGGGCGCTGCCACCGGTGGCGGCAACGGCACACGCCAGCGTCCCGGCCTCGATCTTGTCTCCGGGTACCCTCCACCTGACGGTCCCCTCCGAGGCCGACAACGGCGGTGCGACGGCCAGACGGCTCTGACTCTCCCGGCACCGCCAGCCGGCTGCCCGCAGTGCGTCCACGACGCTGAGTACTTCGGGCGAGAGAATGGGTTGGCCTAGCCTGAGCGGCCTACCCGCCACGACAGCCCGCAGGAGGGCGGCGATGGTCGCCCCACGGGACCGGAAAGGCAACGCGAGCGACGCGGTTGAGGTCGGCTGAACGCCGGCCTCGACCTGATAGCCGCGGTCGTCGACGGTGACGCGGTCGCCGAAGCCCTCGTAGACCGCGAAGTGCTGCTCCATCCCCCGGTCACCGATGCGGCAGCCACCTGGCCACGGCAGCCTCGCCCGCCCGTGCGCCCGGAGCAACGCCGGCACGAGGTAGTAGGAAGCCCGGATGCGAGCAGCGACCTCGGGATCCGGAGCCGACTCGGACCTCTCACTCGGCTTCACGACCACGGTGTCCGGATCGGTGGCGACCCGGGTCGCGCTCCAGCAGGACTGCCGGAGCAGGACGAGCATCGTCTCGACGTCCGCGTTCGCCGGCACGTTGGCCAGATGCACGGTGCGGCGCAGGGCGGCCGCCGCGGCCAGTAACGGCAACGCCGCGTTCTTCGAACCATCGACGGTCACGGACCCAGCGAGTGGGCCGCTGGGCCGGACCGCGACGACTTCGGCGGCGGCTGGGGGAATGCGTACTCCTGTCAACGGTCATCTCCTCAGGATGCGTTCACGAAGCGGCCGGCATCGGGGCACCGACCTTGAATTGGGCCCAGCACCGCTTGCCGGGCGGCAGCGGTTCGATCCCGTGGCGATCTGCGAGCGCGGCGACCAGGAACAGTCCACGACCGTGCTCCGCCTCCAGGCCCGGGGAGTCGACGGTCGGGGACACAGGACTGGCGTCGATCACGTCGACCACTAGGCCGTCGAAGTCCAAGCGGGCTCTGGCAACGATCACCGTTCCGCCCGCGTGCTGCACCGCGTTCGCCAGCAACTCCGCGACCACCACCTCCGCGGCATCCAGCACCTCCTGGTCGAGGACTTCAGCCCACGCCCGCATACCGTCCACGAGCCGACGACGGGCAGTGCTGGCCCCAAGGGGCGTACTGGCGAGGGGGAAACGGATCTGGTACGCGTCCATGAGCTGCCTCCTGGATCGGTCCGGCTGCCCAAGAAAACCGGTCGGCGTCTGGGCCGATCCAGCGGTCAAGCGGGCGCCGCATCGACCATGCAGAAGCTGCATAGCGGCCGCGAACCAGGTCTCTACTCTCGTTATGGAGGGCAGAATCGGCATCGGCAGAAGGGGCCGTGACAGATGGCCGATACACAGACTGAGGCACGACGGATCGGCGACGTGATCCGGCAAGCGCGCCTGTTACAGCGCCGCTCGCAGGCGGAGGTCGCCGCCGAACTGGGCTATCACCAGAGCAAGGTGAGCCGCCTGGAGAGCGGACGGGGCACGGAGGACGTGCGAGTGCTGCGCGAAATCTCGTGCGCGCTGAGAATCCCACCGCACCACCTCGGCCTCGCAGCCGCCTCGGACATCAACCACCCCGAGCCCGAAGCAGAGGACATGCACCGCCGCACCTTGCTCGCCGCCGGCATCGCCGCGCTCGCCACTCCGACCACTGCCACCGTGACCGCCGCTCACAACGACCTGGTCCACGCCCTCCTGCCCGGACCGACAGCAGCGAGCACGGGACCCACTCCGGACTCCGGGCAGTTGCGGAACCAGCTGGCCGATGCCCGCCGCCTCTTCTCCACCTGCGACTACACGCAGCTCGAATCCCTGCTCCCCGGGCTGATCGGGCAACTGCGCGAGGCCATCAGCGGCTCCCCAGGTTCCGCCGACCTGTCCGGCCTGCTGGCCACCGCCTATCAGACCTCGGCGAGCCTCCTGCTCAAGCAGAGCGATCCGGGCAATGCCTGGTTGGCGGTCGGGCGGGCCATGGCCGAAGCCGAGCGCTCCGGCGATCCCGTCGTCCTGGCCTCCAGCGTCCGCGTCCACGCCCATGTCCTCGCCCGTGAACACCACGCCACCCAGGCCATCACCCTCGTCCGCCACACGGCCGACCAACTCGCCGGCGCGTACGACCAGCGCTCCCCCGAGTACCTCGCTGCCCTCGGCCTGCTCCTCCTCCGCGGAGCCACCGCCGCGAGCACCAGCGGCGACCGCTCGGCAGCCCAGGACTTCCTCACCGAAGCCGAAGACGTGGCCCGCTACGTCTCACTCGACCGCCCGGAGGCATGGGCCAACTTCTGCCCCACCAACGTCGCCCTCCACGGCCTCAGTGCAGCCGTCGCCTTCGGAGACGCCGGCATCGCCCTGAAGGCCGCCCGCCCTCTCATGCGGCGCCACATCCCGGTCCCGGAACGCCGGGCCGCCCTGTGGATCGAAGCCGCCCGCGCCTACAGCCAGCAAGGCCGCCTCAGCGACGGCTACCAGGCACTACGCATCGCCGAGAGCTGCGCGGCCCAGGACATCCGCCGCCCCGCGGTGCGCGAACTGGTCGCCGACATGGCCGCCCGAGACCGCCGTCGTACCCTGCCGGAACTTCACCACTTCAGTCGACAGCTAGGAGTCCCCGCGTGAGCGATCAGCCCCCCGCCCCGCAGCCCGTGAAGAAGCCCTTCCTCTACGTCGTCGTGTGCGCGGCGGGCGTCGCCGGAGACGTCGGCAAGCTGATCACGGCCGCCCAGGAGGCCAACTGGGACGTCGGCGTCGTCGCCACCCCGCAGGGCCTCGGCTTCATCGACGCGACCGCTATCGAAACCCAGACCGGCTACCCGATCCGTTCGGCCTGGCGCACCCCGGGGCAGCCGCGCCCCCTGCCGCCCGCCGACGCCATCGCCGTCGCCCCGGCCACCTTCAGCACGATCAACAAGTGGGCCGCCGGCATCTCCGACACCCTGGCCGTCGGCATCCTGTGCGAGGCGTACGGCTTCGGCATCCCCACCGCCGTACTCCCATACCTGAACTCCGCCCAGGCCGCCCACCCCGCGTACAACCAGAGCCTGGAGCGGCTGCGTGAGATGGGAGTGCTGATCGGCTCGTACGAGCCGCATCGGCCGAAGGCAGGAGGTGGCGCGGACCGGTTCCGGTGGGAGGAAGCGCTGGAGTTGCTTGCACCGAAGGCGGCCGGCTGACGTAGCAGTGGGTCCCCGTTGCAGGGCCTGGCTGGCCTGCTCACCGCCACCAGCCCTGAGACGCAGGACTGGAGCGCCGACCACCGGCTTAGAGGTCCTAACAAAGGCGTCGGACGTGTCTGTAGGTGATGAGGCATGTAGCGAGCCCGAGGAAGGCTTCATGGATGTCGTCCCGTCGCTCCCATCGGATGCGCAGGCGACGGAAGCCGTGCAG
>NZ_BAAARK010000082.1:0-7828 GCF_039532155.1 Streptomyces lunalinharesii
GTGACCTTCGACGCCGCGGGAGGCAGCCGAACGGTGTCGTTCGAACCGGACGACACCGTCGTCGTCTGGCGCTACCTCTACCAGGACAGTACGGCGGTGGCCGACCAACTGACCGACTGCGGGCTCCAGGTGCGCCTGCTCGAACACGGCGGCCAGGACAGCCAGGTAGTCCTCGTCGCAGCGACTCCGACACGCTGAACGTCCGTTGTTGAGGCAGGACTTGAGGAACGTCTCTTAATTGGGTCGGACTTGAGGAACGAAATCGATCCGGGCGAGATCCTCTCAGCCCCGCAAGACATCGGGAGACGGCGGAGCACGTCGGGAGGGGGCGGAGCACTCGCGGCACCGGCCCACTGTCGCGTCGCCGTAGGGCTGGCAACAGGCTCCGCTCGGGTGAGGTGTGGGCATCCGGTCGGAGCCAGGAGATGACGTCGACGGCCTGGCGGCCGGTCCTACCTGTGCGCGGGCGACGACTGCTGCGGGAGGCTGTGGACGAAGTCCAGCAGCAGGGTGCAGAACGCGGCGGGCTGTTCCAGTGGCGCGAGGTGTCCGGCGCCGGGGACGACGACGGCCCGGCCCGCGTCGAGGTCGCGGGCCAGCGCCTCGCCGCCTTCGTGGAAGTCGGGCATGTCGTGCTCGCCGACGCCGACCAGGGCGGGCACGCCCCTGAGCGTGCGCAGCGCCGCCGGGCCCGTGCCGACGGGATCCGCTGCCTGCGGCGGTTCACCGTGGGTGAGCTGTTCGGTCAGCTGCCGGCGGAGCATGCGGGCGGCGTGGGTGCGTACCTCCTCGGGCGCCCCGGGCGAGGTCCACGCCTCGACGCCGGCCTGCACCGCGGCGTCCAGGTCGCCGGCGGCCAGCGCCGTCCGTTCGGCCTCCCAGGCGGCGTCCAGACACGGGGAGGCGGGCTGGTCGTGGGGCCGGTACCCGACCAGTACGAGTCCGTCGACGCGCTCGGGTGCCGTGACGGCGGCCTGGAGCGCCACCAGGGCGCCCAGTGAGTTCCCGGCGAGCACGAAGCGGCCGGCCCCGAGGTGGTCGAGGGTGTCGAGCACGTCTGACCAGGGGGCCACCTCGCGGCGGTCGGGCACGGTCGCGTCGCCGTGGCCCGGCAGGTCCAGGGCGATGGCCCGCACGCCCGCCTCGGCGAGCAGCGGGAGGTGGTCGTTCCACATGGTGCGGTCGGTGGGCCGGGCGTGCAGCAGGACGACGGGCCGTCCCCGGCCTGCCTCAGTGGAGGGAAGCAGCATGGTGTGAGGTGCCTTTTTCGGTGAGTGGGTGGGAGGGAGCGAGCCGGCGTGGCGGGTGGCGGCTGGTCCCCGCGGGGGTACGGGTCACGACGCGGCGTCGGTGAGTTCGTCGAGCTCCGTGTCGGTCAGGCGCAGCGTGGCCGCGGCCAGGTTCTCCTCCAGGTGGGTGACCTGGGACGTTCCGGGGATGGGCAGGACGACCTCGGAGCGGGCGAGCAGCCAGGCCAGCGCCACCTGGGACGGCCGGGCGCCGTGGGCGGTCGCGATCCGGTCGACCGGCCCGCCGGGGCGGGCGAGCTCGCCCGCGGCCACGGGCGCCCAGGGAATGAAGCCGATGCCGTGGCGGGTGCAATGGTCCAGGACGTCGGCGGAGCCGCGGTCGGTGAGGTTGTAGCGGTTCTGAACGGTGGCGATCTCGGCGATCGTGCGCGCCTGCTCGATCTGGTCGACGGTGACCTGGGAGAGGCCGATCGCGACGATCTTGCCCTCGTCCTGAAGGTTCTTCAGCTCACCGACCTGGTCCTCCAACGGGACCTTCGGATCGATGCGGTGGAGTTGGAACAGGTCGAGGTGGTCCAGGCCGAGCCGGCGCAGACTCATCAGCGCCTGCTGGCGCAGGTACTCCGGACGTCCGAGGGGCGGCCATGCCTTGGGGCCCAGGCGAACCAGCCCGTCGCGGGTCCTGATCGTGTCCGGGCCGTTGCGGGTCAGGCCGGCCTTCGTCGCGATGAGCACGTCGTCGGGGTAGGGACGGATCGCCTCCCGGATGATCTCCTCGCTGACGTGGGGGCCGTAGGAGTCCGCGGTGTCGATCAACTGCACGCCGAGTTCGACGGCCCGGCGCACCACGCGGACGCACTCCTCTCGGTCGGCGGGCTCGCCCCACACACCGAGCCCGGTCAGGCGCATGGCGCCGAATCCGAGACGGGCGACTTGCTTGCCGGCGATCTTGAAGGTGCCGGCGGCTTCGGACAGGGCGGCGGTCATGATCGGACGTCTTCTTCCTCTGCGGGGGTGTCCTGGTCGGTGGGAGCCGAGCCCTGCTCGGTCGGTCGGCGGAGCAGGAGCAGGGCGTCGGCGCTGGCGCTGCCGGGTTCCGCGCTGTAGACGGACAGGTGCTGGCCCGGGGCGCTGGTGACGGCCAGCGCCTCGAAGTGCAGTCGCACCTCGCCCACGTGCGGGTGGCGGAAGTGCTTGTCTTCCTGCGTGCGGGGACTGACGTCGTAACGTGCCCACAGGCCGGTGAAGGCGGGGCTGCGCACGCTGAGTTCGCCGACGACCCGTTCGATCCGCTCATCGCCGGGGAACCGCGCGGCGGACGCCCGCAGGTTGCCCACCGCGGTGTGCGCCGCCTTGTCCCAGTCGGCGTAGAACTCCCGCGCGAACGGGTCGAGGAAGATCATCCGCAGCAGGTTGTCGTACCGCGCGAATCCGCGATACAGCTCGCGCGCCATCGCGTTGGCCGCCAGCACGTCCTGTGCCGCGCCGACCACGAAGGCCGGCACGTCGCGCAGGCCGTCCATCAGCCGCACCAGCTCCGGGGCGACGGTCGGCGCCGCGGCCGCCGTGGTGAAGACGGGCCGGCCGAGCCGGAACAGGTGGCCGGCCGCGGCACCGTCCAACCGCAGTGCCCCGGCGATCGCCCGGAGCACCTGCTCGGACGGGTGCCGCTCACGGCCCTGCTCCAGGCGGATGTAGTAGTCCGTGCTCACCCCGGCCAGCAGCGCCACCTCGTCCCGCCGCAGCCCCGGCACCCGCCGGTCCCCGCCGTCGGGCAGCCCGACGTCCCGCGGCGTGATCATCGCGCGGCGCGCACGCAGGTAGTCACCGAGCTCGTTGTTGCTTTCCATGTCCGCCACGTTAGATCCCGCCCATGGGTCGGGGCGTGGGTGCGGTGCACCCACCCGCCCAGGCGCCGCGCCCCAGGAGCCTTCCACCGAGGCAGAGGCGGGGGCGGGGGCGGTAGTCACGGGCGTGTCCGAGGGCCGGCCGGCTCCGGTCCGGCACGTCGATCGGCTGCACCGGGTACGCAAGTCAGATGCTGCGCGCCTGATGGTCGCGGACCAGGTGGGTGGCTCCCCGCTCCTCCTACCGAGGCGGTTGTCGGATGTCGCGCGGGCCCGCCCCGAACGCGTCGGCGCAGAGTTGGACGAACCACGGCAAGCCTGGGATCACCCAGCAGCCACCCCAGTACGGCCCAGCCGAGGTGGAGGTGGTTGAGCACCCGGCCGAGCGTGGCGATGCCCTCGGTCCGCACGGCACCGCCGTCCGTCTCGTACGTCATCCGGCGCAGGGGCCGCGGGTGCCGCTCGGCCGGTACGAGTTCCAGTGCCACGGGCCGCCGTTGGGCGAGCCAGCGGCCGAACTGGCTGCATGGGCCGGAGCTTTCCGCGACGTACAGCCGGGCGCGGGCGCTGCCGGGCCAGGGTCGGAGCCTGGGTAGCCAGGCGGAAACCGCGGCCTGGTAGGCGGCCCAGGGCTCACCGTAGGTCTCGCGCCTGGGGCCGCCTGCCCTCGGGCCAGCCGCCCGGCACCGTGGGCGGCCGCGACTCCGTTGTCTATCCGGCCGGCTGTCCCGAACCGGTCGTGGCCGCGGGGTTGTTGGCATGCTCCGGC
The DNA here is from genome assembly GCF_039532155.1 of Streptomyces lunalinharesii. NCBI lineage: Bacteria > Bacillati > Actinomycetota > Actinomycetes > Kitasatosporales > Streptomycetaceae > Streptomyces > Streptomyces lunalinharesii. The sequence goes on from NZ_BAAARK010000082.1 coordinate 3,867, forward strand.
CAGTCGCAGGTTTCCAGGAAGGGATTGAAGTGCAAACCGGCCGGACACAGCTTGTGGTAGGCCACGCCGTTGGAGCAGTGGTAGAGCCAATGCGGATCATCCGGGTCCGCGATCATCTCCCCCTCCCTCGTGCATACCGGTGGAGCGGTCCGGTGAGCGTCGGACATGGTCGCCGCCGTGGCGGCCTGGGACGGCAGGAAGGCCGCGAGCGCGAGAACGAGCGCGGCGAGAGGGCCCAGCAGGGCCTTCGGAGGAACGGTCATACCACCTCAACGACCAGGAAGGCTCCCGGTCGCCTTCGCCGCGAGCGGGTGTTGCAGCGTCATCTGCTTGAGGCGACTTCGAAACCTCGTCAGGAAACGATCAGCAAGCCGGCCGGTCAGTGGTGGGCCCGCTCCGGTGCAGGCATGGTGCGGGGGTGACTACAGCCCGGAACAGCGCCTGACCACCCACCGTGCCGCGCGCTCTCAGCAGGCGGCCACCACCGGCTCACCAGCGTCCAGACCGTACTCCGGCAGCGCGATGTTCCCGGCCTTCGCGAATTGCGCGGCGAGCAGCTTCCGCATTGGCCAGCGGGTCATCGACCGCATCGAAAAATCACGCAGGCGGATGCCGAGCGTGCCCGAGGGCGCGTACCCCGATACGCCGCCCGGCGGGAGTTGTTGGGCCTGGCTCACATACGGTCGCATCGCTTCGTCGTAGCGGCCGAAGGCGATGCGGTGGTCGCCGCCGGCGGTGGCGAGTTCACCGGCGAGGATGTAGGCGCCGACCAGGGCCAGGCTGGTCCCCAGACCGGTCAGCGGGGTCGCGCAGTATCCCGCGTCACCCAGCAGCGCCACGCGACCGCGCGACCAGCGGTCGAGGCGGACCTGGCCCATGGAATCGAAGAAGAAGTCCGAGGTGGTGCGCATCGCCCGCAGGAGGCGCGGGGCTTCCCAGCCGACGCCGGCGAAGCGCCGGGCCACCAGGTCCTGTTGGGCGGCGACATCGCGGCGGTCGTAGGCGAGCGGTGTCGACCGGAAGCTGAGGCCGGCTTTGATCTCGCCGGGGAGGCGTCCGGGCCGCGCGGAGGCGACCAGCCCGCCGGGCGCGTTGTGCATCAGGTACCAACCGTCGAGTTCCAGGTCGTCAGTGGCGGTGAACCAGGCGGTATGGAGGCCGAGTGGGTGGACGAACTCCCGCTCCGGACCGAAGGCCAGCGCGCGCACCACGGAGTGCGGGCCGTCCGCGCCGACGACCAGCCCGAAGCGGCGCGGGGCGGCTTTCTCGAAGGTGACGGTGACCCCGTGCGCGTCCTGGGCGATCCCGGTGACGGTGTCGTCGAGGAGGTATTCCGTTTCGGGCAAGGTGGCCTCGTACAGCAGACGAGCCAGATCGCCGCGCAGGATCTCGATCTCGGAGACGATTCCCTCACCGTCGAAGCTGTCGGCGGGCACCCGCGCGGTGGTCCGGCCGGAGGCGTCGACGAGTGCGAGGCCGCGCTGGTCCACGCTCTCCGCCCTGGCTCGGCCCATCAGGCCCATCCGTTCGATCACGGTGCGGCCGGCGCCACGCAGGTCCACGGTCTGGCCGCCCGGCCGGGGCGCCGGCGCCCGTTCGACGACCGTGACGGTGAAGCCTGCCTTGCGTAGCCAGTACGCCAGCGCGGGCCCGGCGATGCCGGCGCCGGAGACGAGTATCTCGGTGTTCTGCATGGCCGGCAATGTACGCCGTACGCTGGGCCAGAACAAGTGCGGGGTTGGTTTCATACGAGGGGAGTTGACCTATGTGCGCACTAGTACGGTAGTCCTGCATCGACGCCTGCCGGAGATGCCTCGTCTCATCGGCGCCTAGGATGACGCCTGTCCACGTGCACTAGTGCGAGAGAGGATCGATGGACGGACAGGCAGTACCGCGTTACCGACAGATCGCCGCCGAACTGAGACAGCGCATCGAGGCGGGTGAGCTGAAACCGGGCGCGCGGGTGCCCTCGACCCGCGAGATCACCCGGGATTGGGGCGTTGCGATGGCGACCGCGACCAAGGTGATCACCGAACTGCGGCGCGACGGGTTGGTCCGCGCCGTCCCCGGCGTCGGAACCGTGGTCGAGGCCCCCGTTGAACACCCGAACCGCCCGGCACCGAACCCCCGTCCCCCGTCCACCCGACGCCTGGGCGCGTCTTCGGAGGTGCCATCAGCCCAGGCCCTCACGCTCGGGCGGATCGTCACCGCCGCCGTCATGGTCGCCGATGCGGAGGGACTGGCCGCGGTCTCGATGCGCAGGGTGGCCGCTGAGCTCGGGGTGGCGACCATGTCGCTCTACCGGCACGTGGCAGACAAGGATGACCTGCTGGCACGGATGATGGACACGGTCTTCGCTGAGCAGCCCCTGCCTGCCGACCCGCCGGAAGGCTGGCGTGAGCAGATCGAACTCGCGGCCCGGCTGCTGTGGAAGCTGTTCCGCCGCCACCCTTGGCTCGCACCGGCGCTGTCGGTGACCCGCCCGCAGCTGGTCGCCGCAGCGCTGCCCTTCAGCGAATGGATGCTCACCGCCCTGCACGCACGCGGCTTCGACCTCTCGACCGCCTTCACCGCGCACCTCATGCTCTTCAATTACGCCCGAGGCATTGCCATCAACCTGGAAGCGGAGCAGGAGGCGGAGGCCCTCAGCGGCCTCGACAGCGAGGAGTGGATGGATACCCAGGAGCCCGCCCTCCAGGAGATCCTGGCCACCGGGCGGTTCCCGATGCTCGCACGCCTGGCCGCGACTGGTTACGACCTCGACCTCGACGCGCTCTTCGACTTCGGTCTCCAGCACCTCGTGGAAAGTCTCGCCGCACTCCTCGGTGAGGGTGCCGCCCCGTGACGAGACACCCACCGGCTCAACTGCCCACCATCTGAACCGAGGAGCGTCGGGGCGGGACCCCCCTCGCTACGCCGTGCCATCGGCGGTCTCAGGGGCGCACTGTCGGCCGATGCAACGGCTTCGGCGGGGCGGTTCACGGGTGCGGGCGTCGGCGGGGCGCCGGGGCTGGCCCAGGCCCGCGCGTGGGGCGGCGGGCAGCGGCCGTTCGGCGAACCAATCACGGTCGAAGGTCCTCGTCCCCAACGGTGAACCGCACGGTGCCGGAAAGGACGTAGAAGCCCTCGCCGTGTTGGGCATGGCGGTGCTGCGGTGGTCCCTGGGTGTGCGGGGCGAGGATGGACTCGGCGATCGCGAGGCGGTGCCCGGTGTGGCCGCCGTCCCCCAGGACGCGCATACGCGTGGTGCCCAGAACGATGCTCTCGCCGTCGCCGGGACCCATCACCGATACGGCGGGATCGGCCTGGGGCTGGCTGTTCTTCGCCTCTCACCGAAATCGCGACAGCCGCCGTACCGACAGCCGCGTACCACCGCTGAGCGCGGCAACCAGCGCTGTCGCATTGCTTGAAAAGTTCGCACGCCGCGGCCCTGGGCACTGCTCCCCGAAGCACCGCCCAGCTAGGACTTGTCCGGCCGATCGAGTTCGTAGCCAGATGGTGTGGGCTGCCGCGGTCGCGGTGCCGAGGTAGACGTAGCCGCGCTTGTCATAGCGGGTGGCGACGGCCCGATGCTGTTTCAGGCGGTTGTCGCTCGTTCCACGGTGTTGCGCTTCTTGTAGCGGTCCTCGTCGAAGCCGGCTGGTCGTCCGCCGCGTGAGCCTTTGCGCAGGGGGGCGGCCTGGCTGTCGGTCTTCTCCGGGATCGTGTGCCGGATTCCGCGTCGCTGCAAGGTATTCGCAGACGGGGCCGTTGCTGTAGACCTTGTCGGCGGCGAGGCTGTCCGGCTTCTTGCGGGGTCTGCCCGGCCCTGGCCGGGGCACGCGGATCTTGCCCAGGACGGGTTTGAGCTGGGTGCAGTCCGCTCGCTGGTCTGCGGTGACGATCAGGGACAGCGGGCGGCAGCGGCCATCCGCGCTCAGGTGGAGTTTGCTGGTGAACCCGCCGCGCGAGCGGCCCAGGCC
>NZ_BAAARK010000083.1:0-6877 GCF_039532155.1 Streptomyces lunalinharesii
GCAACACCTTCCGGGCGCTCGCCTTCAACGCGTAGTTGGCAACGCCCCGTGTCCCTTCAGGGCGGACACCCGACCACCAGCTGGGGCGGCGCCACGCTGCTGGGGCCACGTTGGCAAGGTCTCTGGGCGTGTCTCCAGTCCACTCGCTCGGTGTGTGTCTGCCGGGGCGAAGTTGAGGGGAGACACAGTCCTTATCCCTGGAGCCGATTGACAGTAGGCAGTCGGCGGCGACCACGCGAGGCAGCTGTGGGAACGGGTCGGACGGAGCCGGCGCCTGCCTGTGGCGCCGAAGGTTGAACGGTACGACGATTGCCTGCCGAGGGGGCTCGAGCTGCCCTCTTCCGGCAGAGGTCGAGTGGCATTGGTACCAGCGGTTTGACCGGGCGGGCGGCGGGCTCGGTTCGCGGTCGGCACCCCGGCGTTGCAGTGGGCTACGGGGGTAGGGGCGGCGAGGGCGGTGGCCGTGGCGGCGATGAGGGGCGTGGGCCTGGGTGTCTTCGAGGTGGCGGTCGACGCCGGCCTCCAGGCCGAAGCGGTCGGAGGAGATGCGGAGGTAGCCCCCGGGCGTTTTGGCGTGTGCGCGGCCAGGTGTGGTCGTGGAGGTTGAGGGTGTTGTGCCCGTCGTGGGCGTGGGTGGGGGCGTTGAGGTCCTCCCGGGCGGCGGTGCTGGTGGTTGTTGGCGCGGGGTCGGTTCCTGGTGCCCGGTGGTTCCGATGCCGGGCATTTTCGATCGAACTCGGCGGTTGGGCGTTGCTGCGGATCGTCCGTGGAATCCGCGGCCGTGCGGAGGGATATTGATCACCGTGCGCGTTGATTTCGATCCTGCAGAGATGGCTCCGAACGAGTTCTAGGAGCTGTTGACCGCCATGGTCGGGCCTCGGCCGATCGCCTGGGTGTGGACCACGTCCCCGTACGGGACGGCCAATCTGGCCCCTGCGAGGTTCTGAGGAAAGTGGTATCGGGTCCCTGACGTCAGGGCAGGCCAACGGGGTGCAGCAAGGCTGACAGCGACCCCGGTGCCAGTGATGGAGCTGCCCGCGGTACCGCGTGGCACAGGTCGCAACCCGCCCCATTGGGGCGAACCATTCGCCTCGTCACCCGAGGACGCATCCACATCGCCCGCTGCGGGGAGCGTGGATGCAGGGGTGGGGTTTCGCTGCCAGAGAACGGGGATACGCGGGCGGTTCGTGCGATGGAAGAGTGTGCCGTCATGAAGGTCTTGATCATTGGCGGAACGGTATTCCTGGGGCGTGCCCTCGTGGACGAGGCCCTCGGGCGCGGCCACGAAGTGACCCTCTTCAATCGCGGCGTGTCCGGCTCGGCCCCGTCCGGTGTCGAGGCTGTCCAGGGCGACCGGGAGAACGAAGCAGCACTGCGGACGCTGGTGGACGGACGCTATTGGGACGCCGTCATCGACACGTGCGGGTTCGTACCGCGTACCGTCGGGCTCTCGGCGCGGATCTTGGCCGCACACGCGACGGCCTATGCCTTCGTCTCGTCCTTCCACGCCTACGCCGACTGGCCGGCCAAGGGAGTCGACGAGAGCTTCCCGCGGCACCTGTGCCCCCCAGACGCGGGGCCGGACGACGTGGTCTACAACGCGCTCAAGGCCGGTTGCGAACGGGCCGTGGAGGAGAGCTTCCCTGAACGGGCGCTGATCATCAATCCGGGGATCATCACGGGTCCCGGGGAGAACGTCGGACGGCTCCCGTGGTGGCTGGAGACCATTGCCCGGGGCGGGCGCGTGTTGGCGCCGGGCGCCCCGGACCGGCGGATGCAGCTGATCGACGCCCGCGACATCGCCCGGTTCATGTGCGACCAGCTGGCGGTACAGGGCAGCGGCCGTTACATCGCCAGTGGAATCCCGGGCAACACCACCATGGGAGAGCTGCTGCGGGACTGCGTCCGCGTCACCGGCGCGGACACCGAACTGGTGTGGGCCGATGAATCCTTCCTGCAGGAGCGGAACATCGCCCCGTGGAGCGAACTGCCTCTGTGGGCACCGGACATACCCGAGATGGCCGGCATCTGGCAGGCATCATCACAGAAGGCGCTGGCCGCCGGGCTGCGGTGCCGCCCGGTCTCCGAGACCGTCGCCGACACCTGGCGGGCACTCCGGAGTGGTGCGTACCCGGCTCCGAAGTACCTGCAGGGGCAGGTACCCGTCGGGTTGGACCAGGCCAAGCACGACGCGGTACTCGCGGAGTGGGATGCCCGGCGCCCGCTGGGGAGCTGATGCGGTGCCTCGCCCAGCTCGCCACGCCGATCCGCGGGCGCCGGTCCCTTGAGGCCCTGCACCACCTGCGCGACGTGACGTTCGCCGAAGACGCCTGCCGCATCCGAACGGGTACCGCGCCCCGCAGCAAGGCGCCCCTGCGCAACCTCGCCATCGGCCTCATGCGTCAAGCCGGCTGGGCGAACGCCGCCGCTGCCGCCGGCCACCGCCGGTCACGCCCCGAGCACGTGCTCGACCTGCTCAGCTCGCAGTCTGAGAACGCATCAGCCCTTCTTGGCGGGCCCGGAGCAGCAGCTCGTCGATGGTGGTCCACAGCGTCGGCCAGTTCTCGGAGAAGTACATGTGCTCTCCGGGGACGTCGATCAGTTCGAAGCCGGTGCTCGTCGCCGCCGCCCACTGGGCGGTCGCGTCCCGCGACACAAGTGCGTCGTCGACTCCCCGCAGCGCGCTGATGGCCACGGGCAGGGGGTTTCCGGGGCCCGGCGTGGCCGAGGGAGTCTCGTTGATGCCCATGTCCGCCCGCAGCGCCGGGATCACCAGCTCGCGCAGCTCGGGGTCGTGGAAGGCATCGTGGTCGTAGCCGACCAACTGGTGCACTCGGGAGGCCAGTTCGTCGTCCGACAGGTCGTGTACGCCGATGTGGGGCCTCGGTAGCCACGGTGCGGCCGCGCCGCTCACGATGAGACGTTCCGGCAGGCGCAGGCCCTTGCTGTGCAGGAGCTGCGTCGTGGCGTAGGCGAGGAGTGCGCCGAAGCTGTGGCCGAACAGGGCGTAGGGGCCCTCGCCTGCCGCGGCGAGGATCCTCTCGGCCGTGCCCGTCGCCGCCTCGGTGAGCGAGGTGTACGGGTCCTCGATGAACAGCTCCTCGCGGCCCGGGAGTTGGATCGGGGCTACCTCGAACGTCTGGGCCTCGTGCTCGCGCCAGGGGCGGAACACGCTGGCTCCCGCACCGGCGAAGGGCAGGCACAACAGCGGGAGTTTCATGGCAGGTCCTTTGGGGTGGGTGGGTGAGTGGTCGACAGGCGTCCGGGGGGGGTGAGTGCCGTGCAACGCGTCAGCGGGGTGCCGGTCGCTTCCAGCGGGCCAGGGCCTGGGCCCGGCTGGCGCCTCGACCCCGGGGCGGCTCTTCGCCGTCGCTGGCGGTGGGTGTCGCGGTATCGTCGCCCGGCGCCGACAGGTGCGCCGCCAAGCCGCGCACAGTGGTGTGCTGGAACAGGACGGCGGCCGGCAGGGCGGGGTGGCGGGTGCGCAGGGAGGCCAGGACGCGAAGCAGGCCGAGGGAGTTGCCGCCCAGTTCGAAGAACGTCGCGTCGAGGTCGGTGACCTGCGTGCCGAGCACCTGAGTCCACGCGTCGAGGACGACCGCTTCCGGGCTGTCGGCGGCCGGGGTGGCCGTCGCATGCGTCGGAGTGCGCTCCGTGAACTCCGCGGTCCGCGCGGTACTCCAGGCCGCGACCTTCGCCCGGTCCAGCTTTCCGTTCGGCAACTGGGGGAGCGCGGGTACCAGCAGCCAAGTGGTGGGCGCCATCACCTCGGTGAGCCACCTCGTGGCGTGGGCCCGCAGTTCGGCGGCGAAGGCCGCGTCGGCCGGTTCCGGCAGCTCGCCCGTGCGCGTGCTGGGGGACGCCGGCACGACGAAGGCCGCGACGGCCGTCCCGCCGGCGTCCACTGCCACCGCCGCGTCCCGCACCTCGGGGTGGCCGCGCAGCACCGACTCGATCTCCGCCAGCTCGATGCGTTGCCCTCGGACCTTGACCTGGCCGTCGCCCCGGCTCAGGAAGCGCAGCCCGTCGGCCGCGCTCTCGAAGACCGCCATGTCCCCGGTGTCGTAAGCGAGTTGCTCCCCGGCCTCGGGAAGCGGGGCGAAGCGGTCGGCGGTGAGCGCGGGCTGCCGCCAGTAGCCGTCGCCGACGCCCGCCCCGGCGACCATCAGGCGCCCGGGGATCCCCGACGGGAGGCGGCGTCCGTGCGCATCCACCACGTGGCAGCGCTCGCCGAGCAGCGGTCGGCCGATCCGGACGGGGACGTCGGCCCCCTTCGGCCCCCGCCACACCGTCGACCAGACCGTGGTCTCCGTCGGGCCGTAGCAGTTCAGCACGGGGCCCGGGACCAGGGCGGTCAGGTCGCGGGCCAGGTCCGCAGGGAGGGGTTCGCCGCCGACCAGCAGGGCGCCGAGGCGGTTGAGGAGGCGGCGGCCGTCCGGGTCCGTGGCGAGGATGCGTGCGACCGTCGGGGTGCACTGGTAGAGGGCGCCGTCCGGTACCGGGGCGTCCGTTACCGCACGGTGGCTCGTCAGCAGCACGGAGCTGCCGCGCGCCAGCGGCCAGTGCAGTTCCAGGGCGCTGATGTCGAAGGACAGGCTGGTGCCCGCCACCGTGACGGGGGGTGGGCCGCCGTCGAGCTCCCGGTCGAAGGCGGCGAAGAGCGCACACAGGTTCGCGTGGCGGATCACGACACCCTTGGGGCGGCCCGTGGAGCCTGAGGTGTAGATGAGGTATGCGGGGTCGTCGACGTCAACCTTCGGCCAGGCGTGGCGGGGTGTGCCGGGGGCTCCACCTGTGGTCGTGCGTGAGCCGGCGTCGGGGTGGAGGTTGGCGATGCCTGGAATCAGGGGCTTGAGGGCGACGGAGGCGGCGAGCGCCGCGTCTTCGGCCATGTAGCGCAGGCGCTCGGCCGGGTACTCGGGATCGAGCGGGACATATGCGGCCCCCGACTTCCACACTGCGAGCAGCGCCACCACCAGGTTCACGGTCCTGGGGAGGCACACGCCGACCCGGTCACCGGGGGAGACGCCGGACTCGATGAGGGCATCCGCCAACTTGGCGGCTCGTTCGGCGAGTTCGGCGTAGGTGAGGCTTTGGTCTCCGGCTGTGACGGCGGTCTCTTCGGGCGTGCGCCGCGCATGCTCATCGATGAGTTCGTGCACTGGTGCCGCGGCGAGGGGCGCCGGCCCGCCGTCCAGAACGGCCAGCTCGGCTTGCTCCTCGGGGGAGAGGAGTGACAACTCGGCGAGAGGGCGGGGGAGACCGTCAGTGCAGAGGAGGCAGAGGGCCTGGAGCAGGTGCTGGCCGAAGCGCTCCGCCGCCTGCGGGGTGAGCGCGGCATGGCGGTATCCGATCTGCAACTGAGCGGTTCCATCGAGCGCATGATGGAGCGTCAGGGCCAGGTCGTACTCGGCCTCGACCGGTGCGGACTGGGTGAGCCGCCAGTCGAGCCCGGCCGTCCGCAGGGGCGCGGACTCGGTGGTCTGCGCGCAGAGGATCTGGGTGAGCGGCTTACGGCCCGGCAGGCGTCGCACTCCCGCGGTGTCAAGGATGTCCTCGATGGGCAGGGCCGCGTGGTCCACGGCGTCGAACAGCGCGTCCATGGTTCGGACGAGCACCTCTTCGGTGTCGGCCTCGTCGAACCTCAGGCGCACCGGCACGGTGTTCTGCAGACAGCCGATGGTTCCCTGGTCAGTCGCGCTTCGGCCGCTGGTCACCGTGGCGACGACCAGGTCGTCTCGGCTCGTGTACCAGCCGGTCACCACTGCTGCTGCCGCGAGGAGTTGGACGAAGGGGGTGGCGCCGCACTCCCGCGTGAGGGCGGTCATGCGGGCGAGGAGGTCCGGCCCCACGTCGAGGGTCAGGGTGCCCGATGTCGTGCTGTCGGCGATGCCTGCGAAAGGGAGCGCGGTGTCCGGCGGGCAGTTCGCCAGCTCGGCAGACCAGAACTCGTTGAGCCGGGTGGCGTGTTCGGGCTCGGGTGCCGGCATCGCAGGTGTGGGCGAGAGGGACGGTGCCCCCTTCTCGTACGCGCGCGAGAGCTGGTGGAGGAGGACGGCCGCCGAGTCGTCGTCGAAGATCGCGTGATGCGTGCCGATCAGGCAGTGGGTGCGCTCGCGGCCGGTGAGGACGCGGACGCGGCAGAGGGGTCCCGCACCATGTGCGAAGCGGGCGCCGGCGGACGTGATGAGGGCGGGCAGGTCCGACTCGCCGGTGTCCGACTCCTGGACGCGGATGTCCACGTCCGACGCCGGATGGACGCGTTGCGTCAGGCCATCCGGCGTCATGTGCAGCGACGTGCGCAGCGCGGGCTGGCTCTCCAGGACGACGTGCACCGCGTCGGTGAGGCGGGCGGGGGAGAGTGCGCCCTCGATGACGATGTGGTTGAGGACCGTGCCTCTGCCGTCCCGCTGGTCGAGCACGAAGAACCGCAGCTGGCCTGGGGTTGCCGGTCGGTCTGTCACGAGAGCTCCTTGACGCCGCACCCGGCCGCCCGAACGAGTTTGGCGAGGGCGGGGAGCGAAGAGTTGCGGTAGATGTCACGCAGTTGCACCGAGGTGAACCCGGCCTCGTGCAGCGCGGTGCGCAGTCGGGACGCGAGCAGTGAATTGCCGCCGATTTCAAAGAAGTTGTCCCCAGGACGCGCGGGGACATGCAGGAGGGCTTCCCAGATGGCGATCAGGCGGGACTCGACAGTGGCGGTGGCAGGGCCGAGTTCGGGTTCGTTTTCGGTGGATCCGTCGGTCCCTTGAGGTGTGTCGGGTTCGATTGCCGGCTCTGGGAGGTGGGTGGGGTCGAGTTTGCCGTTGGGGGTGAGGGGGAGTTGGGGGAGGGCGGTGAGGGTTGCGGGGATGAGGTGGGTGGGGAGTCGTTGGGT
>NZ_BAAARK010000084.1:0-6597 GCF_039532155.1 Streptomyces lunalinharesii
GGCTCGATCAGCAACCACAGTTCATCCGACACGATCCACGGCCGTGCCTGTCTCTTCCCCACGACCAGACCAACGAGCGGACAAGCCAACAGTCACATGATCAACCACTTCTGTTAGGACCTCTAAGACTGGTCTCCGCGCTGCCGGATCCTCCCGTCGCGACGCCCCGCGTCCTCGGCGTGGACGAATACGCCCAGCGCAGAGGCCGAATCTACGGAACCGTGCTCGTCGACGTCGAGACACGTCGACCGGTGGACCTCCTGCCGGGTCGAAGACGCCCCCGCCGGACCAACGCGAGCCGGCGCCGTTCCTGACGGTGCACACCACCCTGGTGCTCTTGGCCTCGATCATCCTCGGGCTCATCGCCGGCGCCCTCACCTACCTCGGCGGCGGCTCAGCGCCAACCGCTGCTCTGGCCGGGCTGTCCTCGGCGGGCGTCAGCATCCCGATGCTGCGCGGCCTGATTGGCTGACCTGGCCGCGGTAGCTGGTGCCGGCCGAGTCGGCCCGCAGCCCTCCCAACGACGTTCGGGCCGACGGTGTCTACCGCGGTGGTGGTTCGCCCGGGACCGGCGGAGCCCGATCTCGGCAGCGTTTGTTGAACTCCGCGACGGTGCGGGGGCCGCGACGGGCAGGGAGGGCTGCGGAGCGGTTCACGCTGGCTCTCCCTTCGTGCGGTTCAGCGCGCGAGGACGGGTTTGTCGACGTCGCGGTGGACGAGCGTGACGTTCAGATCGCGGTCGACGTACTTCCGGGCGAGGTCGACGATGCCGAGTTCGGTGGCCGTGTCCAGATCTGCCGTGAACACCGAGTGCAGGGCCAGCGCCACGGTCGCGGCACTTTTCCGGACTAAAGGACGGTCGCGCGAAAGGCCTGCGGCGTAGGTTGGGCGAGTGACGACTACCGCACCGCAAGAGGCATTTCTGCAGGCGTTCCACGCCGAGTACCCAGCAGTGACCGCAGAGGCGTTCGGCCGTGGCCATGCCCCAGACGGCCGGTCAAGCTATGAGATCTTGTGCGATCAGGTAGCTGGAAGCATGCGCGTGCTGGACCTTGGCTGCGGCGATGGCCTACTGCTTGAGCTACTGGCCCGAAGGGCCGGGAGACAACTCGCGGGAGTGGACCTGTCCTCGCACTCTCTGGCGCTGGCACGACGTCGACCGGCGCTTTCCGAAGCGAAGCTGGAAGAAGGCCGAGCTCAGGAGCTTCCTTTCGCCGACGACAGCTTCGACGCCTGCGTTTCCCACATGGCGCTGATGCTGATGAGCGAGATCGAGCAAGTCGCAGCTGAGGTTGCCCGGGTGCTGTCTCCAGGAGGGGTTCTGGCATGTGTGGTGGGAGGCGGGGCCGTAGGCGGCGACGCTTATGAACGGTTCCTCACGCTGTTGCGGCGCACGATTGAGGAGACGCCAGCCTCGCAGCGTATCCCGGCGTTGGGGGACAAAAGGACACGCAGTCGCGAGGGGCTCGATGCAGTCCTCGGACCAGCAGGCTTCGCGGCAGTGGGCTGGGAGACCGTTCCTATCGACCTGAGCGGACCAGTGGAGCAGGTATGGGCTGCGGTTTCCAGCCTTTATGATCTTGGCCCGCTCGATCGCGCGACTATGGAGCGGTTGCGTAAGGCCTTCTTTGCCGAGGTGAGGGATATGACGACGTCAGATGGGCATGTCCCCTGCGCCTTCAAGATCTGCCTCGCCACGGCGCGACTGCGTTAGGTAGCTCTTTCGATCGGGATTGGTTGCATGCGGATCTCCTGTCACGGAGTCGAGTCGAAGTGACGTGCCGGTGGGTCGGTGAAAAGGGGCATGCCGAGATCGACCAGTTGGGGGCGGCCGTCGGTGGAGGTCCGGTTGAGGCTGGTGAGCTTGGCCATGGCGGCGTTGAGGCTGACCTGGAGTCCTTCGACTTCTCCGAGCCAGCCGTTGGCACGGGCCTCGGTGATGCGTTCACGAAGGTTGCGGATGATCTCGATGAGGCGGGGCCGCTGCTGGGGATCGAGTTGGAGCACGGGGCAGCGGATGCCTGCTTATCCGAACTAGTCCAGACGGTCTGGCGGGGTTGGATCGCAGTCGAGTTGCTCAAAGTAGTGGGCAACAATTTCGGCACAAGCGAGCATTGGGCGTGTCGCGCCGCCAACTCCGACCGGCCTGGTCGCCCTTCAACGGGCTTCTGGAGAGAGGGGAGAATGCAGCACATGGATGACGCGTTCACACTCCTTCGGCAGGCCGTCGATCTTCTGCCAGAGGACGCAACGGCTGAGAACGGACAGACGGTCGGGGATGTGCGCGAGGACATCGGGCGCCAGGAGTGGGAGATGGTGCTCGGCGTTCTCATCGAGATCGGCGACGTCCACCCCGTATCCGTCGACTTCTGGGAACTCCTCGCCGAGGCTGCTCGCCAGATGATGCTCGACCGCAGCCGTCGTTGGTGCGAGTGGCGGGGCTGGGAGGTCAGGCACGGCACCCTCCGGGCGACCCTGAGCCTGGCGGGTGCGGAGGAGGGCCGACGCCGGACTGCCTTCGCCGCAGACGGACGGCTCCGGCCGATGTGGGACATCGGCAACCGCACCGCCGGCGGGGAGCGAGAACTGAACATCGCCAGGTTGTGGGTGGAGTATGCGCAGGAACTCGGCCCGGGAGAGACCGCCGACGTTCGGCTGGCTCCTCTGAACCCCGAGCAGTGGAGGCACCTGAAGTGCGGCGATGTGATCACCATGTACGAAGCTCGCCCGGTTGCCGGAACGGCCACCGTGATCGAGGTCCTGCCGCCGCGCGCCTGAGCTCATCTCGCGTCAGGCGGGCTTCAGCTGCAGCCAAGCGATCTTCGAAAACTGTTCGAGCTCAGATGGTGGGACCAGTACTGTTCCAGCGTGATGAAGCCGGATGGGATGAAGTTGGGGATCGAAGCAGCGCGCCTTCTCGCTGTCGCGGACTGCTGCGAGATAGCGCCGGGGCTGAGCGAGGCCGAGCTCCAGCGTATTGAGCAGGAGTACGGCTTCGAGTTTGCCGACGACCACCGGGCCTTCCTGGCGTCGGGCTTGCCGGTCAGTCAGCCGCCCGAAGAGGGGGACACGTGGGAGAACCCGTGGCCGGACTGGCGCAACGGCGACCCCAAAGGACTCCGAGAGCGGCTTGAGTGGCCCGTGGAGGGCATCTCCCTGTCGGTCCGACGCGGCTACTGGCACCCGAGCTGGGGGCAACGGCCGGAGGATGCCGACGAGGCCCTTCAGCAAGCTCAGGCGTTGCTTGCTCGGGTCCCCAAGCTCGTTCCCATCTACGGGCATCGGTTTCTGCCTGCCGGCCATGGCTCCCATGGTCACCCGGTTCTCTCAGTGTGGGGCACCGACATCATCTGTTACGGCACTGACCTGGTCGACTACGTCAACCACGAGTTCGACGATTTCGACGCTCACACTCCGGACGACTGGCGCCCTCAGGCGACCGTCTCGTTCTGGCGGGATTTCCTGCCCAAGGCTTGATCTCGCGGCGGCAACGGTCCCGAATACACGGTCGACTCACAACGGGCCTGCCGCGGTTGGTGGGGTTTCGGGCTCGGCGCTGCTTCGTCCGGCGTTCCGGCGGAAGTCGGGCATGCCGAGGTGGACGGTGGACGGCTGGGCTGCACGCTCGCGCATGGCCTCCAGCTTCTGCGCGGAGACGGGTGGACCATCCGTCAGGTGCCTTCACCAGCACGCGCCGTTCGTCCAGGTCGTTGGCGTGGTCCACCGTCATCAAGTGGGCGGCCAGTGCGCCCAGCGCCAGGACGTTTCCCTCGGTGGTCTGGTCTTTCCCGTCCGCCACGGTGACTCATACGTCGCCGCGCTTCACCTTGACGTCCCACAAGACGGTCTCTGTTGTCGTCACGATCCGAGCTTAGCCACCCAACGACCCCGACCATCCAGGCACGAAGTGCCTCTCCGATCGACGAACTCGTCGAAGCCGCCAGCAGTCAGCTCCCGGTCGCGAAGCTGGGCAAGGAGGCGTCGCCCGCCACCGTAGCCAGCGATGAAGGGCGCGGCGCGAGGGCTGCCAGCGCGGCCAAGAGCCGGGCGACGCGGCCGCGTCGCCCGTTCGACGGGGGCACGTCGAGCGGATCGTCGGCGAGGACCAGGAGGAGCGAGAGCTCCGGCTCAGCGCGTGGATCGGGAACCAGCACAGCCGGGCCGCGACGCTGTCTCCGGAGCGGGTGGAGCAGTTGTCGGCGATCGGGATGCGATGGGCATGATGAACGTCGTCGTCACCGCAGCCGCCGCGCCCGCAGCCAGCGCATCACGCGCGGCAGCTCGCCACGGCGCGGGCAGCGGCCCACTCACCGGGTCCGTCACCGGCGCCGTCCACGCGGCTGAGGAGTGGCCGGTGCACGACGATCGGCGCGCTTTCCAGCTTGCCCCGGGCCGGCTCGAGGGGCGAGTCGGTCAGGGGGTGTCGCCGGTCCAGTCGAAGCAGGCGGGGTCGCCGGGGCGTGGGTGGTACGTGGCCCGGCCGCCGGCGCCGAACTGCCCCAGCTCGGTCTGGAGGGCGACGCCGGTTTCGACCTCGTCCTGTGTCCAGCCCGTGATGTCGAGCAGCAGGCCGTCGAGCGGGCCGCCGACCAGTTCGGCGTATGTCCGGCCGGGCTTTGGCCCGGGCCGGGGATGGTCGTGGTCTTCCCCGTAGACCCGACCGCGCAGCAACTCCTCATCCCTGTCCATGAGGCCCAGCCTCCCAGCCCCCACCGACAACCCGGGCTTGCCCAGGGGCGCCTTGAGCATGCCCGCGCCGGGGGCTTCAGTGCTGGACCGCGGGCCGGCGACGTGCGAGCCCGGCGAGGGCCCCGGTGTCCCTCCCAGGCTTGCCACCGACTTCACCACGGGCACCTTCGCCGGTCAGCGGTCGAGGTAAGCACTCGGGGTCCGGGGCAGCCCTGCGCGCCGTGGGATGGCGCTACGGGCGGGGGTACCCGTCTCCGTTCACCAAGCGCCGGATCATCCGACCGAGGCGGCTGGTGGGCTCGGTCAGTTGGATGCGGCAGCTCGCGCAGTGCGCTCCGTCAGCCGGCGGCGCGTCGTCTTCCAGCGGGTCGTACTCGAAGCGGCTGCCTTCCAACGGGCCGCCACACCTTTCGCACACCGGGTCGGGCTTCTTGGCGGCCTTGGCAGCGGCATCCTCCGCCTTCCAGCGCTCGAACTCTTCCTGACGTTCGCGCTCCTGCTGTTTCTCCTGCTGTTCGCGCTGCTGCTTGTGACGGCGTGCGCGCTCGTCTGCGCGTCGTCTGTAGTCGCGGTGGTCGTCGGGGTTGTCGAGAGCGTCGGGGAGGGTCTGCCAGGTGCGGTGGCCGAAGCGGAACCAGGTTGGGCCCAGGGGGCCGTGTTCGCGGAGTCGGTCCAGGGTGGTGACAAGGATCGGCACGGCGTCCGTGTAGTCGGTGTAGCCGTCTCGTTCGTCGGAGCCGTAGCTGGCGCCGTGCTCCTGGTACTCGCCGGCCCAGTGCGCTTCGGTCAGGTGCTGGACGCGTGCGATGCGGTTCTTCATCGCGGTGGGCCCGACCTGCTTGGTGAACACGATTGCCAGCGGCGGATACCCCTCGCGGCCGAGCGGGCCGTACAGCCTCTCCCACATGGGGGTGGGCCGGGCGTAGGAGTGCGGTGAGGGGCCGGGCACCTTGACGGTGCGGCGGAAGAACTCGCGGTAGCGGCTGGCCTTGTAGGACAGGGCAATGGGGTCTTCGGTGCCGTTGTCCACCTCCACGAACATCACGGGCACCCCGGACTCCGGCGCCGTGAGGACCGCGTCGGCGCGTGGGCTGTTCTTGCCGGGGGTGGTGAGCGTGCCGGAGACCGGGAGTACTACCTCCGTTGCCCAGGAGCTGATCTGTCCCAGTCCCTGAGGGCGCTCTCGAACGCCTGTAGGGCCGGTGTCGGTGTCATCGCCTACGGGAGTGCTGGAGACGGCTGTGGTGGCGCTCTGAGGTCGTTTGCGGGGCACGGGGCGGGTCGGCTCAGGTGGGGTCTGCAGGAAGGCGCTGATGGTGTCGGTGACCTTTACGGCGTGCTTCGCCCCGGCTCGCGCGGCGCCGCGGGCGGTACCGCCCATCTCCCGCATCGGCCGGTCCAACTCCGCCGCTGCAGCCTCCAGCCCGGGTCCGGAGAGGTTCCAGAGTTTCTCGGTGACCAGATGACCGCCGGCGTTGGTGCGGCTGGCGGAGCCGAGTGACTCCACCAGGCCGTCGCGCGCGAGGTCGAGGCATCCGTTGCGGACGGTCTGCGCACTGGCCGTGCCTGGACACATCAGCTGCCGGATCTGCTCGGCCGTCGCCACCTTCACCACTCCCAGCGCGGCGAGCACCATCTGCCGTGTCTTGGCCGTCGATCCGTACGGTCGTCGCTTCGTCCCGCCCACTACGCCTTCCTCTCCCACCGTGCCGGGCACGGCCGGTGTGTTCGCTCGGCCATGCGGCCACGAGCCCGCTCGGACCCGACGCACACTCAACTCACTAAGAGGTCCTAACAAAGGCGTCGGACGTGTCTGTAGGTGATGAGGCATGTAGCGAGCCCGAGGAAGGCTTCATGGATGTCGTCCCGTCGCTCCCATCGGATGCGCAGGCGACGGAAGCCGTGCAG
>NZ_BAAARK010000085.1:0-5167 GCF_039532155.1 Streptomyces lunalinharesii
AGGCGGTTGAGCGGGCGGGTATTGACCCGTTGAGTTTGCGGGGTAGTGCGACGGGTGTGTTCGCCGGTGTGATGTACGGGGACTACGGGAGCATCCTGGGCGGCAAGGAGTTCGAGGGGTTCCAGGGGCAGGGGAGCGCCGGCAGCGTCGCTTCGGGTCGCGTCTCCTACAGCCTGGGTCTCGAAGGTCCGGCGGTGACGGTCGATACCGCGTGTTCGTCGTCGTTGGTGGCGTTGCACTGGGCGGCGCAGGCGTTGCGCTCGGGGGAGTGCTCGTTGGCGTTGGCGGGTGGTGTGACGGTGATGTCCACGCCCAGCACGTTCGTGGAGTTCTCGCGTCAGCGTGGCCTGGCGCCGGACGGCCGTTCCAAGGCGTTCGCCGAGGCGGCGGATGGCGTCGGCTGGTCCGAGGGCGTGGGCATGCTGGTGCTGGAGCGTCAGTCGGATGCGGTCCGCAACGGTCACGAGATCCTGGCGGTGGTGCGCGGCTCCGCGGTCAACCAGGACGGCGCGTCGAACGGTCTGACCGCCCCCAACGGTCCGTCCCAACAGCGGGTGATCCGGCAGGCGTTGGCCAGTGGCGGACTCACTGCTGGTGAGGTGGACGTGGTCGAGGCGCACGGCACCGGTACGACCCTTGGTGACCCGATCGAGGCGCAGGCGCTCCTCGCCACCTATGGGCAGGACCGTGCGGTTGAGCGTCCGTTGCTGTTGGGTTCGGTGAAGTCCAACATCGGTCACACGCAGGCCGCGGCCGGCGTGGCGGGTGTCATCAAGATGGTGTTGGCGATGCGGCACGGCATGCTGCCGCGGACCCTGCACGTCGACGCCCCGTCCTCGCACGTGGACTGGAGTGCGGGTGCGGTCGAGCTGCTGACGGACGAGATCGCCTGGCCGGAGACGGGCCGGGCCCGGCGCGCCGGCGTCTCCTCGTTCGGCATCAGCGGCACCAACGCCCACGTCATCCTCGAACAGCCCGCACCCGTCGAGCCCGCGGACGGGGCGCCGAGCGAGTCCGCGCCCCGTGTCGTTCCGCTACCGCTGTCCGGAAAGTCTCCCGAGGCACTGCGTGACCAGGCCGAACGCCTCCTGCTCACCCTGAGCGAAGGGCCCGCCCCGCGCCCGCTGGACCTCGGATACTCGTTGGCCACGACGCGCTCGGCGTTCGACCACCGCGCGGTGGTGCTGGCCACCGACCACACCGATGCGGTCCGCGCGCTGACGGCGATCGCCGCCGGCGCACCGGACACTGCCGCCGTCGTCGGCCGTACCCGTGCGGGGCGCCACGCGGTCCTCTTCTCGGGTCAGGGGTCCCAACGTCTCGGTATGGGGCGTGAGTTGTACGGCCGGTTCCCGGTGTTCGCGCAGGCGTTGGACGAGGTCGTCGACGGTCTGGATGCCGAGCTGTCGTCGGGGATCGGGTTGCGGGAGGTGATGTGGGGCGATGACGCTGACCGGTTGAACGAGACGGGTTGGGCGCAGCCGGCACTGTTCGCCGTGGAGGTCGCCCTCTTCCGACTCGTGGAGAGTTGGGGTGTGCGGCCGGACTTCGTAGCCGGTCACTCGATCGGTGAGATTGCCGCGGCGCACGTCGCGGGCGTGTTGTCGCTGGCGGATGCCTGCCGCCTGGTCGCGGCGCGCGCCCGGTTGATGCAGGCGCTTCCGCAGGGTGGCGCGATGATCGCCGTCCAGGCGACGGAGGACGAGGTCCTCCCGTACCTCTCCCACGACCTGGCGATCGCCGCCCTCAACGGGCCCTCTGCCATCGTCCTCTCCGGCAGCGAAAGCGCGGCCCTCGCGGCGGCGGAGCGGCTCGCGGCAGACGGGCGGAAGACGACCCGACTGCGGGTTTCGCACGCGTTCCACTCACCGTTGATGGACCCGATGTTGGACGACTTCCGCACCGTCGCGGAAGGACTGTCCTACGCGGCGCCCACCCTGCCCGTCGTCTCCAACGTGACGGGTGAACTGGCCGCGGCCGATGCCCTCTGCTCGGGCGAGTACTGGGTGCGGCACGTCCGTGAGGCGGTCCGCTTCGCCGACGGCATCCGCACCCTCGCCGACCGTGGTGCTACCACCTTCCTGGAACTCGGCCCGGACGGGGTCCTCTCCGCCATGGCCCAGCAGACACTGACCGCCGACACCGACACCGACACCGACACGAAATCCGACACCAACACCGGCACGGTCCTCATCCCGGTCACCGTGCCGGTCCTCCGCAAGGGCCGCGACGAAGAGACCGCCGCGCTCAGTGCGCTCGCCCACCTCCACGCGGCAGAGGCCCGCATCGACTGGTCGGCGTTCTTCGCCGGCACCGGCGCCGCCCGCGTCGACCTGCCGACGTACGCCTTCCAACACGCCACCTACTGGCCCACCGGCGCCCTGTCCACCGCGCATGCCGCGGCCGTCGGCGTCACCGCCGCCGAACACCCGCTGTTGAACGGTACGGTCGAACTCGCGGACGGCGAAGGGGTGTTGTTCACCGGACGCCTGTCGCTGCAGACGCATCCGTGGCTGGCCGACCACACCGTGATGGGCCAGGCGCTGCTACCGGGGACCGCCCTGCTGGAGCTGGCGTTCCGGGCGGGCGACGAGGTCGGCTGCGACCGCGTCGAGGAACTGACGCTCGCCGCACCGCTCGCCCTTCCCGAGCACGGGGCTGTGCGGACCCAGGTCCGGGTCGGCGTCGCCGACGACACCGGCCGCCGCATCCTCACGGTGCACTCCCGGCCCGAGCACGCGACCGACGCGTCCTGGACCGCCCACGCCTCCGGCACCCTGACCACCACCACGGGCGCGGCACCGGCCGCGGCACCCTTCGACGCGACGGCCTGGCCGCCCGCCGACGCCGTCTCCCTCGACACGACCGACTGCTACGCCCGCTTCACCGCACTCGGTTTCGGCTACGGGCCGGTCTTCCAGGGCCTGCGCGCCGCCTGGCGCGCCGGTGACGTGGTCTACGCCGAGGTGGCCCTGCCGGATGCCGCCGGGGACGCCGCGGCCGGCTTCGGTCTGCACCCCGCGCTCCTGGACGCGGCCCTGCACGCCTCCCTCGTCGCCCACGACGGAGACGAGAGCAACGGCGGGCTCCCGTTCTCCTGGGAGGGCGCCACTCTCCACGCCACGGGTGCCACGGCACTGCGCGTCCGGCTGACCCCGACCGGCGACGACGGGCAGTCCGTGGCCCTCGCCGTCGCCGACACCACCGGCCGGCTCGTCGCCGCCATCGACAACCTGGTGTCCCGCCGCGTGTCCGGCGCCCAGCTGACCGGCGCCACGGGTCTGGTCAGGGACGCCCTGTTCACCTTGGACTGGACGCCGGTGTCCGAGGGTGCCGTCGCGCCGGCGACGCACGACGGGCGGGGCGCCCAGGACGCCGGTCGCGAGCCGGCCGCCGTCGCGCTCATCGGGACGGAGGACGCCGGCCTGGCCGCCGAACTGACCGCCGCCGGGATCCACACCACCACGCACCCCGACCTGGCCACCCTGGCCGCGGACGACGCGCAGGTCCCGGGCACGGTCCTCGTACCCCTCGCCTCAACGGCCATCACGCCCGGAAGTGTCACCACGGTCGGAAGCATCAGCGCAACGGGAACCGCCACGGCCTCCGCAACGGGGACCGCCTCCGCTTCCGCAACGGGAATCACCTCTGCCTCCGCGACGGGAACCGGAGCCGGCTCCCCGGTCGAGGCCGCCCACGCCCTGACCGCCGCCGCCCTCGCCCTCGTTCAGGAATGGCTCGGACAAGGGCGCTTCGTCGGCTCCCGCCTGGTGTTCGTCACGACCGGCGCGGTGGCCGCCGGCGGCGCCGACGTCATCGACCTGGGCGCCGCCGCGGTCTGGGGCCTGATCCGTTCCGCCCAGTCCGAGACGCCGGACGCCTTCGCCCTCATCGACCGCGACCCCGCTCCGGCCGGCACGCACGACCGCACCGCCGCTGCCGCCGACCGGGGGCACCTGCTGGCCCGGGCGCTGCACACCGAGGAGCCGCAGCTCGCGCTGCGCGACGGAAGTGTGCTCGCCGGTCGGCTGGCCCGCGTCGGTGCGGACGCCGCCCTCACTCCGCCGGCCGAACCGGCCTGGCGACTCGACAGCACGGCCAAGGGCAGTCTCAACAGCCTCGCCCTCACCCCGTACCCGGCGGCGCTGGCTCCGTTGACCGGCCACGACGTGCGCGTCGAGGTCCGGGCCGCGGGCCTGAACTTCCGGGACGTGCTCAACGCGCTCGGCATGTACCCCGGTGACGCCGGGTTGTTCGGGTCGGAGGCGGCCGGTGTGGTCGTCGAGGTCGGGCCGGAGGTCACCGGCTTCGCTCCTGGTGACCGCGTGATGGGCATGATCACCGGCAGTTTCGGATCCCTCGCCGTGGACGACGCCCGCCGCCTCACGCACCTGCCCGAGGACTGGTCCTGGGAGACCGGCGCCGGCGTTCCGCTGGTGTTCCTGACGGCCTATCACGCGCTGGTGGAGTTGGGCGGGTTGCGGGCGGGGGAGAAGGTGCTGGTGCATGCCGGTGCCGGTGGTGTGGGCATGGCGGCGATCCAGATCGCCCGTCATTTCGGTGCCGAGGTGTTCGCGACGGCGAGCGAAGGCAAGTGGGAGGTGCTGCGGGAACTCGGCGTGGCCGAGGACCACCTCGCCTCGTCCCGGACCCTGGACTTCGCGACCGCGTTCGCCGAGACCGCCGGGGACGGCGGCCTCGACCTCGTCCTCAACTCCCTCGCCGGTGAGTTCGTCGACGCCTCGATGGGGCTGCTCGGCGCCGGCGGCCGCTTCCTGGAGATGGGCAAGACCGACATCCGCGAAGCCGACACCCTCCCGGACGGCCTCTCCTACCAGTCCTTCGACCTCGCCTGGGTGGCGCCGGAAACCATCGGCACCATGCTGGCCGAACTGATGGGCCTCTTCCGCACCGGCGCCCTGCGGCCGCTGCCCGTCCGCACCTGGGACGTGCGGCACGCCAAGGACGCCTTCCGGTACATGAGCATGGCCAAGCACATCGGCAAGCTCGTGCTCACCCTGCCCCGCAGTTGGCAGCCCGACGGCACGGTGTGGGTGACGGGTGGTACGGGTGGTTTGGGTGGTGTGTTGGCTCGGCATGTGGTGCGGTCGTGTGGGGTGCGTCATCTGTTGTTGTCGAGTCGTTCTGGTGTGGCGGCGGATGGTGT
>NZ_BAAARK010000086.1:0-5094 GCF_039532155.1 Streptomyces lunalinharesii
CCGCCATGCGGCTTCTGGGCGCTGAAGCGCCCAGACAGGCCCATGGAATTCCGCTAAAGCGGAATTCGGTTTTGGGTGCGGGTAGTTGTGTGGTTGCGGTTTTGATGCGGTGCTTTTCAATCCGCTTCGCGGATTGAAGAATTGGGGGGAGGGTGAGGAGAATTCAAGTTAGGAATTGGTGGGAGTTTTGACGTGATATCAGGAGTGTTGGTTCAGGGGCATGGTGAGGGTGAGTTGATCGGGAGGAGACGAAGGTGCTGGGCGGTGTTCTGGGGGTCGTGGGACGGCGGGAGTTGCTCGGGGGCGGGAGGCCCGCTATGCGGACCTCTGAGGCGCTCTCACGGGCCCAGGAGACAGAGGAGAGCTGAGGGTGTGTCGGTGTCGGCGCCGCAAGCGCCGCCGACACGCCGGTCGACCGCCAGCCCCTTCTGAACTTGTACGGCATCGGTCACCGAGCCCCGGTCCGCTGGCCCGCTCCGCGGACCACCAGACCCCCACACAGCACCGACCCACCGAGCCACAACCACCCCAGCGACCGCTCCGCGGCCACCGCCCGCCCGCAACGACGAACTCCAACCACCACCCAGCCCCAGCCGACCGCCGCCGACCCCTGCTGACCGCTGCTGACCCCGGCCGGCAACCGGAGAGGAACTCGTGGTCCTGGTCGACCAGGACGACAAGCCCCCGGCAGCCCGCAGGCACGGGGCACGAGGCCCCCCAGCAGCCGCTCCGCGGCCGCCAACAAGCAACGGTGAACTCCACGCCCCGCCAGCCGGGGCCCGGCGCAGCACCGCCCCAGGACGGCCAGCAGGACGAGGGACAGCCCGCCACCCAGCGCCGCAACCGAGGCCCAGGCCCCCGCCCCAACCGGAAGTCGACGGCCAGCCCGGGCCCGGCGACACCCAGCACCGCGACCGCGCCCTCGCCCCAGCGGCCCCCGCCGGCCAGGAGGAGGCCACTGGGCCGGCGGGGGCCGATCCGCCATCGGGCAGTCAACGAGCAGTCGACGGCTGGCAGAGCCCCACCCCAGAACAATGACCCGGCCTACAACAACACCCCCTTCCAACACCTGTAGGCCAGTAGGCCACCCCCACTCCACACCCACATCCCCCCAGGTCAGAGCACTAATGCATGGGTGGCCTACAGGCCTACAAGGATGTAGGCCACCCACGGCGGAGCGGCGGAGCAGTGACGCGAGCGCAACGTCGTCAACTGCCGGCAGCAGGCAGGACGAGGCGCCGACACCGCGCGGGGAACAGCCGCCGGCCGGCGGCGGAGCGCGGGCCCGCCGGCCGCGGACGCCCGACGAGCACGACGTTCGGAGAAGGAGCGGACAGCCCGAGGAGCACAAGGCCGCCGAAGACCAGCAGCGGCCGGCAGCCACCGCAGACCGGCCAGTCGGATCGCGGGCGCGGCCGGGCTGGCGAAGATCCCGAGCAGCACGGCGGCCCGCGGGCGCGGCACGGCAGCGCGCGGACCCTCGATCAGCCCAACGGCATACCACCAGCAGGCCCTCGCGTCGTTGGGCTCACCGTGACAGCCACCCCGAGCCACGCGACGGTCCTGCACGCCAGCGACCTCACAACCGCAGACATCGACGCTGCAGAGAAATTCCTCAAGGCCCGTATTCATAAAGCAATGAGTAACCACGCAACGAATTCTGACGAATTTCGGATGGCGCAAGCCATGGACAGATCAGTATTCAACCTGGTCAATACTGTGCGGACGGCCTTTGACCTCGACGACGGATCCCGGAGCATGCTGAGGGCGAAGCAACGCCACTGGAACGAGCTCTGCAACGCCCTTGCACCTTGGGAGAATTCAGAAGAATACGACACCGCTCGCTGGCAACCAGTCGATTACCTCGACCCTCAACACGCTGTCGAGACGGC
Source organism: Streptomyces lunalinharesii (assembly GCF_039532155.1). Taxonomy (NCBI): domain Bacteria; kingdom Bacillati; phylum Actinomycetota; class Actinomycetes; order Kitasatosporales; family Streptomycetaceae; genus Streptomyces; species Streptomyces lunalinharesii. The sequence continues at coordinate 1,893 of NZ_BAAARK010000086.1, forward strand.
CGAATACCTCCGAAGCCGACTGTAACGACGGGCCCCGACAGCAGGCGCCGCACAGCAGCACGAGAGCGGCGCCGCGACCGCGGCAAGCGGACGACGGAGACTGAACCAGAACAGCCAGACCCCGCCCGGGCGGCGCGGCCGCAGCCGGGCGGATCCGCCCGAATCAGCCGACACACCATCACCACAGGCCAGCAGCCCAACGCTTCGGGCCGAACCGCGCGGGCGGAGCGGGCCGGCGCGCAGCATCGGCCCGGCGGCGACCACGACCCGGACTGCCGACAGCCGGAGCGCGCGGACCGCGACGCCGACAACCACCGACCACGGCCACGACGCCCTGGACGGAAAGATCATCCGCAGCAGCGCGGGTACGCAGGCCGCCCCGAAGGCCGCCCAACGAGCCGATCGCCAGCCGCCGGCCAGCAGGCGCGGCACGGAGCAAAGCGCGACACCCCGCCCACAGGCCGCAGACACAGGTGACACCGACGAAACCCCAGGCCAGAAACCCGACGATTGTCGCCGCCCGGCGACAGGACGGCGAGCAGGACCGACCCGAACGGCGAACGGAACCGGTCCGGGCCGCGGGTGCCGCCGGTCGCGGCCCAGCCGAGCCTGGAACCGCGACGAACCGCCGAGACCGACGGCCTGGACCGCGGAACGGAACTCGGCAGACGGACCGCGGCCAGAGCCAACGCCGACCGCCGGCTCCGGCCCGGACCGCCAGCAGCCGGAGCTCGCGGACGCGGCACGGCAGCACGCGGACCCTCGATCAGCCGGCCAGCCCGAGGCCGTGGGGCGACGACCCGCCACCGGCCAGAAGGCGAGGCCCCGCGGGCGCGGGCGGAGCCCCAGCAACCTCAGCAGGAACTCGACGTCCCGAACGACGAGGACGGCAAGGCGCGAAGCCAGCGACCACCGGCCGACGAGAAGCAGTGACGAGGCAGTCGCGACCTCGACGAACGGGGCCGCCGCGACGTCCTGATCGACGAAGAGACCCCAGGGCCAGCACGACTGCCGCAAGCCCCCGGCCGCTGTACAACCCCCCTTCCAACACCAGTAGGCCACCCCCACCCGGAACCCACATTCCTGCAGGTCAGAACACTGAGACACAGGTGGCCTACAGGCCTACAGGTGTGTAGGCCACCCACCCGAAGCAGGTCCACGGCGAACAGCCAGCGGCCTGGTGGCCTCGGCAGCCGCTGCCCGAGATCGACGACCTCGACGGGCAGCCGCGACGATGCCAGCCCGGGCGCCGACGGAGCACGGGCCGCCCGGCCCGCGGCCGCGGCACGGCCCGAGGAGCACGAGGCCGCCGAGGCGGGGCGAGACGGCGGTCGCGGCACCCGACCGACACCACGCGGGGAACAGTGGCCCCGCCCGCAGCAGCCGAAAGAGCGGCAGCTCACCACCCTCTGCCACCCACTCGGCCGCTCCTACGCACCGCAGTTGCAGGCGTACTCGTTAGCTCCCGACGGTGTGTCCACACTGACCGGAGAGGTAGCACACGTGCCTGTAAGCCGTGCCCGAAAGAAAAAGCAGAAAAAGCAGAGCAGTCGTCCGAAGAAGTGGAAGGGCCTGAGCTTGTACGGCCTCGGAATGGAGGCGCAAACCCTTGGCACCGAGCTCTCAAGCAAAACCAAGGAAGCCGGACACCGCGCTACCGAAAACGACCGCCTTTGGTTCGACAAACATCCTGGTCAGTCAGTGCGAGTGAGGGAAGCCTTCCCCGACGAACACGACGAGCACCTGCTCCTCGACGGCCGGGGACCATTGACGCCAAACGAGAAACTCGCCGTCGTAGTCGTACAGATCCAACCGGGCTGTCGTACGCGCCTGCCGTACAGCGTGATCAAGACAGATACCCCAGGAGGCCGACTGACTCAGCAACAACTCGACGCCGTCCAGCAAGACTGGGAGAACAGCGATCAAACAGCACCAGTCCTCAACGCTCAGGGCCAAAAAGTGGACATGCTGCAGCTGGCGCGCTCAGCTGTGACAGGCACTCCGACACCCACGTAATCAGGCTGAACTACTCAACCAACGGCGACGGCCACACCACAGCACGGGCCGGGCAGCAGGACCAGCGGCAGAGACGGCACCGGCTGATTCGGGCGGACCCGCCCGAATCAGCCGGCAACCGGCCGCGCGGGGGCCAGAGCGGGGCCACCGGCCCAGTGGCGGATGCAACGACCCTGCCGGCATGCGGGGCGCGGCACCGGCCGGCGGCCGGAAGGCGGGTACGCCGCCTAGCTCAGTACGTCACGAATGATCCGGTATATCGTTGTTTGGGTATGGGAAGATCCAAGTCTCGTAAACCTCGCCGCCAGAGAGGCGCGGCTACCTACACTCTTCGGCAACTCCAGCCGCCCGGAGAGGCCTACGGCGAGTGGTTTGCAGTCGAGCGGGGCATGACCGCCGACCAGGCTGTTCGTGACCCGCAGCTGACCGATGACGCTCGTGACCTCATGCAGCGCCTGGCCCGTTTGGGCCCGCTCTACGACTACGAACTCCCGATGGCAGCAATCAGCCTCGACATGGCCATCGACCTCGGCAAGCTCGGGCTCATCACCGGGAACAACGAGGGCAGTTTGCTCAGCCTCAACGATCTCGCTGGCCAACTCGGCGTCAACGGCACATCAGACGTCAGAACCTCCCTCCACCGCCTCCACTCCATCGGCGCCCTCCTCGTGGAACTTCACGACGACACGCCACTGGTGCGGGTCGTCGCGAACCGCCCCAGCAAACCCGGCGACCCATGGATCTTCCAGGGCACGCCAGAGAGCGCGAACGTGCCGTCGGTATGTATCCCAGAACAGGCACGAGAGCTTTCCGCCGAACAAATCTCCACGCTGATGTACATGCGTGCTTGCCAGTCCCAGATGGAACAGCCCGACCCCGAAAAGTATGGGCGTTTTGAAGGAATCAACGGTCCGGACCACGCACGGGAACTCTTCAACTCGGTAAAGGCCACAGGCCTGCTCGACTACCACGGATGCGATGCGTGTCCTGCCGGCCACTTGTGCACAAGAAAGACCCGTCGATAGCTCTCCTTGCACGCCTGCAGAGCACGCTCCGTCGCTGACCTCCGCCTACTTTGTCGGCGGAGCTGCCATACACGGCGCGCGAGCCGAGCCCGGGCGACGAAGCCAACATGGCGCAGCACCGACGGGCGGACCGTTGATTCGGGCGGACCGGCCCGAATCAA
>NZ_BAAARK010000087.1:0-3112 GCF_039532155.1 Streptomyces lunalinharesii
TTACAGTGCTTCCATATCTGGCCTATCAACCCAGTCGTCTACTGGGAGCCTTACCCTCTCAAGGAGGAGGGAGCCCTCATCTCGAAGCAGGCTTCCCGCTTAGATGCTTTCAGCGGTTATCCTTTCCGAACGTAGCCAACCAGCCATGCCCTTGGCAGGACAACTGGCACACCAGAGGTTCGTCCGTCCCGGTCCTCTCGTACTAGGGACAGCCCTTCTCAAGACTCCTACGCGCACAGCGGATAGGGACCGAACTGTCTCACGACGTTCTAAACCCAGCTCGCGTACCGCTTTAATGGGCGAACAGCCCAACCCTTGGGACCGACTCCAGCCCCAGGATGCGACGAGCCGACATCGAGGTGCCAAACCATCCCGTCGATATGGACTCTTGGGGAAGATCAGCCTGTTATCCCCGGGGTACCTTTTATCCGTTGAGCGACGGCGCTTCCACAAGCCACCGCCGGATCACTAGTCCCTACTTTCGTACCTGCTCGACCCGTCAGTCTCACAGTCAAGCTCCCTTGTGCACTTACACTCAACACCTGATTACCAACCAGGCTGAGGGAACCTTTGGGCGCCTCCGTTACTCTTTAGGAGGCAACCGCCCCAGTTAAACTACCCACCAGACACTGTCCCTGATCCGGATCACGGACCCAGGTTAGACATCCAGCACGACCAGAGTGGTATTTCAACAACGACTCCACACCAACTGGCGTTGGCGCTTCACAGTCTCCCACCTATCCTACACAAGCCGAACCGAACACCAATATCAAGCTATAGTAAAGGTCCCGGGGTCTTTCCGTCCTGCTGCGCGAAACGAGCATCTTTACTCGTAATGCAATTTCACCGGGCCTATGGTTGAGACAGTCGAGAAGTCGTTACGCCATTCGTGCAGGTCGGAACTTACCCGACAAGGAATTTCGCTACCTTAGGATGGTTATAGTTACCACCGCCGTTTACTGGCGCTTAAGTTCTCAGCTTCGCCCCACCGAAATGGAGCTAACCGGTCCCCTTAACGTTCCAGCACCGGGCAGGCGTCAGTCCGTATACATCGCCTTACGGCTTCGCACGGACCTGTGTTTTTAGTAAACAGTCGCTTCTCGCTGGTCTCTGCGGCCACCCCCAGCTCAGACAGAAAATGTCATCACCAGAAATGGCCCCCCTTCTCCCGAAGTTACGGGGGCATTTTGCCGAGTTCCTTAACCATAGTTCACCCGAACGCCTCGGTATTCTCTACCTGACCACCTGAGTCGGTTTAGGGTACGGGCCGCCTTGAAACTCACTAGAGGCTTTTCTCGACAGCATAGGATCATCCACTTCACCACAATCGGCTCGGCATCAGGTCTCAGCCTTAACGTGCGACGGATTTACCTACCACACGGCCTACACCCTTACCCCGGGACAACCACCGCCCGGGCTGGACTACCTTCCTGCGTCACCCCATCGCTTACCTACTACAAGTCTGGTCCGTCGGCTCCACCACTCCCCTTTGCCCGAAGGCTCCAGGGCGGCTTCACGGACTTAGCATCGCCTGATTCAGTATTGGGCGCTTCAAAGCGGGTACCGGAATATCAACCGGTTGTCCATCGACTACGCCTGTCGGCCTCGCCTTAGGTCCCGACTTACCCTGGGCAGATCAGCTTGACCCAGGAACCCTTAGTCAATCGGCGCAAGAGTTTCCCACTCTTGTATCGCTACTCATGCCTGCATTCTCACTCGTGAACCGTCCACAACTCGTTTCCACGGCTGCTTCACCCGGCACACGACGCTCCCCTACCCATCACAACAGGCGTTAGCCCTCATGCTGCAATGACACGACTTCGGCGGTGTACTTGAGCCCCGCTACATTGTCGGCGCGGAATCACTTGACCAGTGAGCTATTACGCACTCTTTCAAGGGTGGCTGCTTCTAAGCCAACCTCCTGGTTGTCTCTGCGACTCCACATCCTTTCCCACTTAGCACACGCTTAGGGGCCTTAGTCGATGCTCTGGGCTGTTTCCCTCTCGACCATGGAGCTTATCCCCCACAGTCTCACTGCCGCGCTCTCACTTACCGGCATTCGGAGTTTGGCTAAGGTCAGTAACCCGGTAGGGCCCATCGCCTATCCAGTGCTCTACCTCCGGCAAGAAACACACGACGCTGCACCTAAATGCATTTCGGGGAGAACCAGCTATCACGGAGTTTGATTGGCCTTTCACCCCTAACCACAGGTCATCCCCCAGGTTTTCAACCCTGGTGGGTTCGGTCCTCCACGAAGTCTTACCTCCGCTTCAACCTGCCCATGGCTAGATCACTCCGCTTCGGGTCTTGAGCATGCTACTAAAACGCCCTATTCGGACTCGCTTTCGCTACGGCTTCCCCACACGGGTTAACCTCGCAACATACCGCAAACTCGCAGGCTCATTCTTCAAAAGGCACGCAGTCACGACTGCCATCCGAAGATGACAGCGACGCTCCCACGGCTTGTAGGCACACGGTTTCAGGTACTATTTCACTCCGCTCCCGCGGTACTTTTCACCATTCCCTCACGGTACTATCCGCTATCGGTCACCAGGGAATATTTAGGCTTAACGGGTGGTCCCGCCAGATTCACACGGGATTTCTCGGGCCCCGTGCTACTTGGGTGTCTCTCAAACGAGCCGCTAATGTTTCAGCTACGGGGGTCTTACCCTCTACGCCGGACCTTTCGCATGTCCTTCGCCTACATCAACGGTTTCTGACTCGTCTCACAGCCGGCAGACTGCAAAAGAGAGATCCCACAACCCCAACCACGCAACCCCTGCCGGGTATCACACGTGACTGGTTTGGCCTCATCCAGTTTCGCTCGCCACTACTCCCGGAATCACGGTTGTTTTCTCTTCCTGCGGGTACTGAGATGTTTCACTTCCCCGCGTTCCCTCCACACTGCCTATGTGTTCAGCAGCGGGTGACAGCCCATGACGACTGCCGGGTTTCCCCATTCGGACACCCCCGGATCAAAGCTTGGTTGACAGCTCCCCGGGGCCTATCGTGGCCTCCCACGTCCTTCATCGGTTCCTGGTGCCAAGGCATCCACCGTGCGCCCTTAAAAACTTGGCCACAGATGCTCGCGTCCACTGTGCAGTTCTCAAAC
>NZ_BAAARK010000088.1:0-4954 GCF_039532155.1 Streptomyces lunalinharesii
CTCGGCATCGGCTCACTCGTCCACTACGGCGTCACCCTCGGCGACGGCGCCACCCTCGCCGCCGACTCCTTCCTCATGAAGGGCGAAGACGTACCACCCCACGCCCTCTGGGCCGGCAACCCCGCCAGCGCGGTGCGCGACCACCGGCCGCGTCGCCCCGCCGCGGGCACCCCGACGGACCCCTCGGGGTCGGTCGCCCGCCCAACACCGGCACCGCGTTCCCCGCACCACGGCACGACCGTCACCGAGCACACCCCGGGCTGACGGGACACCACGGCGGCCCACCACGACCGGGCCGCACCGCAGCGCACCACCCCCGCACCGCGCCCGACCGCCGACCGGGACGCCCCGGCCCGAGCCAGCAGAGGAAGTCCGATGAAGACACCGAACGACGATGACCGCGAGCGCCGGCGCAAGGCGCCGGCCGGCACCGGATTCACCGTGGTCCCCCGATGGACCACCACTCCGCAGCCCGGCCTCGCCGCTCTCGAACTGCCGCTGCCCGACGCGCTGGTGACGCGGTTGGACCGCTGGGCCGACGCCCACCGCGTTCCCCTGGCAGCGGTGGTGTTGGCCGCGCACGCCACGGTGCTCGCCGCACTGTCGGGGGAACCGGACGTCACCACCGGGTACCGTGCCGCCGACGGCGGTCCGGCGCTGCCCTGCCGGGTGTCCACCGCCCCGGGCACCTGGCGGGAACTGGCCCGCAATTCCGCCCGGGCGGTGCAGGACCTGAAGGTCGAACCGGGCCCGGAACAGGCGCCGTTCGAGACCGAACTCGACCTCTGCGACACCCACGACGAGCTGGCCGGGAGCACGGTGCTCCGGGTGACGGCGGCACGGACCGGCGGACGGCTCACCCTCAGGCTGCGGTACCGCACCACGCTGCTGGACGCGGACGCCGCAGCCCGAATAGCCGGCTACCACCGCACGGCGCTGGCCCGGTTCGCGGCGGATCCGGACGCCGAACCCCGACGGGGGACCCTGCTCTCCGACGCCGAACGCCGTTTCCAGCTCGACGAGTTGGCCGGCCCCGCGCACGAGTTACCCGATCTCCGGTTCCACGAACTGTTCGAGGAGCGCGTGCGGATCCACCCGGACGCCGTCGCCGCCGTGCACGGCGCCCGGCAGTGCACCTACCGGGAACTCAACGAACGCGCCAACCGCCTGGGCCGGGCGCTGTTGGAACGGGGGTTGGGGCACGAGGACGTCGTGGCGGTCGTCACCGAACGCAACCTGGACTGGCTGACCGCCGTCCTGGCCGTCTTCAAGGCCGGCGGCGCCTACCTCCCCATCGAGCCGCACTTCCCGGCCGACCGGATCACCGCCATGCTCAGCCGCGCCGCGTGCCGTTTCGTGCTGACCGAACGCGGCAGCACCGGCACCCTCGATCCGGCCCTGGCCACCCTGCCCGACGTCCGCACGCTCGGCGTCGACGCCGCCGACGACCACACCCGGTCCGCAACAGACCTCGGCATCAAGATCGCGGCGGACCAACTCGCCTACATCTACTTCACCAGCGGCTCCACCGGGGAACCCAAAGGCGCAATGTGCGAACACGCCGGCTTCCTCAACCACCTCCACGCCAAAATCACCGACCTCGGCATCACCGACAACCAAGTCATCGCCCAGACAGCCCCCCAATGCTTCGACATCTCCCTGTGGCAACTGGTCGCCGCCCTCCTCACCGGCGGCCACACCCACCTCATCGACCAGAACACGATCATGGACGTCCCCCGCTTCGTCGACACCCTCGCCGACAGCCACATCACCGTCCTCCAAGTCGTCCCCTCCTACCTCGAAGCAGTCCTGACCCACCTCGAACGCCACCCGCACCCGCTACCCGACCTCCGCTGCGTCTCCGTCACCGGGGAAGCGCTCAAGAACGAACTCGTCCAGCGCTGGTTCGCGGCCCGGCCCGGCGTCCAACTCGTCAACGCCTACGGCCTCACGGAAACCTCCGACGACACCAACCACGAAGTCATGAACCAGGCCCCGAACGACGACCGGGTCCCACTCGGACCGTGCGTGCCCAACGTCCGCGTCTACGTCGTCGACGAACAGTTGGAGCCGGTGCCGCTCGGCGCCCCCGGGCAGATCGTCTTCTCCGGCGTCTGCGTCGGCCGTGGCTACGTCAACGACCCCGAACGCACCCGACTGGCGTTCCTCGACGACCCCCACCGTCCGGGTCAGCGGCTCTACCAGGGTGGCGACTACGGCCGGTGGCTGCCCGGCGGGAAGCTGGAGTTCCTCGGACGACGCGACGCCCAGGTCAAGGTCCGCGGCTTCCGCATCGAGATCGGCGAGATCGAGAACGCCCTGCTGCGCGTGCCCGGTGTCCGGGACGGAGCCGTGGTGGTCGCCGGGGACGACCGGCAGGGCAAGCACCTGGTCGCCTTCTACTGCGGCCCGCGGCCGTTGGCGGCGGTCGCCCTGCGCGGGCGGTTGGCCGAGTCGCTCCCGCCCTACATGGTCCCCGGTGCCTTCCACTGGCGGGCCCGGCTGCCGCTGACGCCCAACGGCAAGACCGACAAGACGACGCTCACCGCGCTGGCCGCCGGGGCCGGGGCGCCCGAGGCGGGCCGCCGTGCGCCGCGAACCCCCACGGAGCGGCGGTTGGCCCGCGCCTGGGCGGAGGTCCTCGGCGTCCCCGCGGACCGGATCGGGCGCGGGGACCACTTCTTCGACCGGGGCGGCACCTCGCTGTCGGCCGTCAAACTGGCCATCACGCTCGACCGCGCGGTGTCGCTGAAGGACCTCACCCGCCACCCGGTCCTCGCCGACCTGGCCGCACTGGTCGACGGCCGCAGCGCGGCGGACCACGGGCTGCTGCACACCCTCGCCGAACCGGCGGACGAGCCCCTCGGCCACCTGGTGTGCTTCCCCCACGCCGGGGGCAACGCGGTCACCTTCCAGCCGCTGGCCCGGGCGCTGCGGCACAGTGGTTGGGCGGTGCACGCGGTGGAACTGCCCGGCCACGACCCGGCCGCCCCCGACGAGCCCTTCGCGTCGCTGCACGACGTCGTCGAGCAGACCGTCGCCGAGATCGCCCGCCGCGGTCTGACCGGAGTCCTGCTGTGGGGCCACTCGTCGGGCGCGGCGCCGGCCGTGGCCACCGCCCAGCTGCTGCAAGCCCGTGGGACGCCCGCGCGGCGGGTGTTCGTCGGCGCCCAGCTGCTCGGTGCGGCGGCCGAACGGCGTGCCGCCGCAGGCACGTTGGCCGCCCGGAGCGACGCCGAGATCGCCAAGGAGCTGGGCGCGGGCCACGAGCGGCACCCGCTCGGCGCGCCCGACTCCGCACCCGCCCTGCACGCCGGCGCCGCCTACCGGCACGACTGTCTGGCCGCACACCACTTCTTCGCCGAACTCCTCGACCGCCCGCCGGTCGCGAAGTTGACCGCGCCGCTCACCGTCGTCGTCGCCGACGACGACCCGAGTACCGCCGGCGCCGCCCAGCGGCACGACGACTGGCGGCTCCTGGCCGACCACGTCGAGCTGCACCGCATCGCCGACGGCGGCCACCTGTTCCCGCGCACCCGCCCGGCCGCGGCGGCCGGTGCCGTACTGGCCGCCGTTCCCCTGCCGACGTCCTCCTGAACCGCACGTCGGACACCGGCCGCGCCGGACACCCACCCGCACCCCCGTACGCACCCACCACAGGAGAGAACCCGACATGTCATCGCCACCGTCAACGACCCTGCCCGGCGTGGAGCTGCGGCCCGGCACACCACCGTTGCTCCTGGCCGACGCGCACGGCGACCCGGCCCGCTGGGCGGCCCGGCACAAGGACGCCCTGCGCGCCACCGTCGCCGCACACGGCGCCGTTCTGGTCCGCGGCCTCGGCCTGCACGACACCGGCGCGGCGGCGGCCACCTTCACGGCCCTGTCCGCCGAGCTGATGACGGAGACGGAGAGCTTCGCCCCCCGGCACAGCTACGGCGCGGGCGTGTACTCGTCGTCCAAGTGGCCGCAGAACCAGCCGATGTGCATGCACCACGAACTCAGTTACGCGCTCCGCTTCCCCCGCCTGATGCTCTTCGCCTGCCTGAAGGCCCCCAGCGACGGCGGGGCCACCGGGGTGGCCGATGCGACGAGCGTGTTGGACGCCCTGCCCAGGAAAGTGGTCAGGCGCTTCGAGCGGCAGGGTTGGCTGTTGACCCGCAGCTACAACGACGAGATCGGGGCCTCCGTCGCCCAGGCGTTCGGCACCGACGACCGCGAGGCCGTCGCACGCTACTGCCGGGCCAACGCCATCGCCTTCCAGTGGCAACCCGACGGCACCCTCCACACCCGCCAGCGCCGCAGCGCCGTCGTGCGCCACCCGATCTCCGGACGCCGCTGCTGGTTCAACCAGATCGCCTTCCTCAACGAGTGGACGATCGCCGAGGAGATCCGGGAGTACCTCCTCGACACCTACGGCGCCGACGGACTCCCCTTCAACACCCGCTACGGCAACGGCGATCCGCTGGACCAGGACGTCGTCGAGCTGGTGAACACGGTCTACCAGACCCACACCGCACGCGCACCGTGGCAGGACGGCGACCTGATGGTGGTGGACAACATCCGCACCGCACACAGCAGGGAGCCGTTCGACGGCCCCCGCGACGTCCTCGTCGCGATGGCCGACCCGATCCGCCTGTCCGACTGCTCCCCCAGCATCGAGGTGACCACGCCATGACGACCCTGCACCCGCCCGTTCCGCGACCCGCCGATCCCGCGCCGCCCACCGTGCCGCCGTTCGCGGTGATCTCCGGGGCCCAGGTCCAACACGCCCTCCAGGGCCGGGCACCCGAGATCGTGGACCTGATCGAAGCCACCTACCGCCTACACGGCACCGGCGACTCCGTCAACCCACCCTCCTACTTCCTACGCTTCCCCGACCGCCCCACCTCCCGCATCATCGCCCTACCCGCCTCCCTCGGCGGACCCACCCCCGTCGACGGCCTCAAATGGA
>NZ_BAAARK010000089.1:0-4331 GCF_039532155.1 Streptomyces lunalinharesii
TCCATTTGAGGCCGTCGACGGGGGTGGGTCCGCCGAGGGAGGCGGGTAGGGCGATGATGCGGGAGGTGGGGCGGTCGGGGAAGCGTAGGAAGTAGGAGGGTGGGTTGACGGAGTCGCCGGTGCCGTGCAGGCGGTAGGTGGCTTCGATCAGGTCCACGATCTCGGGTGCCCGGCCTTGGAGGGCGCGTTGGACCTGGGCCCCGGAGACCACCGCGAACGGCGGCACGGAACGGGGCGTGGCGGTCGCGGGCCCGTCGGCCGCGGAGTGCAGGGTCGTCATGGCGTGGTCACCTCGATGGTGGGCGAGCAGTCGGCCAGGGACGTGGCGGCGCCCATGCCGACGAGGACGTCGCGGGGGCCGTCGAACGGCTCCCTGCTGTGTGCGGTGCGGACGTTGTCGACGAGCAGGAGGTCACCGGCGCGCCAGGGCTCGCGGACCGTGTGGTCCTGGTACACGGCGTTGAGGAGGTCGATGACGTCGGGCTCGATGGCGTCGCCGTTGCCGTAGCGGGTGTTGAAGGGGAGTCCGTCGGCGCCGTAGGTGTCGAGGAGGTACTCCCGGATCTCCTCGGCGATCGTCCACTCGTTGAGGAAGGCGATCTGGTTGAACCAGCAGCGGCGTCCGGAGATCGGGTGGCGCACGACGGCGCTGCGGCGCTGGCGGGTGTGGAGGGTGCCGTCGGGCTGCCACTGGAAGGCGATGGCGTTGGCCCGGCAGTAGCGTGCGACGGCCTCGCGGTCGTCGGTGCCGAACGCCTGGGCGACGGAGGCCCCGATCTCGTCGTTGTAGGAGCGGGTCAACAGCCAACCCTGCCGTTCGAAGCGCTTGATCAGCTTCTTGGGGAGGGCGTCGAGGACGGCGCTCGCGTCCGCCACCGCGGTGGCCCCGCCGTCGGTGGGCGCGGTGCGGCAGGCGAAGAACATCAGGCCGGGGAAGCGGAGCGCGTAACTGAGTTCGTGGTGCATGCACATCGGCTGGTTCTGCGGCCACGGGGAGGAGGAGTACACGCCCTGCCCGTGGTCGTCCCGCGGTGCGAAGCTCTCCCGCTCCGCCATCAGGTCGGACGACAGCGCGTGGAAGGTCGCGGCGATCCGGTCGACGTCGGCCAGTCCCAGCCCGCGGACCAGCACCGCGCCGTGCTCCGCGAGGACGGCCAGCAGGGCGTCCCGGTTCCGCGTGGTCCACTGCGCGGGGTCCGCGCCCGCGTCGGCGGTGAGGATCGGGGGCTTGCCCGGCTGGCGGTCCACGTCGAGCGCGAGCGTTGACTGTGGCAGTGACATGTCGGTGCCTCTCCTGTCCGCGGCTGCTCCGCGTTCCCACGAGGGGGCGGGGCAGCCGTGCCGTGTGCGGCCTCATCGGGATCGTCTGGACGTCGGTGCGCAGGACGGTCTGCGCTGCGCGCGTGGGCGAGGTGCGCGAGTGGGCGCGCCGGTGCGTGGATCACGGCGGCGGTGCGGGGACGGCGCACGGTTCGCCCGCGCGCTCCTCGTGCCCGTCGAGCAGGCCGGCCAGGTCGGCGAGGACCGGGTGACTGGCGAGGTCCTTGAGCGAGACGGCCCGGTCGAGCGCGATCACGAGTTTCAGCGCCGACAGCGAGGTGCCGCCCCGACGGAAGAAGTGGTCCCGCCGACCGACCTCGTCCTCCCGGATGCCGAGGACCTCCGCCCAGGCACGGGCCAGTCGCACCTCGGTGGGGGTGTGCGGAGCGCGGTCGGCGGCCTGGGGCTCCTGCGGTCGGCCGACGAGACGGGTCAGCTGCTTGTTGTCGACCTTGCCGTTGGCGGTCAGCGGGAGCCGCTCAAGCCAATGGAAGGCGCTGGGGAGCATGTAGGAGGGCAGTGCCTGGCCGAGGCGTCCGCGCAGGTCGTCCGCCTCCAGGGGCCGCGGGCCGCTGTAGAAGGCCACCAGCTGTGGTGCCTGGCTCTCGCCGCCGACGGCCAGCACGGCGCCGTCGCTGACCCCGGGCACCCGCAGCAGGGCGTTGGCCACGTCACCGATCTCGATGCGGAAGCCGCGGATCTTGACCTGGGCGTCGCGTCGTCCGAGGAACTCCAGTTTCCCGCCGGGCAGCCACCGGCCGTAGTCGCCGCCCTTGTACAGGCGTTGTCCGATGCGGTGGGGGTCGTCGAGGAAGGCGGCGCAGGTGCGTTCGGGGTCGTTGACGTAGCCGCGGCCGACGCAGACGCCGGAGAAGACGATCTGCCCGGGGGCGCCGAGCGGCACGGGCTGCAACTGTTCGTCGACGACGTAGACGCGGACGTTGGGCACGCACGGTCCGAGTGGGACCCGGTCGTCGTTGGGGGCCTGGTTCATGACCTCGTGGTTGGTGTCGTCGGAGGTTTCCGTGAGGCCGTAGGCGTTGACGAGCTGGACGCCGGGTCGGGCCGCGAACCAGCGCTGGACGAGGCCCTTTTTGAGCGCTTCCCCGGTGACGGAGACGCAGCGGAGGTCCGGTAGTGGGCGGGGGTGGCGTTCGAGGTGGGACAGGACTGCTTCGAGGTAGGAGGGGACGACTTGGAGGACGGTGATGTGGCTGTCGGCGAGGGTGTCGACGAAGCGGGGGACGTCCATGATGGTCTGTTGGTCGATGAGGTGGGTGTGGCCGCCGGTGAGGAGGGCGGCGACCAGTTGCCACAGGGAGATGTCGAAGCATTGGGGCGCGGTCTGGGAGACGACTTGGTCCTCGCGGATGCCGAGGTCGGTGATCTTGGCGTGGAGGTGGTTGAGGAAGCCGGCGTGTTCGCACATTGCGCCTTTGGGTTCCCCGGTGGAGCCGCTGGTGAAGTAGATGTAGGCGAGTTGGTCCGCCGCGATCTTGATGCCGAGGTCTGTTGCGGACCGGGTGTGGTCGTCGGCGGCGTCGACGCCGAGCGTGCGGACGTCCGGTACGGCGCTGAGCGCCCGGTCCAAGGTGGCCGTGTTCCCGGACTCGGTCAGGACGAGGTGGCAGGCGGCGCGGGCGAGCATGGTCGCGATCCGCTCGGCCGGGAAGCCCGGCTCGATGGGGAGGTAGGCGCCGCCGGCCTTGAAGACGGCCAGGACGGCGGCCAGCCAGTCCAGGTTGCGTTCGGTGACGACCGCTACGACGTCCTCGTGCCCCAACCCCTGTTCCAGCAGCGCCCGTCCCAGGCGGTTGGCGCGCTCGTTGAGTTCCCGGTAGGTGCACTGCCGGGCGCCGTGCACGGCGGCGACGGCGTCCGGGTGGATCCGCACGCGCTCCTCGAACAGTTCGTGGAAGCGCCGGTCGGGCAGCTCCCGGTGCGGCCCGGCCAGGCCCTCCAACTGCAGACGACGCTCCGCCGCCGACAGCAGCGCCGACGGCACCGGCGCGGCCTGCGGATCGGCGGCGAACTGGGTCAGCGCGGCGCGGTGGTAGCCGGCTATCCGGGCGACGGCCGCCGCGTCCAGCGCCGCGGTCCGGTACCGCAGGAGCAGGGTGAACCCCTCGCCCTCCCGGGAGGCCGTCACCCGCAGCACGGTGCCCGCGGCCAGTTCGTCCACGGACCCCGCCAGGTCCAGTTCGACCTCGAACGGGGCGCGTTCCAGGCCCAGTTGGCGCATCAGCTCGGCAGTGGTGACCCCACGGTGGGGGAGCAGTCCGGCCACCGCCCGGGTGGCGCGCGCCACCAGTTCGCACCAACTGGCACCGGTGGTGGACACCCGGCACGGCAACGGCGTGCCGCCGTCGGCGGCACGGTACCCGGTGGTGACGTCCGGCTCCCCCGACAGCGCGGCGAGCACCGTGGCGTGCGCGGCCAACAGCACCGCCTCCACCGGGCTGCCGAGCGCCGCTGCCTGGCGGACCAGGGCCGCCCCCGTCTCCGCGGGCAGCGCCAACTCGTACCCGGCCAGGTCGGTCCCCGACTCGGTGGACCAGCGCGGCACCGCCGTGAACCCCCCGGCGGCCAGGGCTTGTTCCCAGTAGTCGCGGTCCGCTTCCGTCAGCTTCGTCATCGTCAGTGCTCCCTCTACTGCCTCGTGCCGCGGTGCCGTCGGCCCGCTCGCGGGCTGCGGCGGTGGTGGCTCGTACCGTGCCGGGTGGGCGGCCGGTCACGGGGGTCCGGGGTCAGCCGGGGGCCCGTTTGGCAACGGTCGTGCCGTGGTGCGGGGAGCGTCTCGGCGGTGTCTGGCGGTCTCCCAGGGACGCGGGCTCCGGTTCGCCGTCCGCGGGGGACTTCAGGGCACGGCGGACGTGCGTCTCGGTGGCGGGGTTGCCGGCCCAGAGGGCGTGGGGTGGTACGTCTTCGCCCTTCATGAGGAAGGAGTCGGCGGCGAGGGTGGCGCCGTCGCCGAGGGTGACGCCGTAGTGGACGAGTGAGCCGATGCCGAG
>NZ_BAAARK010000090.1:0-3918 GCF_039532155.1 Streptomyces lunalinharesii
CAGGACGATGTGGTCCGTGGCGGGCACTACTTCACCACCTCGATGGCCAGCGCGGGGCAGCGGGCGGCGGCGTCCTCGACCTGAGCGCTCAGGTCGTCCGCCGGCAGGGGGTTGAGCAGGACGACGATGCCGTCCTCGTCGCGCTGGTCGAAGACGTCGGCGGCAGCCAGCACGCACTGCCCTGCGCCAACGCACTTGTTCTCGTCAATGACGACCTTCATCGGGCCGCTCCGCTCCGTATCGGTGGGACTGGGATCTGGTGGCAGCCGTGGCCTACGGTCGGGCCCGTGGCCTACGGTCGGGCCACGGCTGCCGGGGTGTCGGGTGAGCTGCCGGCTACCAGGTCACGGGGAGCGCGTGGACGCCGTAAACGATCATGTCGTGGCGCATCGGTACGTCCTCCGGCGGCACCGCGAGCCGCAGCGTGGGGAACCGGTCGAACAGCGCGCCCAGAGCCGCCTTCATCTCCACCCGGGCCAGTTGCTGGCCGAGGCACTGGTGGATGCCGTGGCCGAAGGCGAGGTGCGGGCCGTGCTTCCTCGTCAACTCCAGCCGGTCGGGGTCGTCAAGGAACTGCGCCGCGTCCCGGTTCCCCGAGGTCAGCGAGGCAACCACGGGGGTGCCGGCCTTGATCAGGTGGCCGTGCAGTTCCACGTCCTCAAGAGCGGTGCGGCGGGCGCCGTACTGAACGATGGTGAGGTAACGCAGCAGTTCCTCGACGGCGCCGTCCATCAGCGTGGGGTCGGCCCGGAGCGCCGCCAGCTGCTCGGGGTTCTGCAGCAGGCACATGGTGCCCAGCGCGATCATGTTCGCGGTCGTTTCATGGCCGGCGATCAGCAGCAGCGATCCCACGCCGGCCAGTTCCTCGTCGGTGAGTTCGCCGGACTGCACCAGCTCGCCGAGGATGTCGTCGGTGGGCTCGGCGCGCTTGGCGAGCACCAGCCGGTGGAGGTGCGACCGCATCGCCTCCCGGGCCTCGTGGTTCGCTTCCGGGCCTGCGGTGAGGCTGATCATCCTGGCCGAGTTCCGTTGGAACTCCTCGCGGTCGGCGTAGGGCACTCCGAGCAGCTCGCAGATCACCAGTGAGGGAACCGGCAGCGCGAATTCCCGTACGAGGTCGACCGGGGACTCGGCCCAGGCCATCGCGTCCAGTCGCTCGGCGACGAACTGCTCCACCAACGGGGTCAGTTGCTGCATCCGGCGCACGGTGAACTTCCCGGTGAGCAGCCGTCGGAACCGGGTGTGCTCCGGCGGGTCCATGAAGATGAACATTCCCGGGGGCGGCGTGTGGGGGGCGCCGCCGGCCGGGGTGCCGTCCCCCAGCCGAGGGCCGCCGGCGCTGAACCGCGGGTCCGAGAGGACCGCCCGGACGTCCTCGTAGCGGCTGACGAGCCAGCCCGACTGGCCGTCGAGGAGGGTCATCCGGGTGATCGGCTCCTGCTCGCGCAGTGTGCGGTACTCCTCCGGCGGGTCGAAGGGGCAGGTCCGCGTCGTGGGTTGGGGCTTGATGGTGGGCTGTGCTGCGGTCATGAAGGTGTCCTTTCCAAGGGGTGGGATGTCTGGGCGTTCGGGTGACTGTCGAGGCAGCGGTGCGTACCGACGACACGTCGGTAGCTGCGCCAGCCCAGCAGCGTGCCGAGCGCGAGGACGACGGGGCCGAGGGTTTCCACCGCGCCGAGGGCGACGGCCTGGCCGGAGAGGAACAGCGGGAGCTGGACGGCGAGCAATGCGTAACTTCCGGCCACGATGGCCAAGTTGCCCCTGACGAAGCCCCGCCGACGTACCGGGCAGCGGCGCCAGCGGGTCCGCTCACCGGTGAGCAGGCCCACCGCCAGGCCCATCGGCGGCCATCCGAGGAGCAACATCACCGGCGTCGCCACGGCCATCACGCAGTGCATCACCAGACTCGGGACGAAGAACGAGGTGGCCTGTCCGGTGAGTGCGGCCAGCGCACCGCCGGCGCCGACGACACCCACGACACCGAGCGTGCGCCGCACGGGTTCTCGCCGTACCAGCCGCACGACGCAACCACCGACCCCGACCGTCAGGGCGACCGTCAACGCGACGGCGACCTGATGGCTGAGCGACAGGCTCAGGGTGAACCCGAGGACCGGCGCAACGTCGAGCACCCCGCTGCGCAGCCGACCGCGGATCGCGGCCCGGGCAGCATCGTCACTGCCGGTTTCAGGGTGTGCTGCGGGGTCCACGGCGGCTCCTGGCTTCGTCGGCGACGGTGGTCGTCGGGGTGTCCGACTCAAGAAGACCCGTCCCGGCTGACCCGCCCCGGTCGCCAACCTGACCGTTGCCTGACAGTCGGCGATGCCCTGCGCGGTCGCGGTGACCTGGACACCGGGCGCCGGGGCGACAGTCGGTCGCCGGCACAGGGAACCCGTGGGTGCGACGGGGCGTTGTCGACGCAGACGCGACAGCCCCCAAGGGCCGTCGCCGACGTGGCCTCCCCCGATTGGTAACTGTCATGCACTGCGTCCCACCGGCCGACGGCCTGCCCTTGCCCCGCGGAACCGGGCAGCGAGTGCTGGTCGTGGACGACGACCCGAGGGTGGCGGAGCTGCTGGAGACGACCCTGAGCCTGGCGGGGTACCAGGTGACGACGGCGAACCGCGGCGCCGTTGCCCTGCGCGCCTACGAAACCGTCTCCCCGGACCTGCTGGTACTGGACGTGATGCTGCCCGACATGGACGGCTTCGCGGTATGCCGCAGCCTCATCAGGAACGGGGCGCGGCTGCCGGTGTTGTTCCTGACCGCGCGGGACGCGGTGGAGGACCGGGTCGCCGGATTCGCCATGGGCGCCGACGACTACCTCACCAAGCCGTTCAGCGTCCCCGAACTGCTGGCCAGGGTGCACGCGTTGCTGCGCAGAGCCGGCACGACCGCAGCGCCCAGCCCCGTACTCGGCTTCGCGGACCTGACCGTGGACGAACGCAGCCGACGGGTCCGCCGCCGGGGCCGCCTGATCGCCCTGTCGCCGACGGAGTACAAGCTCCTGCGGTACCTGCTGGTCAACGCCGAGTACGTGGTCTCGAAGGAGCAGATCATGGACCACGTGTGGCAGCACCACTTCAGCCACGGCGTCGTGGAGAAGCTGGTCTCCCGCCTCCGGGCGAAGATCGACGCCCAGGCGCCGCCCTTGATCCAGACCGTACGCGGATTCGGCTACAGCCTGCGGCTCCCCGGAGACGGGTGACATGGCCCGCGCACGCCGCGGCTCCCTGCGGGCCCGCCTCATGGCAGGAGTCATGCTGCTGGCCGCCCTGGGCATGGTGACGGTCAACGCGGCCTCGTTGGTCGCCCTGCGCGTCTACCTCATCGATGCCGCCGACGCCAAGCTCACCAACGCCCGCGACACCATCCAGCACCGCATCGTGAACCCGCCCGACCGTACGATCGATGCCGACCTGCTCGCCCGGACTCCCGGAGGGGTCTACGCCGTACTGCTCGACGCGCACGGCCGAGTGGTCGCACAGACACCGGCAAGGGACCTCAACGGCGAACCCGCACCCCGGCCCGACCTCCCGGCGCCGGTCCCGGACGGATTCGCCGCCCGCCCCGTCACCCTGCCGACCCAGGACACACCCCTCCCCCGATACCGCGCCCTTGCCTTCCCCGTCGGCCGGCACGCCACGGTCCAGCAACGGGCCGGCGCCGTCCCGAAGCCGTTCAGCACCGTGGTGGTCGCCGAGAGCCTCGGACCCACCGATGACGTGGTGTACTGGCTGATCGTCGCCGACGCCGTGGCCACCCTGGCCGCGCTCGGCGGCATCTCCCTCCTCGGCCGCGGGGTGCTGCGCGTGGGCCTGCGACCGTTGCGCGACATGGCGACGACCGCGACCGCGATCGCCGAGGGCAACGTGGACCAACGCATCGAAGTCGCCGACCGCCCCTCGGAGATCGGTGAGG
>NZ_BAAARK010000091.1:0-3638 GCF_039532155.1 Streptomyces lunalinharesii
TCGGCTTTCTCGCGGTTCCAACCTTACCAGATCCGTTTCCGTCTCTGGCCCCCTGCTGGAGCGGGGTCCGGCCGATTCGCTTTCGCTCTTCGACCTTTCCGACTTTATCAGATCTTCTTTCCGTTCCAGACCGCGAGGCGGCTGGTGCGAATTTCGTTCTGAATTACCCGTCGGGGGGCTTGTCTTTCGACTTTTCCGACTTTATCAGAAGGCATTCGATCGAAATGATCGGGTGACGCTTCTGGTAAATGGTCGGCGCGCTCAGCCTATGTGAAGTGCGGCCGGAGCGGAGGAGAGACTAACTGTCGCGATCGAACTTGTCCAGCTCGTTGCAACCGTTTGAATCTACCTCCCCCTCTGACCCGTGTCAACGGGTTTTTGGGACGAGGAGGAGATTAGCAGGTCAGGAGGGTTGTCCGCACATCACGCGGCGGTGGGGAGCTGGGCGGCGCGGTCGGAGGTGTCGACGTCGGCGGTCTCGCCGGCGCGCGCGGCGCGGCCGCCCAGGACGTAGACGTAGGTGAGGAACGCCAGCTCGGCGAGGACGCCGAGGGTGATGCGGGCCCAGGTCGGGAGGGCGGACGGCGTGACGAAGCCTTCGAGGAGGCCGGAGACGAAGAGGACGGCAGCCAGGCCGACGGCGACGCCGAGCGCGGTGCGGCCCTCTTCTGCGAGTGCCGTGCGGCGGGTGCGGGGGCCCGGGTCGATGACGGTCCAGCCCAGGCGCAGGCCGATGCCGGCGGCGACGAAGACGGCGGTCAGTTCGAGGAGGCCGTGCGGGATGAGCAGGCCGAGGAAGGTGTCCAGTCGGCCCGCGGAGGACATCAGGCCCAGTCCGGCGGCGAGGTTCAGCATGTTCTGGAAGAGGACCCAGAGGACGGGGAGGCCGAGGAAGGCGCCGAGGACCAGGCAGAGGGCGACGGCCTGGGCGTTGTTCGTCCATACCTGGGCGGCGAAGGCCGCGGCGGGGTGGTTGGAGTAGTACGCCTCGTACTCGCCGCCGGGGCGGGTCATCTCGCGGAGTTGCTGGGGGGCGCCGAGGGTGGACTGGACCTCCGGGTGGGCGGCTATCCACCAGGCCATGAGGGCGGCGACGGTCAGGGAGAGCACCGCCGTGGGGATCCACCAGCGGCGCAGGCGGTAGACGGCGGCGGGGAAGGAGGTGGTGAAGAAGCGGGCGGCGTCGCGCCAGGAGGACGGGCGGGCGCCGGTGACCTTGCTGCGGGCGCGGGCCACTAGGGAGGTGAGGCGGCCCGTCAGGGCGGGGTCGGGGGCGCTGGAGAGGAGGAGGGAGAGGTGGGTGGTGGTGCGTTGGTAGAGGGCGACCAGTTCGTCGGCTTCGGCGCCGGTGAGGCGGCGCTTGCGGCGCAGCAGGGTTTCCAGGCGGTCCCATTCGGCGCCGTGGGCCGTGACGAAGACATCCAGGTCCATTACGGGGGTCGCTCCTCGCAGCGCGGTGGGTGGGTGTCGGGCCAGCTTGGCAGACTGGCCGGGCGCAGGGGTCCGGGCCTCAAGGGGCAGGGGGCACCCGTGTGACGTGCCGCGCGGTGGCGGGTGCGGGAGCAGGGTCGCGAGGGAACAGGGTCGAGAGGGAGTGGACGGGTGAGCCAGCTGGTGACGGGGGAAGCGGTGGTGCTGGGGCTGCGGCCGGCCAGGCTGGCGAGCCGGGGTCTGGCGGTGGTCGTGGACCTCGCGGTGGCCTGGGGGACGTACCTCGCGGTGACGCTGGTGATGGTGGGTACGGCGTCCTCGTTGGACGGTGCGGTGTTGGCGGCCGTACAGGTGGCCACGTTCGTGCTGGTGCAGGTGGGGATTCCGATCGCGGTGGAGACGCTGAGCCACGGGCGGTCGTTGGGGAAGCTGATCTGTGGGTTGCGGGTGGTGCGGGAGGACGGTGGGCCGATCCGGTTCCGGCACGCGCTGGTGCGGGGGGCCATGGGGGCCGTCGAGATCGTGATGACGATGGGGGTGCTGGCGTCGATCGCGTCGATGGTGTCGGCGCGGGGGCGGCGGCTGGGTGACGTGTTCGCCGGGACGCTGGTGGTGCGGGAGCGGGTGCCCGAGGCGGAGGGCGTGGGCGTGGTGCTGCCGGAGCCGCCGCCGTGGCTGGCCGGGGAGGTTGCCGGGCTCGACCTGTCGCGGGTGCCGGACGGGTGGTGGTTGGCCGTGCGGCAGTACCTGGGGCGGCTGGGCGAGTTGGACCCGCAGGCGGGCGCGGCGATCGCCGGGCGGCTCGCCGGGGACCTGCGGGGGTTCGCGGGGGCCGTGGTGCCCGCGGGGACGGACCCGGTGGTGTATCTGGACGCGGTGGTGCGGGAGCGGCAGGAGCGGGAGGCGCGGCGCGCGTTCGGGGCGAGCGGTGTGCCGGGAATGCGTCCTGGGGCGGAGGGGGCGGTGGCCCCGGGGGCCGGGCCGGGGACCGTTCCGTCAAGTGGGTTGGCTGTGGGCGGTGTTGGCGTGGGGGGTGTTCCCGCGGGGGCGTGGGTGGCGCCCGGGGGTGCGGTGACGGCCGGGGCGGAAGCCGGGGGTGGCACGCCGGGCGGCGGGGTGGCGTGGCCGGCGGCGGAGGTGCCGGGGGCGTCGGGTGACGGTGGGGGCGGTCGGGCGCCGCGGAGTGGCACCGGGTTCGCGCCGCCCGTGTGAGAGGGGCCCGGGGGCGTGCCGGGGGCGGCGTCAGCTGAAGGTCGAGGGCGGTGTGTCGAGGGATTCGAGTTCGATGCCGGGGGCGGCCAGGACGACGTCGCCGGCGAGGTGGACGGCGTGCTGTTCGCCGGTTTCGAGGTCGGTGACCTGGTACGCGTCGGCGATGAGCGGGGCGATGTCGGTGGCGTGTGGTGTGCTGGAGAGCAGTGCCCAGGACTGGTCGAGGGTGCGGGGGGCGAGGACGGGGGGCGTGAAGGCGACGAGGCGCACGCGGGTGGCGCCGGCGCCCGGGGCCGGGCGCAGCAGTCGGGCGGTGGCGACGAGGAAGGCCGGGGAGGCGCCGGTGAAGGCGTGGGCGGGGACGTTGCCCTCGGTGGCGTGGGTGCCGGTGGGGTCGGTGCGCACCCAGGTGACGCCGTCCAGGGCGGCGCCGCGGACCTGCCAGGCGGAGGCGTGGAGTTCGAGGCGGATCGGGCGGCCGAGTTCGTCGAGGGTGAGGTCGACGGATCCGGTGTGTTCGCCGGCGGTGTTGAGGGTCTGGGAGACGTAGCGCCAGCCGGAGGGGCCGGTGGCGCAGTGGAAGTGCTCCTCGCCGAGGGGGGTGTGGTCGTGCGGGTCGTACAGCGAGTAGTGGCCGCGGGGCATGGGGGTGCAGTCCTTGCGAGGGCGGGTGGTTCCGGGGGTTCTGCGGGCCAGGCCCCCGCCTGGGGGGCGGGGGCCTGGTGCCAGCGTCTGCTGGTGGGGGTGCCGGTCGCCGGCCCGTGGGTGGGTCGGCGGTGGCGGTCAGTAGCGGTAGTGGTCGGGCTTGTACGGGCCCTCGACCTTGACGCCGATGTAGTCGGCCTGCTCCTGGCGCAGGGTGGTGAGCTTGACGCCCAGCGCGTCCAGGTGGAGCCGGGCCACCTTCTCGTCCAGGTGCTTGGGCAGCACGTAGACGTCGGTCGGGTACTGCTCGGGCTTGGTGAACAGCTCCAGCTGCGCCAACGTCTGGTCCG
>NZ_BAAARK010000092.1:0-3288 GCF_039532155.1 Streptomyces lunalinharesii
GTGTGTGAGGCGGGGTTTGGGGAGTTTGGGCTGCATCCGTCGTTGATGGATGGTGCGTTGCAGTCGGTTGTGGCGTTGTTGGGTGAGTCTGCTGGTGCTGGTGCTGGTGCTGGTGCTGGTGCTGGTGTGGGGGTTGGGTATCTGCCGTTTGCGGTGGGTGCGGTGGAGATTTTTGGGGAGTTGCCGCGGGAGTGTTTGGCGTATGTGACGGTTGAGGAGGGTGTGGGTCGTGCGGGTGCGGTGACGGCGCAGGTGGCGTTGTTGGATGCGGAGGGCACCGTCCTCGTCCGCATCAAGGACCTGGTCCTGCGGGCCGACCAGCGCCCGTCCGGCGCCGGGGCGGAGCGCGGCCCGGAGCGCCTGCTCTTCCGCGGCCGGTGGGAGCGGGCCGCGCTGCCCACCGGCGGCACCCCGCCCGACGGGCCCTACCTGCTGCTCGGCACCGACGAGGGCCAGCGCACCGAACTCGCCGCAGCGCTGCGCGCGGCCGGCCGGGCCGACGCCCGGATCGTGCTGGCGCGTCCCGGTACCGCCTACCAGCGCCAGGACGCGCACACCTTCACCCTCGAACCGGGGCGCGGTGCGGACGTCGACCGGCTGTTCACCGACTGCGCCGCCGACGACCTCCTGCCGGGCGTCGTCCTGCATGCCTGGGACGGCCTCGACGCCCCCGACGGCCTCGACGCGGGCGCGGTGGACACGGCGCTGGCACGCGGCCTCATGACCCACTTCCACCTGGGCAAGGCGCTGTTGGCCCGCCGGCTCAAGCGTCCCGTCCGGGTGCTCCACCTGCACGCCGCCGGCGCCGACGGCCCGTCCCCCCTCCAGGACGCGGTGGCCGGGTTCGCGCGCAGCGCCCGGTTGGAGAATCCCCGGCTGGTGCACCAGGTGGTCGGCCTCGACCGGCGGGAGCACGCCCTCACCACCGCCGTCGCCGAACTGGGCGATGCCACCGATCCCGCGGTGTGGGTGCGCCACGAGGACGGGCGGCGCCTGGTGCACGGGCACCGGCGGATCGACCTGCCTCGGGCCGCCGACCGCCGGACGCCGGTGCGCGAGGACGGGGTCTACCTCATCACCGGTGGCGCGGGCGGCCTCGGCCTGCTCGTCGCGGAACACCTCGCCGCACAGGCGCGCACCCACCTCGTCCTGGTCGGACGCTCCGAGCCGGACGAGGACGTGCGACGGCGGATGGCGGCCATCGAGGCGCACGGCGGCACGGTGCACCACCTGCGGGCCGACGTCGCCGACGCCGAGTCGGTGCGGGAGCTCGTCGCCCGCGTCCGGGCCGAGCACGGCGCGCTGCACGGCGTCGTCCACGCTGCCGGGACGCTGCGCGACTCCTTCCTGCTGAAGAAGACCGCGGAGGAGTTCGCCGCGGTCCTCGCGCCCAAGATCGCCGGCGCGGTGCACCTGGACCACTACACCCGCGACGAGCAGCTGGACTTCTTCGTGCTGTTCTCCTCGATCGCGGCGGCCTTCGGCAACCTCGGCCAGACCGACTACGCCGCCGCCAACGCCTTCCTGGACGCCTTCGCCGAGCACCGCACGGCACGGGTCGCCGCCGGGCGGCGCCACGGCCGCTCCCTGTCGATCGCCTGGCCGCACTGGCGGGACGGCGGGATGGCACTGGCCGCGCACGACGCCGCGGTGCTGCGGGAGCGGATCGGGGTGGCGTCGCTGGGCAACGAGGAGGGCCTGGCCGCGTTCGACGACGCGCTGGCGCTCCCGGGCGGTGCGGTGCTGGTGGCCGCCGGCGACGCGGAGGTGATCGCCGGACGGCTGGCGGCGGTCGGCACCGCGGCCGGTGACCGGTCGGGCGGCGACGCCGGGACCGGGCCGGAGGCCGACCCCGGCGCGGCGGACGGTGCGGACGACGGCGCGGAACTCCGCGGCCTCGCCGTGGCGTTCCTGCGCGAGCTGGTGGCGCGGAAGATCGGGGCCGAGGCGTCCGGCATCGACCCCAAGGCCGCCCTACTGGCCCGTTACGGCATCGACTCGTTGGTGATCACCGAGTTGAACCGCGCCCTGGAGGACCGCTTCGGCGAGCTGTCGAAGACCCTGTTCTTCGAGCACGACTCCCTGGAGGAGATCGCCGACCACCTGGCGGAGACCAAGCCCGCGGCGCTGCGGCCGGCAACCGCCGAGGAGCCCGCCACGGCGGCGGCACCGGCGGTCGAGCCGGCCCGACGCCCGCGCTTCATGACCTCCGTCCGCGTCGAGACCCCCGACCGCGGCCCCGACCACGGCTCTGACCACGGCTCTGACCACGACCCCGCGTACGGCACGCCGGACGACGGTGTCGAAGGCGACGAGCGCGCCGAGGGCGACGCCGTCGAGGACGACGCCATCGCGGTGATCGGGCTGAGTGGTCGGTATCCGATGGCGGACGACCTGGGGGAGTTCTGGGAGAACTTGGCGGCGGGTCGGGACTGCATTACGGAGGTGCCGCGGGAGCGTTGGGACCACGAGCGGTTCTTCGACGCGGACGCTTCGCGGGCCGGTGGGACGTACGGCAAGTGGGGCGGCTTCCTGTCGGACGTCGACAAGTTCGACCCGCTCTTCTTCTCGGTCTCCCCGCGCGAGGCCGAGCTGATGGACCCGCAGGAACGGCTGTTCCTCCAGTCGGCCTGGCACGTCCTGGAGGACGCCGGCTACCGGGCGCGCACCCTCGCCCGCCGCACGGTCGGGGTGTTCGTCGGCGTCATGTACGGCGAGTACCAGCTCTACGGTGCGGTCGACGCGCTGCGCGGCACCGGGCCGGTCACCGAGTCCTCGTACTCGCTGATCGCCAACCGGGTCTCCTACCTCCTCGACCTGCACGGGCCGAGCATGGCGGTGGACACCATGTGCTCGTCGTCGTTGACCGCGCTGCACCTGGCCTGCGAGAGCCTGCGGCACGGCGAGAGCGAGCTGGCGATCGCGGGCGGCGTCAACGTCTCCGTCCACCCCTACAAGTACGTGCTGCTGAGCCAGAGCAAGTTCCTCTCCACCGACGGGCGGTGCCGTGCCTTCGGCGCCGGCGGCAGCGGCTACGTGCCCGGTGAGGGCGTCGGCGCGGTGCTGCTCAAGCCGCTCGCCCGGGCCGTCGCCGACGGGGACCACGTCTACGGCGTGATCCGCGGTACGGCCGTCAACCACGGTGGCCGGCCCAGCGGCAGCGGTTACACGGTGCCGAATCCGCGGGCGCAGGAGCGGGTGATTGCTGCGGCGTTGGGTCGGGCGGGGGTGGAGCCTGGGTCGGTGTCGTATGTGGAGGCGCATGGGACGGGGACGTCGTTGGGGGAT
>NZ_BAAARK010000093.1:0-1576 GCF_039532155.1 Streptomyces lunalinharesii
CGCGACGGAAGACCCTTGTGCATGCGGCGCTGGGTGCGTTGAGCGGCCTGGTGGCCGGTTACGCGGCGCTTGCCATGGCGGAGTTGGTCTCGGTCGCGGTTCGTCCCGAGGCCAGCCCGGTCACGGCGGTGGGCGGCGCGGCGATCGACCAGACGCCCGCAGGGGTCAAGGACTGGGCGATCCGAAACTTCGGAACCAACGACAAACTGATCCTGCAACTCGGCGTCCTGTCCGTGCTCGCGCTCTTCGCGATCGTTCTGGGTGTGCTGGCGCCGCGGTTTCGGAAAGGGGCCTCGGCGGGCGTCCTCGGCTTCGGCATCGTGGGCGCCCTGGCCGCAACCGGACGCCCTGATTCGACCGGGGTGATCGATGCGATCCCTTCCGTCGTAGGGGCTCTTGTGGCGACGATGGTGCTGTATGTACTCGCCGGGCTGCTAACGGCGCCCGGCCAATCGGTGCCTCCGCGCTCGCCGGGTTCCGCTGTGGACCGCAGGAGCTTCGTCGTCGGCATTGCCGGGGTAGCGGCCGCCTCCACCGGCATCGGAGCCCTCGGCCTGCGGCTGAACGCCGCTGGCGTCAAAGAGGCCGCCGCGTCCCGGGCCACGGTCAAACTCCCCGCGCCAGCCTCCCCCGCACCCCAACTGCCACGTGGGGTGGACCTCAAACTGCCCGGGTTGAGCCCTTTCACCACCGCCAACCGCGACTTCTACCGCGTGGACACCGCGCTGACCGTCCCCCGCGTCGACGTTGGCAGTTGGAAGCTGCGCCTGCACGGCAAAGGTGTCAGCCGACCGCTGACCCTCGGCTTCCAGGACCTGCTGCGCAGGCCCCTGTTCGAACGTCACATCACCATGACCTGCGTGTCCAACGAGGTCGGCGGTTCGTACGTCGGGACCGCCCGCTGGCTCGGTGTCCGGCTCGCCGACCTGCTGCGCGAGGCCGGCGTCCGCGCGCCGTCCCGGGGCGGCCCGGCAGATCAACTCGTCGCCCGTTCCGTCGACGGTATGACGATCGGCACCCCGGTCGAGACGGTCATGGACGGACGGGACGCTTTGCTGGCTGTGGGGATGAACGGTGAGCCGCTGCCTCTGGAGCACGGCTTCCCCGTCCGGATGCTCGTCCCTGGCTTGTACGGCTACGTCTCGGCCTGCAAGTGGATCCAGGACATCGAGTTGACGACGTTCGACGCGTACGACGCGTACTGGGTCAAGCGTGACTGGGCGGCCAAGGCGCCGATCAAGACCGAGTCCCGGATCGACACCCCCAAGCCATTCGCCACCCTCAAGGCCGGCCCGGTCGTCGTGGCGGGGGTGGCCTGGGCCCAACACAAGGGCGTCGATCGCGTCGAGGTCCGCGTCGACGGCGGTGACTGGCACCAGGCCGAACTGGCCGCGGAGGGACCGGTGGACACCTGGCGGCAGTGGTGGTGGCAGTGGCCGGCGAAGCCAGGCACCCACACCCTCGAAGTCCGCGCCACCGACCGCACCGGCTACACCCAAACCGACGCCCGGACCCGCCCCATCCCCAACGGCGCCTCCGGCTGGCACTCGGTGGTGGTCACCGTGACCTAACCACC
>NZ_BAAARK010000093.1:1674-3255 GCF_039532155.1 Streptomyces lunalinharesii
CGGCCAAGGTCGTCTGCGGCAACGT
This sequence comes from Streptomyces lunalinharesii, assembly GCF_039532155.1. NCBI lineage: Bacteria > Bacillati > Actinomycetota > Actinomycetes > Kitasatosporales > Streptomycetaceae > Streptomyces > Streptomyces lunalinharesii. The sequence continues at coordinate 1,700 of NZ_BAAARK010000093.1, forward strand.
CCAGACCGCCAACGCCACCGTCTACATCATCGACACCGTCCTGCTGCCCAAGAGCTGACAGTTCCTCAGCGCGGGTGCTCCGGCGCATGCCGGGGCACCCTGAGGCCCGCGACCACAGCAGGCTCGGCGGTCGGCCCAGCGGGAAGCACTAACGTCATCCGCATCACCCACCCACTTGACCAATCCGTGCTGCCCTCGGCGCCGAACCACGAGTGCCCGCGTCTCTCCCCGGAGGTGTTCATGCACGTCGCAGCCCGCGGTGAACCGTCCCCTGCGCCCCCGCCCGGTGCCCTGGAATCCCTGCTCGACCGGGTCGCCCGCGGCGATCAACAGGCGTTCGAGCACCTCTACACCGCGGTGGCCGGCGCCGTCGTGGGCCTGGTGCGGCGGGTGGTGCGGGACCCGGCCCAGTCCGAGGAGGTCGCCCAGGAGGTCCTCATCGACGTGTGGCGTTCGGCCGCCCGCTTCGACGCCGCGCGGGGCAGCGCACTGGCCTGGATCATGACGCTCGCCCACCGGCGCGCGGTGGACCGCGTCCGCTCCGCGCAGGCCGCCGCCGACCGCGAGCACCGCGCCGGCCTCGGGGAGTACACCGCCCCCTTCGACGAGGTCAGCGAACAGGTCGAACGGCGCCTGGAACGCGAGCAGGTCCGCCGCTGCCTGGAACAACTCACCGAACTCCAGCGGGAATCGGTGACCCTCGCCTACTACCGGGGCTACACCTACCGGGAGACCGCCGACGTGCTCGGCGCCGCCCTCGGCACGGTCAAGACCAGGCTCCGCGACGGGCTCATCCGGCTCCGCGACTGCCTGGGGGTGACCGCATGAGCACCGTCGACCTGCACACGCTGACCGGCGCCTACGCGCTCGGCGCGCTCTCCGGGCCCGAGGCCGCCGAGTTCGGCCGGCACCTGGCCCAGTGCCCGGCGTGCGCGCAGGAGGTCAGGGAACTCCAGGAGACCGCGGCCCGCCTCGCGCTGGGCGTAGCGGAAGTGCCCCCTGCATCCTTGCGCACACACGTGATGGCGGCGCTACCCGAGGTCAGACAGCTCCCGCCGATACAGCGCGAGGCCGTCGTGATCCCGCTTGCCCGCCGGCTGCGGCGGCGGCTGCCCCACCTCGTCGCGGCCGCCTGCCTGGTCCTCGCCGCGGTCGCCGGCGGGCTGGCCCTCGACGCCCGGCACGAGGCCGATCAGGAGCGGGCGCGCACCGCCCGGGCCGAGGCCCAGGCCAGTGTCCTCAACGCGCTGATGGCCGCCCCGGACGCGACCTTCCACACCGCTGCACTCAAGGGCGGCGGCAGCGCCACCGTGGTCGCCTCCAAGCGGATCGGCCGCGCCGCGTTCGTCTACCACCAGTTGCCCGAGCTGCCCGGCGGCAAGGTCTACCAGCTCTGGTACAGCCGCAACGGCTCGATGGTGCCCGCCGGACTCGTCCAGACCGGCCGTGCCTCGGGTGCGCTGCTGCTGACCGGCGGCATGGGCGGCGCGGACGGCGTCGGGGTGACCACCGAACCGCAGGGCGGCTCCACCCGGCCGACGAGCGCCCCGCTGGGC
>NZ_BAAARK010000094.1:0-3166 GCF_039532155.1 Streptomyces lunalinharesii
GCAACACCTTCCGGGCGCTCGCCTTCAACGCGTAGTTGGCAACGCCCCGTGTCCCTTCAGGGCGGACACCCGACCACCAGCTGGGGCGGCGCCACGCTGCTGGGGCCACGTTGGCAAGGTCTCTGGGTGTGTCTCCAGTCTGTTCGCTCGGTGTGTGTCTGTCGGGGGCGAAGTTGAGGGGAGACACAGTCCTTATCCCTGGAGCCGATTGACAGTAGGCAGTCGGCGGCGACCACGCGAGGCAGGTGTGGTAACGGGTCGGACGGAGCCGGCGCCTGCCTGTGGCGCCGAAGATTGAACGGTACGGCGATTGCCTGCCGAGGGGGCTCGAGCTGCCCTCTTCCGGCAGAGGTCGAGTGGCATTGGTACCAGCGGTTTGACCGGGCTGGTGCGGGCGGCGGGCTCGGTTCGCGGTCGGCACCCCGGCGTTGCAGTGGGCTACGGGGGTGGGGGCGGCGAGGGCGGTGGCCGTGGCGGCGATGAGGTGCGTGGGCCTGGGCGTCTTCGAACTGGCGGCCGACGCCGGCCTCCAGGCCGAAGCGGTCGGAGGAGATGCTGAGGTAGGCCCCGGGCGTTTCGGCGTGTGCTCAACCAGGTGGTCGTGGAGGTTGAGAGTGATGGGCCCGCCGCGGGCATGGGTGGGGACGTTGAAGTCCTGCCGGGTGGCGGTGCTGGTGGTTGTTGGCGCGGGGTTGGTTCCTGGTGCTCGGTGGTTCCGATGCCGGGAACTTTCGATCGAACTCGGCGGTTGGGCGTTGCTGCGGATCGTCCGTGGAATCCGCGGCCGCGCGGAGGGATACTGATCACCATGCGCGTTGATTTCGATCCTGCAGAGATGGCTCCGAACGAGTTCTACAAGCTGTTGACCGCCACGGTCGTGCCCCGGCCGATCGCCTGGGTGTCGACCATGTCCCCTGACGGGACGGCCAATCTGGCCCCTGCGAGGTTCTGAGGAAAGCGGTATCGGGTCCCTGACGTTAGTGCAGGTCAACGGGCTGTAGCAACGGTTGACAGCAATCCCCCTTCTTCGGTGAGCTCACCAGCAGGTTCTTGGTCTGCTGGTGGTACGGCGCCCGTAGCGGCTCTGGCCTGCCGATATGACGGTCGGCGACCACTACCGGTAGGGAGTTGGTCCGTGTGTGGTCCGCATCTTGGCGTCAGTGCCCTGCATGCTGGGCCCGGCTATCGCCGCCACCTTCGATGCCCGGACGCCACTTTGAGCGCCCGCTTCATCTCGCCGTACGCCGGCAGGGCCGGTTCCCGCGGCGGTTACCGACCCTCGACGTGTTGACGATCGCGCCACCGCCGCCACGTTGCATGAGGGCCGCTCGTTCTCGTCGGCGCCGTCTCGGGAGCACCCATCAAGCTGACTGGGCCCGCACTCGGGTGAGTGCGGGCCCAGTGGTGCATGGGGTGCAAGTGTTACAACTGCTGGTCGCCTTGCCAGGTGATGGATGTGATCGCGGCTAGACCGCCATGTGCCATGCCTTTGTAGGTCACTGTCCGGGCAGGGCCGAGCTCGTGGGCGACTCGTCGCGCCAGCTCCGCGCCTTCGCGGAACAGTCGCTCCCACTCAGCGTCGTACTTGCCGTCCTCCCGGTCCCGCAGGTCCAGGTTCAGTGTGGCGTTGATGGTCTTCGCCCACGTGTACAGAGCGGCGACGAGATCGTCGGAGAGGGTCAGCGCGGCGGCGGGATCGTCGGGGAAGAAGTCCCCGAATCCCTCCGAGCGCAGCGGACCGAACGCGTACTCGCCCTCCACCGTGAGGTCAACCGGGTGGGGCGGTGTGCTGTGGCTGTCGCGATCCCAGTGAAGGCGGTCACAGCCCCAGCACGCCCACTTCGCTGTTTTGCGATGCTCGTCCCGGTAGCGCACCGCCCACGACGGCCCGAGGTGCCGCGCCAGTCGCTGGGCGACCGCCAACCCTTGCCTGGCGTGTTCGCGCAGGTCCGGGCGGGAGGTGAAGCCCTCCGGCGGGCGGGACAGCGACCAGGAGCGCAGTGCGTCGGCCAGATCCGCCGGGAGGAGCAGCCGGTCATCGTCCAACGCGATGGTGTGGGTGAAGGCGCCGAGGTCCTCGTAGGCCCAGGGCCCCTGCGCCTCGTACAGCGCGGACGGCTCACCGCGGGCCTGAACGAGGAGGTAGCGCGGTTCTTCGAAGGTCATGCGATATTTGCTCCGATCACGAATCCGCTGTCGCCTACGCTAATGGCCACGCGCTGACTCTTACCGTTGAAGACGACCTGGAAGATCGTTCTTCCTTCACCCTGGGTGCCGACCCTCGTGCCCCCGGTCAGGGCCTTCTTCAGGAGAGCCGGGATGTCCTCCACTCGAACCCCAGCCTGTGCGAACTCCCCTGCGTGCCGGAACAGAGTATGTATCAGGCCCCTGTTGACGTCGCCTTTCTCCAGCCAGGCAAGGGGCGCACCGGGTTTGGCGTACTCGATTATCCAGAGCGTGTCCGCCCTGCTGAACTTCACTCCGGAGGTCTGGAGCCTGTCCAGCAGCTTGGGGTCGAGGTTGCCCCGGGCGATCTTGGCTCGCTCCGCCACACCGGCCGCGATACGGAGCCCCAGGCCCGCCGCACTCGTGGAGTCGCCGACCTGGGCGGCGCCCTTCTCCCCGTAGATCTTCTTCAGATCCGCGAGAACCTGCGCGGCATCCTCACCGGTCTTGATGGCCTGTTCGGCCCGTACAGCGAGCTTGGCCGCTTCCGCGAGCTTCACGGCCAACGAGGGCGGTACGAGCACCGCGGCGGCCCCGCCACGGCGGCCGCCGACCCGACTCCGCCGACCGTGCCCGCCGCGCCGGTGCAGCGACGGACCCCGCCGGACGGCTACCGCCGCGCCATCGAGGCGCACCGCCAGGCCGTCCGGCCGTCGACGGTGGACCCGGCCCTCGCGGAAGCGGTGGAGCGGCGGACCGCCGCGATGCGGGAGCTGAGCCGCCGCGCGTTCATCGAGCCGGGCGTCGTCCCGGACGACGCGCCGGCCTCGATCGAGGCGACCCGGGCACAGCGCCGCCGCCAGGCCGCGGCGAGGGAGGTGCCGGCGACCCCGTCATCGACCAACCACGGCTCGGCCTGCTCTTTCGGGGCCCGGACTCGCACCGCCGGCACCACGTCGATCCAGTTCGGTGGCGTTGCGTGTGGAGAGAGCCAGCACAC
>NZ_BAAARK010000095.1:0-3039 GCF_039532155.1 Streptomyces lunalinharesii
GGGAGGTGCCGGCGACCCCGTCATCGACCAACCACGGCTCGGCCTGCTCTTTCGGGGCCCGGACTCGCACCGCCGGCACCACGTCGATCCAGTTCGGTGGCGTTGCGTGTGGAGAGAGCCAGCACACCGGGATACCGGGCGCGGTACCTCGCCGTGCGGGCCTGGATGTCGTCGTCGGTGATCGGCGAGGGCTGGGCCTCCCACGCCATGGGACGGGGCACCGTGGGGCGCCGTTGACGAGCGGCAAACCAGGTGACAAGTAACCCGTCAGTAGCCTTTGCTACGGCGTCGCCAGGCCCCAGAACAGTGCCCAGGGAAGGAACAGCGCGCTCGTGAGACCCAGTAGCCCGAGTCGGGCGTTGGTCCGGCCCGGGACTGAGGCCCTGACTCGCCACCAGTTCACCCCTGTTGCCACGGCCGTCAGTGCCGTTGCGGCTGTGAGGAGTTGCAGGATGAGCCAGAGCACCGGACGGTTGCCGAGCATCGGACCAGGGGTCAGGGTCATCGCCACGAAGGCGAAGTAGCCCAGAAAGCAGAGCAAGGTGGCCAGTCCTGCCGCGGCCAGCCATCGCGGTGCCCACCCCGCCCCGGGAGCACACGGGCGCCTGCGCAGGCTGCGTACCAGTTCCCCGAGCAGATACGCGGCGAACGAGACGACCATGAGTACGAATGCTGCGGTCTGCACTGCGGGCGCCTGGTATTCGGGGAGAGGGGCCAGAGCATGGCTTCGCCTCACCTGGTGAGGCAGGGCATCGTTCATCCGGTGTCCGTGGCCCGCGACCCAGGCTGCCATGGTGTCGACGTAGCCGGGCACCAGTTGCTCGCCCCGCTGGAACCCGTCGGAAGAGGTGTGCAGTTTGTGATCAGCGTACGGGAAGAAGCGGAGGGTCACGTCGGTGTTGCCGCCCTCCCCCAGCGCCTCCTCGATGGCGACGGCGCTCTCCGCCGGGGGCGACTTCCGGTCCTCACCCCACAGGGCGAGGACCGGTTGGTGCACGCGCCGCAGTGCCGGCAGCGGGTCGTAGTCCGCCTCGGCGAGCAGGCCGGCGTCTGCAAGGAACCGCGTGCCGGTGACGGATACCGTCCCCAGCAGCGATCCTGCGACACCTTCGTGCCGAAGGCTGTTCTCAGCGGACCACGCCGATTGCCGGGCCGGGGACACCCCGGATGCTCCGACCAGCACCACGTACGAGACCTGTGCCGAACGCGAGGCCGCAAGCGGAACGACCCAGCCACCCTCGCTGAACCCCCAGAGCCCGACCTTGCGCGGATCCACATCGGCGCGCCCGTGCAACAACCGGACACCCGCCAGGGCATCGCCGGCGAGTTGAGCATAGGACCGCCGCGTCAGCGAGTATCCCGCGGTCCGTTTGTCGTAGCTGAGGACCACGAACCCGGCCCGTGCCATAGCCCGCACCTCGGCCCGGTACTTCGCCCGAGTCTCCGGACCCGCACCGTGCACCAGCACGACCCCGGGCCGCCGCACTCCTGCCGTCCCGGCAGGTGCCGTGACCGTGCCGTGCAGTGTCACACCCCCACTGCGGAACTCCACACTCTGCTCGACGTCCTGCCCCGCCCGGGCGGAATCCGCTGCCACGGCCACCCCGCTCGCCGTCGCCCAAACTGCCAGCACCGCCGTCAGACACACAGCCCACCAGGCCCGCATACCGCCCCCTGACCGTCGAACCCCCGGCCCGACAGCCTGGACCGGCTACTCCTCGCCGATCGTGCTGCACATGACGGCGACAGCCAATCCAGCAAGCCCTCCAGCAGTGAGGGGGACAGCACCACCCACCGCCTGAGGAAATCCCGCCTGGACAGCGAGAGTCGTGAAGCCGCTACGAAGAAGAACACGGCCCCGGAGCGTTCACGGGGCCTCCCCTTGCCGGACTCAGGAAGCCGGTGCCAGGCGAGGTCCGCGAAGAGCGTGGCCGCGTAGGCGGACGACAGCAGCCGGCCGGGCCCGCGCTGCCTTGTGGTGCGGGCAGCCGCTCGGCGGGGGTTCCGGCGGCTGCGACCATGAGGCCGAAGGCCAAGGCGAGACCGGCCAGGTGGAAGCCGCCGAGGGCGGTCTTGGCTGTGGCGCCGGTGAGGTTCTGGTTGTGGGTGGTGATCTGCCCGGTGGTGTAGCAGGCGTCCCGGATGACCAGCGTGGCCACCGCCAGGATGATGACGTGTGCGCCGGCGGGGAGCCACTTCGGCTCCTGGACAGGCCGATTTCGCTGTCGGGGTGGTCGACGCGCTCACCGCCGGTGTCGAGGGCGTGGCCTGTTTCTCAGGGCGTCATCGCCATCCAAGACGATCCACGTGGCCCGGGGAGCAGGTAGGTGGCGGTCAGGTGACTGTTTCCCATGCCGCGAGCAGCGGCAGGTTCCGGGCGGTGGACGAGTCCGGTTCGACGGTGTAGACGATGAGCCGCTGGTCGGGGTCGCGGGGTTTCTCGACCGACTCGATCCCGAACTCCAGCGGCCCGGCCACCGGGTGCGCGATCCGCTTGCCCACCGACGTACGGTCGGTGACGCCGTGGTCGTCCCACCAGCGTGCCACGTCCGGGTCGCCGGTGCGCAACTCGGCGATCAGTGCGGCAAGGCGCCGGTCACCGGGGTGCCGGCCGGCCTCGTATCGCATCGCGCCGACGGCCGGCGCGGCGAAATCGGCCCAGTTCACGATGCGTTCGCGGGCGAGTGGGTCGAGGAAGAGCCAGCGCAGGAAGGAAGAGCCTGGCTCCATCGGCGCACCGAGCACGGCGGTGAGTAGCGTGTTGCGGGCCAGGACCACGCCGCGGCGGCCGAGCAGCAGACCCGGCACATCGAGGTTGTCCATCAGCCGCAGCAGGCCGGGGTCCGCCCGCTGCGCCGCGCTGTCATCACGTGGGGCGCGCCGGATGGGGGTGGCGAGGTGGCGAAGGTGCTCGCGCTCCACGCCGTCGAGTCCGAGCGCCCGCGACAGCGCCTCCACGACGTCCTCGCTGATCGTCGGCTGCCGCCCCTGCTCGATACGGCTGTAGTGGTCCGGGCTGAGCCCCGCGAGCACGGCCAG
>NZ_BAAARK010000096.1:0-2835 GCF_039532155.1 Streptomyces lunalinharesii
CAGGACGATGTGGTCCGTGGCGGGCACTACTTCACCACCTCGATGGCCAGCGCGGGGCAGCGGGCGGCGGCGTCCTCGACCTGAGCGCTCAGGTCGTCCGCCGGCAGGGGGTTGAGCAGGACGACGACGCCGTCCTCGTCGCGCTGGTCGAAGACGTCGGCGGCAGCCAGCACGCACTGGCCTGCTCCCACGCACTTGTTCTCGTCAATGATGATCTTCATCGGGGAAGCTCCGCTCCGCATCAGTGGGGAATGCGATCTGCTGGTGGCAGCCGTGACCTGCGGTCAGGCCACGGCTGCCGAGGTGCCGTATCTGCCGGCTACCAGGTCACCGGCAGCTCGCGGACTCCGTAAACGATCATGTCGTTGCGCATCGGTATGTCCTCCGGCGGCACCGCGAGCCGCAGCGTGGGGAACCTGTCGAACATCGCACGCAGAGCCGCCTTTATCTCCACCCGGGCCAGCTGCTGCCCCAGGCACTGGTGAATGCCGTGGCCGAAGGCGAGGTGCGAGCCGAACCCCCTCGCCAAATCCACCTGGTCGGGGTCACCGGGAACCGCCGCCTCGTCGCGGTTCCCCGAGGCCACGACGACAGCTACAAGGCTGCCGGCCTTGATCAGTTGCCCGCCCAGTTCCACGTCCTCCCGTGCCAGGCGAGGCCGGGTGAACGAAACGACGCTGAGGTAGCGCAGCAGTTCCTCGACGGCGCCGTCCATCAGCGTGGGGTCGGCGCGGAGCGCCGCCAGCTGCTCAGGGTTGCGCAGCAGGCACAGGGTGCTCATCGCGATCATGTTCGCGGTCGTCTCGTGCCCGGCGACCAGCAGCATCGATCCCACGCCGACCAGTTCCTCGTCGGTAAGCTCGCCGGACTGCACCAGCTCACTGAGGATGTCGTCGGTCGGCTCGGCGCGCTTGGCGAGCACCAGCCGGTGCAGGTGCTGACGTATCGCCGCCCGCGCCTTCATGCGCACTTCATGGCTTTCGGTGATGCGGAGCATCGTCGCCGAATTCTGCTGGAACTCCTCGCGGTCGGCGTAGGGCACTCCGAGCAGCTCGCAGATCACCAGCGAGGGTATCGGCAGCGCGAACTCCTGAACGAGGTCGACCGGGGACTCGGCCCGGGCCATCGCGTCCAGCCGCTCGGCAACGAACTCCTCCACCCGGGGAGCCAGTTGCCGCATCCGACGCACGGTGAACATCCCGGTGAGCAGCCGCCGCAATCGAGTGTGCTCCGGCGGGTCCATAGCGAGGAACACCCCCGGGTCCGGCTCCGATGGTTCGCCCCTCCCCACCCAGTCGCTGTTGGCGCTGAACCGCGGGTCGGCGAGCACCGTCCGGACATCCTCGTACCCGGTGATCAGCCAGCCCGGCCGACCGTCGAAAAGGGTCACTTGGGAGATCGGGGCCTGCTCGCGCAGTGTGCGGTACTCGTCCGGCGGGTCGAAGGGGCAGCTCCGTGCCATGGGCTGGGTCCCGGTGAGGGGCGGGGTCGTGGTCATGAAGGAGTCCTTTCCAAGGAACGGGTGGTGTCGGTGCTCGGAGTGCTGTCGACGCAGCGGTGCGTACCGACGCAGCGTCGGTAGAGGCGCCAGCCCAGCAGGGTGCTGAGCGCCATGACGAGGGGTCCGAAGGTTTCCACCGCGCCGAGGGCGACGGCCTGGCCGGAGAGGAACAACGGGAGCTGGATGGCGAGCATCACGTAACTTCCGGCCATCATCACCAAGTTGCCCTTGGTGAACGCCCGTCGGCGCACCCGGCAGTGGCGCCATGCGGTCTTCTCACCGGTGAGAAGACCCATCGCCAGCCCCAGCGGCGGCCATCCCAGGAGCAGCATCACCGGCGTCGCCGCGGCCATCACGCAGTGCATCACCAGGCTCGGGGCGAAGAAGGTGGTGGCCTGTCCGGTGCTTGCGGCCAGCGCCCCACCGACACCGACGACACCGACGATGCCCAGCGTGCGCCACACGGATTCTCTGCGAACCAACCGCAGGACGCAGCCCACGGCCCCCAGCGTCAGCGCGACCGTCAATCCGACGGCGACCTGATGCGTCAGCGACAGGCTCACGGTGAATCCGAGGATGGGCGCAACGTCGATGATCCCGCTGCGCAGGCGTCTGCGGATCATGTCCCGGGCAGCGACGTCACTGCCGGTTTCAGGGGGTACTGAGCGGTCCACGGCTGCTCCTGCCTTCTCGGCGACGGTGGTCGGGGGCCTGACTCAAGAGAACCCACCCCGGCTGACCCGTCCCGGACGCCCACCTGACCATTTCCTGACAGCCGGCGACGGCGTGCGCATGCGCGGATCACCGGGCGCTGCGGACACCGGACACCCGGGCGACAGCCGGTCCGCGGCGCGGGGAACCCGTGGGCGAGAGGGGGGCGCGCGTCGTCGTCGCAGGCGAGGTAGCCTCTGCCGGGCCGTCGCAGACGTGGCCTCCCCGATTGGTACCTGCCATGCACTCCGCCTCACCCACCCATGACCTGTCATTGCCCCGGGGGACCGGCCAGCGGCTGCTGGTCGTGGACGACGACCCGAGGATGTTGGAGCTGCTGGAGACGACCCTGAGCCTGGCGGGGTACCAGGTGACGACCGCGGACCGCGGTGCCGCGGCCCTGCGCGCCTACGAATCCGACACCCCGGATCTGGTGGTGCTGGACGTAATGTTGCCCGATATGGACGGGTTCGCGGTGTGCCGGCGCCTCGTCGGTAACGGGGCGCGGCTGCCGGTGTTGTTCCTGACCGCGCGGGACGCGGTGGAGGACCGGGTCGCCGGATTCGCCATGGGCGCCGACGACTACCTCACCAAGCCGTTCAGCGTCCCCGAACTGCTGGCCA
>NZ_BAAARK010000097.1:0-2613 GCF_039532155.1 Streptomyces lunalinharesii
CCTCAGGCAACACCAACGGAGCAGCCAACGTCAGCTCCTCCACCCGATCACAACCCACCCCATCCCCCGCACACAACACCATCTCCAACAACGCAGCCCCAGCCACAACCACCCGACCCAACACCACATGATCCGCCAACCACGGCAGAGACTGCACAGACAACCGACCAGTGAACAACACCCCCTCACCAACCGCCAATTCCACCAAAGCACCCAACAACGCATGCTCCGTCACACCAAGCCCCACAGCACGAACATCACCAACACCACCAGCCCGACCCACCGGCCAGAACCACTCACGCTGGAACGCATACGTCGGCAGATCGGTCCGCTGCGGATCCGTGCCGGCGAAGAAGTCCTGCCAGTCGTTGGTGAGGCCACGCGCGTGCAGGCGGGCCCGGGCCGTCACGGCTGCGGGCTCCTCGCCACGGTCCTTGCGGAGGAGGGGGATCGTGCTGATGGCATCGTCGTCGAGGGTCTGCCCTGCCATGGCGGAGAGGACGCCGTCCGGGCCGAGTTCGAGGAAGGTGGTGGCACCACGGTCGGCGAGGGTGCGGATGCCGTCGGCGAAGCGGACCGCCTCGCGGACGTGCCGCACCCAGTAGTCGGCGGAGCCCAGTTCTTCAGGTGCGGCCAGTTCACCCGTCAGGTTCGACACCACGGGGAGGGTGGGCGCCGCGTAGGACAGTCCTTCCGCGACGGTGCGGAAGTCGTCCAACATCGGTTCCATCAACGGCGAGTGGAATGCGTGCGAAACCCGCAGCCGGGTCGTCTTGCGACCGTCCGCCGCGAGCCGCTCCGCCGCCGCGAGGGCCGCGCTTTCGCTGCCGGAGAGGACGATGGCAGTGGGCCCGTTGATGGCGGCGATCGCCAGGTCGTGGGAGAGGAGCGGGAGGACCTCGTCCTCCGTCGCCTGGATGGCGATCATCGCGCCGCCTGGCGGAAGCGCCTGCATCAGTCGGGCGCGCGCCGCGACCAGGCGGCAGGCATCCGCGAGTGACAGCACACCCGCGACGTGCGCCGCGGCGATCTCACCGATGGAGTGGCCGGCGACGAAGTCCGGTCGTACGTCCCAACTCTCCACGAGTCGGAAGAGGGCTACTTCCACGGCGAACAGTGCGGGCTGCGCCCAACCTGTCTCGTTCAACCGGTCAGCATCATCGCCCCACATCACCTCCCGCAACCCGATCTCCGACGACAGCTCGGCATCCAGACCGTCGACGACCTCGTCCAACGCCTGCGCGAACACCGGGAGCCGGCCGTACAACTCACGCCCCATACCGAGACGTTGGGACCCCTGACCCGAGAACAGTACGGCCGAACCACCGGCGGACACCGAGTCGGAGACGACGGTCGGGTCCGGTACGCCGCATGCCAGCGCGTCCAGGGCGTCCAGGGCGTCAACGGGATCCGTCGCGTCGCCGACAAGTACGACCGCACGGTGGTCGAACGTGGAACGGGTCGTCGCCAGCGAGTGGGCGACGTCGATCGGGCGCGTTCCGGGGCGCTCCGCCAGGAAGGCCCGCAGGCGGGCTGCCTGACCGCGCAGGGCTTCCGGCGACTTGCCGGACAGCACCCACGGCACCACGGGGACCCGCACCTGGGCCTTCGCCGGTGCTGCGTGCTGCTGACCCGTCGGCTGTTCGAGGATGACGTGGGCGTTGGTGCCGCTGATGCCGAACGAGGAGACGCCGGCGCGCCGGGCCCGGCCCGCCTCCGGCCACGCCGTCTCGTCCGTCAGCAGCTCGACCGCGCCCGCACTCCAGTCGACGTGCGAGGACGGGGCGTCGACGTGCAGGGTCCGCGGCAGCGTGCCGTGCCGCATCGCCAGCACCATCTTGATGACGCCCGCCACGCCGGCCGCGGCCTGCGTGTGCCCGATGTTGGACTTGATCGAACCGAGCCACAACGGCTGGTCGGCGTCACGGTCACGGCCGTACGTCGCGAGGAGCGCCTGCGCCTCGATCGGGTCGCCGAGGGTGGTGCCGGTGCCGTGTGCCTCGACCACATCCACGTCGAGGGGAGACAGGCCGCCGCTGGCGAGTGCCTGGCGGATGACACGCTGCTGGGACGGACCGTTCGGGGCGGTCAGACCGTTCGACGCACCGTCCTGGTTGACCGCCGAACCCCGCACCACCGCCAGGATCTCGTGACCGTTGCGGACCGCATCCGACTGACGCTCCAGCACCAGCATGCCCACGCCCTCGGACCAGCCGACGCCGTCCGCTGCCTCGGCGAATGCCTTGGAACGGCCGTCGGGGGCGAGGCCGCGTTGGCGCGAGAACTCCACGAACGTGCCTGGGGTGGACATCACCGTCACACCACCGGCCAGTGCGAGGGTGCACTCGCCGGCTCGGAGGGCTTGCGCCGCGAGGTGCAGGGCGACCAGGGAGGAAGAACAGGCGGTGTCGACCGTGACGGCCGGGCCTTCGAGACCGAGGGTGTAGGAGACGCGGCCGGAGGCGACGCTGCCGGCGCTGCCCTGGCCCTGGAACCCCTCGAACTCCTTGCCGCCCAGGATGCTCCCGTAGTCCCCGTACATCACACCGGCGAACACACCCGTCGCACTACCCCGCAAACTCAACGGGTCAATACCCGCCCGCTCAACCGCCT
>NZ_BAAARK010000098.1:0-2481 GCF_039532155.1 Streptomyces lunalinharesii
GGGGGGGGGGGGGGGGGGGGGGGGGGGGGGGGGGGGGGGGGGGGCCGGGGGAGAGGGAAGGGGGGAGGTCGAGGGGCGTGCAAGTGGTCCCATGGGGTGGGTTGATGGGGGTGTGGAGCGTCAGCGGAGTGGGGTGGCGCTGTGCTGGGGAAGCGGTGGGCCCCGAGGGGGCTCGGGGCCGGGGCGTGCGTCGGCGGATTTTGATGTGGGGCTGGTGGTTCGGCGCCGGAGTCGGCGTCTCGGTGTCGCCTGTGGCTTTGGTTCGAGTTCGCGGTGGGGTGGGGCGGTCGTGAGCGGCTACGGGGTGCGGGGCTTGCTCTGGGTGAGGGCGGCGCCGGCCAGGACGATGAGGGCGCCCAGTGGGGTGTTCCAGGTCAGGTGCTCGTTGAGGAGCGCCACGCCGGACGCGGTGGCGATGACGGGGATGAAGTAGGTGACCATCTGCGCGGTGGTCGGCCCGACCTCCGCGACCAGCCCGTACTGCAGGAGGAAGGCGACGCCGGTACCCAGGGCGCCCAGGGCGAAGACGGCCAGCAAGGGGACGAGCGGGAACGACGTCGGCATCGGTGTGAACAGCGCCGTGACCACCGCGAGTTGGGCCGTGGCGAGCAGCAGTTGGGTGCTGGACATGGCGAGGTGCGAGTGCTGGTCGCGGGCCAGGGTGCGGCGGACGTAGATCCAGCCGATGGGGTAGCTGAGCGAGGCGCCCAGCGCCATGGCGGTGCCCGTGAGGTCGGTGCCGGAGAAGCCCTGCCAGGCGCCGAGGACGGTGAGCACGCCGAGGAAGCCGATGCCGAGCCCGGCGACGCGGCGGCGGGTGGGCCGGTCCTCCGAGAGGGCCACGACCGACAGTGCCATGCCCCACAGCGGCGAGGTGGCGTTGCAGATGCTGGCCAGGGTCGAGGGGATCGTCAGCTCGGAGTAGGCGAAGAGCGAGAACGGCAGCGCGTTGAGGAGGAACGCGGCGACCGCGAGATGACCCCAGGTCCGGGCCGAGCGCGGGAGTCGTTCCCGCTTGATCGCGAGGAATACCAGTAGCACCAGCGCGCCGAACGCCACTCGGCCGAGTGTGACCTGTAGCGGGGCGAATCCCTCGGTGCCCACCTTGATGAAGAGGAAACTGAAGCCCCACACCAGGCAGAGGACGGCGAATCGGACCCGCCAGGCGACGGTGCGGCGTGCGGGCCCGTCCTGGGGGGCGGTGGCGACCGAGGCCCTGGTGGTTGAGGCGGGTGCTGGCGCGGTGCCGGGGCCGGGTCCGGTGTTGAGGCCGGGTGGGGGCGGTGCATCGGTGGAGGTGGCGGGCGCGGCGGGCGCGTCGGTGGTGCTCATGGCATCTAAGATGCCGGGATTCAAATTCGTAGCACAAGCGAGAATTAATGGCAGATACCGCTTAGCATTGCTTACATGTTGAACCTTGATCGTCTGCGGACGCTGTCCGCGATCGCCCGGCACGGTTCGGTCAGTGCGGCCGCCGAAGGACTGCACGTGACGACCTCGGCGGTCTCCCAGCAGATCGCCAAACTGGAACGCGAGACGGGCCAGCAACTGCTGGCGAAGAACGGGCGGGGGATCCGACTGACCGATGCCGGACGGCTGCTCGCCGATCATGCGGCCCGGATCCTGTCCCAGGTGGAGCTGGCGCAGGCCGACCTGGAGGCTCATCGCGGTCAGCCGGTGGGGGAGTTGAGGATGGGGGCGTTCCCGACCGCGGCGCGCGGGCTGTTCCCGACGGCGCTCGCCGCGCTGCGTGCCGAACACCCGCAGCTCCGCCCACGGTTGCGGGAAATCGAACCGGACGATTCGGTGCGCGGCGTGGTGCGAGGTGACCTCGATGTGGCCGTCGTCCTGGACTGGTACAACCGCCCGTTGTCGCTTCCCGACGGGCTGGCGAAGGCGCCGTTGCTCGACGATCCGTCCGATGTGGCCATGCCGTCGGGCCACCCGTTGGCCGGGCGGCAGTTCGTGGAGCTGGAGGAGTTCGCGGACGACGAGTGGATCTCCTGGCCGCAGGCGGAGTTCTGCCACGACTGGTTGATGTTCACCCTGCGCGGCAAGGGCGTGGAGCCCCGCATCACGCACATGGCGGAGGAGCACCACACCCAACTCGCGCTGATCGCGGCCGGCTTGGGCGTTGCGGTAGCGCCTCGGCTGGGGCGTGGGCCGGTCCCGGACGGGGTGAGCGTGGTGCCAGTGCGTCATCCCATGCGGCGGCACGTCTATGCCATCTGGCGGGCGGACGCCGACCGCAGGCCGTCGATCCGGGCAGCCGTGGTGGCGCTGCGGAAGGCGGGGGAAGCGGTGGAGGCGATGGAGGCGGAGACGATGACGGCGGGCGGGGGTGGACGGCCTCCGGGTGGGGGTGATGGGTGAGGGGAGGGGGTGGGGGGTGGGTGGGGGAGGCGCGTTGCCCTCCCTTGGCCCCCCCCCCCCCCCCCCCCCCCCCCCCCCCCCCCCCCCCCCCCCCCCCCCCCCCCCCCC
>NZ_BAAARK010000099.1:0-2440 GCF_039532155.1 Streptomyces lunalinharesii
ACGTCACCGACGAGGGGCCCGGCATGGCCCCCGACACCGCCAGCCGGATCTTCGAGCGCTTCTACCGCGGCGACACGTCCCGCACCCCCGGCACCGGCGGCACGGGACTCGGCCTGAGCATCGTCAAGTCGATCACCGAAGCCCACGGCGGCACGGTGTCGGTACGCACCGCGCCGGGCGAAGGCAGCACGTTCACCGTCACCCTGCCGCTCTGCCCACCTCACGTCCCTCCGCCCGCTCGTGAGGAAGAGCCCGCCATCGGCTCGGCCGACTCCTGACCGGGCAAGCACGAGGCACCGCGAGCCGGCACCGGCATCAGCCCGGGGCACGGCCGACCCGCAAGGACAGCACCACCCATCAGGCGCGAGCCCCCTCGATCAGGTAGGCGACCCCACTTGACAGGCCGTCTCCTCAGGCCAAGGGGGTGACCGGTGTGGGGGTGGCGCCGTGCAGAGCTCGGAGGGCGCTTTGGTGCGTCAGCCATCCGAGAAGGTGCTCCTTCCCCGGGTCGAGGACGGGGAGGGCCGTGCCGGTGGCAGTGATCAACGTGTGCAGGGCGGTGGCGAGCGGCATGTCCGTGGTGAGGGTCGGATCTGCCTGAGCCAGGTCGCCCACCTGTGACGGTCGGGCGTCCGGTGCGTCGGTGAGTGCTTCGGCCACGGCGCGGGCGGTGAGCGTGCCCACGTAGCGGCCGTGGTCGTCGACGACGGGGAGCGTCCCGTGGTCCGAGCGGATCAGCAGGTCGGCCGCGGTCGTCAGTTCACCGTCTGCTGACAGCGGCGCCGGTACGGGCTCCATGACCGTCTGGACCGTCTGCGTGTTGAAGGTGGCGTGCGGCGCGGGGGTGTGGAGGTCGATGCCGCGGCGGCGGAGTTTGAGGGTGTAGATGGTGTCGCGGGACAGCAGTCGGCTGGTGGCGGTGGCCAGGACGATGGCGAGCATCAAGGGCAGGATGATCGAGTACTGGCCGGTGAGTTCGAAGAGGATGACGACGGCGGTGATCGGTGCCCGTGAGGCGCCGGCGAAGACCGCGCCCATGCCGACCAGGGCGTAGGCTCCGGCGCCCCCGGCGACGCCGGGCATGAGGTGACCGGCGACGGCTCCGTAGGCGGCGCCCAGCATGGCGCCGATGAACAGACTCGGCGCGAAGACCCCGCCGGAGCCGCCGATGCCGATGGTCAGGCTGGTGGCCACGACCTTTCCGACGAGGAGGAGCAGCAGGAAGGCGATGACGTAGCCGCCCTGGGTGGCCTTTTCCAGCACGGGGTAGCCGACGCCGTACATCTCGGGCAGGGCCAGCAGCACCAGGCCGAGGAGCAGTCCGCCGGCCGCGGGCCGCAGCCATTCCGGTCCGCGCCAGGCCCAGTCGCAGGCATCCTCGATCCAGTACAGGATGCGGGTGAAGCCCACTCCGACGATGCCGGCCACCACGCCGAGCGCGGCGAACAGGCCGTACTGGGCAAGGTGTTCGACGTGGAAGGGGGGAAGGGTGAGGAAGGCGTTGTTGCCGAAGGCCGCGCGTCCGATGACGCTGGCGGTGACGCTTGCGAGCACCGTGGCACCGAACGCCTCGGCGCTGAAGGTGCCCAGGATCAGTTCCATGGAGAAGAAGACGCCGGCCAGCGGGGCGTTGAAGGTGGCGGCGATGCCGCCGGCCGCGCCACAGGCGACCAGCAGTCGCATCCGGCCCTCGGGAACCTTGGCGAACCGGCCCAACGTCGAGCCGAGGGCGGAACCGATCTGGACGATGGGTCCCTCCCGGCCGACCGAGCCTCCGGATCCGATGCACAGGGCGGAGGCCAATGCCTTGACGATCGAGACCTGCGGGTTGATCCGTCCGCCGCGCTGGGCGACGGCGAGCATCACCTCGGGGACGCCGTGGCCACGGGCCTCCTTGGCGAACCGGTCGACCAACGGTCCGTACAGGAGCCCGCCCACCATCGGAGCGATGATCACGAACGCCGCGCCCAGCCAGGGCACATGGGGGTTCGCACTGCCGCCGGCACTCGCGTAATCGGCGCGGCCGGAGAACAGATGGGTGAACGTAGTGATCAGCCAGCGAAAGGCGATCGATCCCAGACCGGCGCCCGCACCCACCGCGACCGCGAGGAGCAGCAAACCCCACGGCGCTCCGCACAGTCGCGCCACGGGGGACGGGGGGCGGGCCTCAATGGTTGGTGCCTGCGCGACGGTGCCGGCGGGGGGCACCGCATCTATGCCGGTCATATTTTCCCTCTCCTCGCTCTTTTTGCATTATGCAAACGTTGTCAAGTGTGTCCGTGGGCGAGATAGAAAGGATCGTGATCGAGAGCGAGGGAGAGTTACCTGACATGGCAGATGTGGACGAGGTCACCCGGGCGGTGCTGACCGCCTCACGCGTGCTGGTGGGGGTCTCCGCGCGCTCCCTGGCGGCGGCCGAGGACAAGGTCACGCTGCCCCA
>NZ_BAAARK010000100.1:0-2342 GCF_039532155.1 Streptomyces lunalinharesii
GTGGCGCCCGGCACCCCCCGCTTGACGGCGATCAACGCATCCATCAACCGCAGACCCTCGAACGCATCCCGCGCATAGCGGACTTCGCCCTCATAGATCTCGTGCAGGTCCTGCTCGACATAGGCACGGGTCAAAGCGGCACCGCCGAGAATGACGGGATAGTCCGCGGCCATCTTGCGCTGGTTCAGCTCCTGAAGGTTCTCCTTCATGATCACCGTGGACTTCACCAGCAACCCCGACATACCAATCACATCGGCCCTGTGCTCCTGAGCCGCCTCCAAGATCGCCGACACCGGCTGCTTGATCCCAAGATTGACGACGTTGTAGCCGTTGTTCGACAGGATGATGTCGACGAGGTTCTTGCCGATGTCATGCACGTCACCGCGCACCGTGGCCAGCACGATCGTGCCCTTGCCCTCGTCATCGGACTTCTCCATGTGCGGCTCCAGATAAGCCACCGCAGTCTTCATCACCTCCGCCGACTGCAACACGAACGGCAACTGCATCTGGCCGGAACCAAACAGCTCACCGACCACCTTCATCCCGTCCAACAACGTGTCGTTGACGATCTCCAACGCCGCACGCTCGACAAGCGCCGCCTCCAGGTCCGCCTCCAGACCGTTCTTCTCGCCGTCGATGATCCGCCGCTTGAGCCGCTCCTCCAACGGCAGCGCCGCCAACTCCTCGACCTTGCCCGCCTTCAGCGACTTCGCCGTCGCCCCCTCGAACAACGCCATCAACTTCTGCAACGGGTCATAACCCTCAGCACGCCGATCAAAGATCAGATCCCGCGCCGCCGTCACCTGCTCCTCATCAAAGCGAGCGATCGGCAAGATCTTCGAGGCGTGCACAATCGCCGAATCCAGACCCGCCTTGACGCACTCGTCCAGGAACACGGAGTTCAACACGATCCGCGCGGCCGGATTCAAACCGAAGGAGATGTTCGACAACCCCAACGTCGTCTGCACCTCGGGATGCCGCTTCTTCAACTCCCGGATCGCCTCGATCGTCGCGATACCGTCCTTACGCGACTCCTCCTGACCCGTACAGATCGTGAACGTCAAGGTGTCGATGAGGATGTCCGACTCCAAGACCCCCCAGTTCCCCGTCAGATCAGCGATCAACCGCTCGGCGATCTCCACCTTCTTCTGGGCCGTGCGCGCCTGACCCTCCTCATCAATGGTCAACGCGATCAACGCCGCACCATGCTCCGCCGCCAGCCGCGTCACCTTCGCGAACCGCGACTCGGGCCCGTCACCGTCCTCGTAGTTCACCGAGTTGATCACCGCCCGGCCACCGAGCTTCTCCAACCCCGCCTGGAGCACCTCCAACTCGGTGGAGTCCAACACCAGCGGCAACGTCGAAGCCGTGGCGAACCGACCCGCCAACTCCGCCATGTCCGCCACACCATCACGACCCACATAATCCACACACAGGTCGAGAAGGTGCGCGCCCTCACGGATCTGATCCCGGGCCATCTCCACACAGTCGTCCCAGCGACCCGCCAACATCGCCTCACGGAACTTCTTCGACCCGTTGGCGTTGGTCCGCTCACCGATCGCTAGATACGCCGTGTCCTGACGGAACGGCACCGTCTGATACAACGACGCCGCACCCGGCTCCGGACGCACCACACGCTCCGTCGGCGCCACGCCCCGCACCCGCTGCACCACCTGCCGCAGATGCTCCGGCGTCGTCCCGCAACAACCCCCCACCAACGACAGCCCGTACTCGGCGACGAACGTCTCCTGCGCATCCGCCAACTCCGCCGGCGTCAACGGATAATGCGCACCGTCCTTGCCCAACACCGGCAGACCCGCATTGGGCATGCACGACAACGGAACACGGGAGTGACGGGCCAGATAGCGCAGATGCTCACTCATCTCGGCCGGACCGGTCGCACAGTTCAAACCGATCATGTCGATGCCCAACGGCTCCAACGCCGTCAGCGCCGCCCCGATCTCCGACCCCAGCAACATCGTGCCGGTCGTCTCCACCGTCACCGAACAAATCACCGGAAGATCGGTGCCGGTCGCCACCAGCGCACGCCGGGCACCCAGCACCGCGGCCTTGGTCTGCAACAGGTCCTGCGTGGTCTCCACCAGCAGCGCGTCCGCACCACCGACGATCATGCCCTCCGCGTTCTCCTGGAAGGCATCACGCAACGTCACGTAATCGACGTGCCCCAATGTCGGCAGCTTCGTGCCCGGCCCCATCGAACCCAACACGAACCGCTGCTGCCCCGTGGACGCGGTGAACTCATCCGCCACCTCCCGCGCGATCGCCGCACCGGCCTGCGACAGCTCGAACACCCGCTCGGCAATGTCGTACTCCGCCAACGC
>NZ_BAAARK010000101.1:0-2336 GCF_039532155.1 Streptomyces lunalinharesii
TTGATGGTGGGGTGTGGCCTCCGCGGGATGCGGTGCGGGTGGATGCCGAGGGGTGTTACGAGGTGTTCGCCGGGGCTGGGTTTGGTTATGGTCCGGTGTTCCGTGGTTTGCGGGGGGTGTGGCGTCGTGGTGAGGAGTTGTTCGCCGAGGTAGTGCTACCGGACGACGGCACTGAGCCCGGGGCGGGTTTCGGCCTGCACCCGGCGCTGCTCGATGCCGGCCTGCACGCGCTCTTGCTCAGTGCCCTCCAGTCTGATGGTGGGCGTGATGGCGGTGGTCGTGGTGTGGGTCCGGCGGTTCCGTTCTCGTGGGAGGGTGTGTCGCTGTTCGCTGCGGGTGCGTCCGTGCTGCGGGTGCGGTTGGTGCCGGTGGGGGAGGGGGCGGTGTCGGTGACTGCGGTGGACCCGGCGGGGGACCCGGTCATCGCCGTCGACGCCCTCCACACCCGCACCCTCACCAGCGAGGATGCGAGCGGTACGGACGTCCAACTGCGCGATGCGCTCTTCGGTGTCCGGTGGACCGCTGTCCCCCTCGCGCCGGCAGCCCCGGCCACCAGTGTCGCGCTCCTCGGTCCCGACCGGCTGGGCCTCGCCGACGCGCTCGTCCGCTCGTCCGGGACGACCGCGCACACCTACGCGAGCGTCACCGCGCTGATCGAGGCCGGGCCGGATGCGCCGGTACCTGCGACCACGCTCGTCGCCGTCCGCGCGGACGAAGACGCCCTCCGGGACGGTGCGACCGTCGACGCGACTCACCGACTCACCACCGAGACCCTGCTCACGATCCAGGCATGGTTGGCCGGCGAACGTGTCGCGGCCGGGCGCCTGGTCTTCGTGACCCGTGGTGCGGTCGGCGGCCAGGGTCCCGCAGCCGCGGCCGTTCAGGGCCTGGTCCGATCCGCCCAGTCCGAGAATCCCGGCGTCTTCGGCCTGATCGACCTCGACGGCTCCGACGCGTCCGTCGAGGCGCTCGCCCAGGCCCTCACCACCGATGAACCGCAACTGCTCCTGCGCGACGGACGACCGCACGCCGCCCGCCTGACCCGTCTCACGCCCCAGGCCGGAGCCACCGCGCCGACCGCGTGGAACACCGAGGGCACGGTGCTGATCACCGGTGGCACCGGTGGGCTCGGCGCGCAGTTCGCCCGCTACCTCGTCGACGAACACGGCGTGCGCAACCTCCTGCTCGTCAGCCGACGCGGACCGGCCGCCCCGGGCGTCGGCGAGCTGGTCGCCGATCTCGAAGCGCTCGGTGCCGAGGTGGTGGTCCGGGCGTGTGATGTGACGGATCGTGCTGCGGTGTTGGCGTTGGTGGCTGGGCATCGGGTGTCGGCGGTGGTGCATGCGGCGGGGGTGTTGGATGACGGTTTGGTTGTGGGGTTGACGCCGGAGCGGTTGTCGGCGGTGTTGCGGCCGAAGGTGGATGCGGCGTGGCACTTGCACGAGGCGACGCGTGATGTGGAGTTGGACGCGTTCGTGGTGTTCTCGTCGGTGGCGGGTACGTTCGGTAGCCCGGGGCAGGGCAACTACGCGGCGGCGAACGCGTTCTTGGACGCGTTGATGGCGCAGCGTCAGAGGTTGGGTCTGCCGGGTGTGTCGCTGGCGTGGGGGCCGTGGGAGCGGTCCGGCGGCATGACGGGCACATTGACGGATGCCGAGGCCGAGCGCCTCGCCCGTTCCGGGATGCCGCCGCTCACGGTCGAACAGGGCCTCGCCCTCTTCGACGCCGCGCTCGCCCTCGGCAGCACTCCTACGCCCGACTCAGCACGAGCAACGACCGGTGCAGCCGGAACCGACCGCACGCCAGACGGCGCAGACGGCACTGATGCCGCAGACGGCGCGCTCGTCGCTCCGGTCCGGCTCGACCTCGCGGCACTGTCCGCACAGAGTGAGGTGCCCGCGATCCTGCGCGGATTGGTGCGGACCCGCACTCGCCGCACGGCGGCCGGAGGCTCCGCAACCGTTGCCGGACTGGTCGGCCGCCTCTCCGAACTCCCGTCCCACGCCCGCCGGCAGGAACTCCTGGACCTGGTCCGCACCCAGGCGGCCCTCGTACTGGGCCACGCCGATCCGGCCACTGTGAACACCAACGCACAGTTCCGGGATCTCGGCTTCGACTCCCTCACGGCCGTCGAACTCCGCAACCGCCTGAGCACCGCCACCGGCCTCCGCCTCACCGCGACACTGGTCTTCGACTACCCGAACACCGACGCCCTGGCCGAGCACTTGCAGACGGAGTTGTTCGGTGCGGTCGAGGGTGAGTTGGGGGAGTTGGTGCCGGCGGTGGTGTCGTTGGCGGATGATCCGGTCGTGGTGGTGGGTATGGCCTGCCGGTAT
>NZ_BAAARK010000102.1:0-2147 GCF_039532155.1 Streptomyces lunalinharesii
AGCTGGGGTATGGAGAGGTCCTGGGTCGTGAGATCGGCCGCCGCCTCGCCCGCACACTCGGCGAGCCACGCCGAGTCGGTGGTCGGCACCGTGGAGACCTGCGCAGGTGCGGCGTCGAGGTCCGCTGCGAACGCGGCGACGACCGTCTCCACCTGGCGGCAGAACAGTTCGGCGGCGCTCGCGGAGATCTTCCCGCGCTGGTAGCGCAGCAGACCGTGCAGCCCCTCAGGCTCCTCGCTCAGATAGAGGGCGAGCGGGAACTGTGCCGTGCCCAGATCGAGGTCGGCGTGCGGGACGCACCGGGCGCCCTCGTCCGTCGTCAGCTCCGGCAGCGGCGAGGTGGGCACCACCACGAGCCGAGGCCCTTCACCGCCGTTCTTCGGCAGGACCGCCGACAGCGGCAGGTCAGCGTCACGGTAGGCCCGCATGGACCGGGCATGGGTCTGGCGCAGGAAATCGGCGATCGTGGGCTGTTCGTCGAGGGCGACCGGGATCGGCACGGTGGAGTTGAAGTATCCGACCGTCGCCGCGTGCCGGGGCGTCCGGCGGGAGACCGTGGCGCCGAGCACCGGTCGAGCGGTGCGAGTGTTGCGACCGAAGACGAGACCCGCGGCGGCGACCACGAACGAGTACGGCGTGATCCTGAGTTCGGCCGCGAGCGTCCGCACCCGCCCCCAGAGCTTCCTGTCCAGCTGCAACTCATGGATGCCGCCGCCGACTTCACTCAGGTCGGCGGCGGGGGCGGCGGCGGGGGCGGCCCAGTCGAGTGCCGGAGCCAGGCCGGCGGCGGCGAACTCGTCCCGCAGGGCGGCCGCGCGCTCGGTCCTCTCCGGGGTGACCGCCGTGGAGGCGCCCCAGTCGGCGAAGGTCTGCGCGGGCTCGGCCTCGTCGCCGGTGAGCAGCCAGCGGGCCATCAGCTCGGCCGACGGTTCGTCGACGACCAAGTGATGGGCCACGACGATGAGATCGGCACGGTGGTCCGGATAACGAAGGAGCACCACCCTCAGCAGCGGCCCTCGCGCCGGGTCCATGGGACGCCTGCACTCCTGGCGCACACGCCGGGCGGCCGGCGCAGCGTCCGCGTCGAGCGGGACCGTCGAGGCGTGCAGGGCGGGAGTTCGTTCCGCCGGCGCGAAGTACCATCCTTCGCCGCCCTCCACCACGCGTGCCGCCAGCATCGGGTGCGCGGCGAGCAGTCGCTGGAACCGCGCACGCAGCGCGGTCTCGTCGAGCGCGCCCTCGACCCGGTAGACGAGGGCGACATGATAGGTCGTGGGGTCGTCCGCGGCGCGGTCCGCCAGGTAGAGATCGGACTGGCTCGGGGTCAGCGGAACCGTCTGGGCCATCGGTGCCTCAACGCCCGGGCGCAGAGCCGGCGACGAGCGCGCAGAGCGCCTCGACACCGGTCGCTTCGAGCACGTCCAGGTAGTCGATCTCCTGTCCGGTCACTTCGAAGGCGCGGGCGGTGAAGAGGACGGCGCGGAACGAGTCTCCGCCGTTCTCCAGAAAGCCGGAGTTTAAGTCAGCTCCCTCGCCGAGAACTTCGAGCCAAAGGCCCTTCACGCCCTCGACGAACGCATCAGGCACAACGGGTTTCATCCGCTCGGTCCTCCGTCACGGGAAATTTATTATCCGTCTGTGGAATGCACTGGGCATGGCGTCGTGGAGTCCCGGGACGAGCCGTTCGGCAAGCCGGATGACGAGCTGAAGAAATGTGCCCGCGCCAGACGTTTTCGTGATCCTGATACGGCGGAAGCCGAGGTGTCAAGGAATTTTTCCCCAGCCGAAGGGGCATCGCTTGGCCAGCCTCACCAGGGATTATGTGGAACTCACGGTTCCTAGACCAACGCCGCCAAGTGCCCCATATTCAGACATTTACAGCACCGGCGCGCAAGGCGCACTGCAAACCTTCCTTTTCTCTCGTGCTTCGATATAGGTTCCCCGACGGGCGAACGCCAAAGTAAGGCGATGGGAAAGTCGTGACCCGGGGGCTGTTGACTCATGACCAGTGAATCCGTAGCAGGGAAATTCAACCCTGCCGACGACCGTCCTACTACTGCCCCCATGCAAGGAGCGCAGTACGGGATAGACCTTTCCCGCGGGCTCAACGCGCCCTTGCCGGTGCCCCGGACCAGCATTCCGGATGC
>NZ_BAAARK010000103.1:0-2058 GCF_039532155.1 Streptomyces lunalinharesii
GTGCCTATGTCGAGCAGGACCTGCACGAGATCTATGAGGGCGAAGTCCGCTATGCGCGGGATGCGTTCGAGGGTCTGCGGTTGATGGATGCGTTGATCGCCGTCAAGCGGGGGGTGCCGGGCGCCACACTGCCCGAGCTGAAGCAGCGGCGGGTCAAGGCCGTCACGACGGTGGTTGAGGAGCAGCCCGCGGAAGGACCGGTCCGCTCCCAGGTGGCCGTCGACAATCCGGTGCCCGCCCCGCCGTTCTGGGGCACCCGCGTCATCAAGGGCATCCAGCTCAAGGAGTACGCCTCCTGGTTGGACGAGGGCGCGCTGTTCAAGGGCCAGTGGGGGCTGCGTCCAGCACGCACGGGTGGCGGGCCCACATACGAGGAGCTGGTGGAGAGCGAAGGCCGGCCGCGGCTGCGCGGCTGGCTCGACGCCCTGCGCACCGGCGACCTGCTCGAAGCCGCCGTCGTCCACGGCTACTTCCCCTGTACGTCCAAGGGCGACGACCTGATCATCCTGGATGAGGACGGCACCGAGCGGACGCGTTTCACCTTCCCGCGGCAGCGGCGCGGCCGGCGCCTGTGCCTGGCCGACTTCTTCCGCCCCGAGGACTCCGGCGAAACCGACGTGGTGGGCCTGCGGGTCGTCACCGTCGGTTCGCGGATCGGGGAGGCCACCGCCGAGCTGTTCGAGGCCAACTCCTACCGCGACTACCTCGAACTGCACGGCCTGTCCGTCCAGTTGGCCGAGGCACTGGCCGAGTACTGGCACGCCCGGGTCCGCGGCGAACTCGGCTTCGGCGGGGAGGACCCGGCCGACGTCGAGGACATGTTCGCCCTGAAGTACCGCGGCGCCCGCTTCTCCCTCGGCTACGGCGCCTGCCCCGACCTGGAGGACCGCGCCAAGATCGCCGACCTCCTCCAACCCGAACGCATCGGCGTCCAACTCTCCGAGGAGTTCCAACTCCACCCCGAGCAGTCCACCGACGCCATCGTCATCCACCACCCGGACGCCACGTACTTCAACGCGGGGAGCCGTTCATGAGCACGCTCCGGGCAGACGTCGCCGGTCCGGCGCCGTCGTTCTCCTTCGAGTTCTTCCCGCCCAAGAGCGAGGCCGGGACGCGTACCCTGTGGCGGACGATCCGGCGCGTCGAGGCGCTGGCACCGACCTTCGTGTCCGTCACCTACGGCGCGGGCGGCTCCTCCCGAGACCACACCGTCGCGCTCACCGAGCGGATCGCCGCCGACACCACGCTCCGCCCGGTCGCGCACCTCACCGCCGTCGGCCACTCCGTCGCCGAACTGCGCCACATCATCGGGCGGTACTCCGACGCGGGGGTGCGCGACGTCCTCGCCCTACGGGGTGACCCACCGGGGGATCCCAACGGCCCCTGGACGCCGCATCCCGCCGGCCTCACGCACGCGCACGAACTGGTCTCTCTCGTGAAGGACACCGGCGCCTTCTCGGTCGGCGTCGCCGCGTTCCCCGAGGGCCACCCCCGCTCGTCGGACCCGGACACCGACGTCCGGCACTTCATCGGCAAGTGCCGGGCCGGTGCCGACTACGCCGTCACGCAGATGTTCTTCCACGTCGAGGACTACCTGCGGCTGCGCGACCGGGTGGCGGCAGCCGGCTGCGACACCCCGATCATCCCCGAGATCATGCCGGCCACGGACGCGCGGCAGATCCGCCGGTTCGCCCGACTCAGCCACGCCGCCTTCCCCGAGGAACTCGCGCACCGCCTGGAGGCGGCACGGGACCGCCCCGAGGACGGGCACCGCATCGGCGTGGACCATGCCACCCGGATGGCGTTGCGGTTGCTCGACGAGGGCGCGCCGGGGCTGCACTACATCACCCTCAACCGGTCGAGCGCCGCCCTCGACATCCATGGTCACGTCTGTCGTTCAAGGAGTCTCCATGCCTGCTGACACCACCCGTTTCAAGGTCGCTGACCTTTCCCTCGCCGCCTTCGGCCGCAAGGAGATCACCCTCGCCGAGCATGAGATGCCCGGTCTGATGGCGATCCGCAAGGAGTACGCCGAGCAGCAGCCCTTGAAGGGCGCGC
>NZ_BAAARK010000104.1:0-2049 GCF_039532155.1 Streptomyces lunalinharesii
GGGGGGGGGGGGGGGGGGGGGCGGGTGCGCCAGAGGACGTAGGCGGTGGTGGTGAGGGCCGGGCCGGTGGCGGCCAGGGTCCAGGGGAGCCAGTTGACGGGGGTGTCGTCGGTGGGGTCCGCGATCGGGCCGGGGCCGAAGTAGCGGTGGGGGAAGGCGGCGGGGGCCGGCCTCTGGGGGGTGGGGGCGAGGTTCGCGGCGGCCTTGAGGGCGGCGGCGGGGTCGATGAGGCCGGCGCCGAAGTCGTCGTTGCGGCCGCCGTCGGGGCGGTGCTGGGCGGTGCTGGTGAGCAGGGTGCGGATCTGGGTGGGGCTGAGGTCCTGGTGGGCGGAGCGGATCAGGGCGACGGCGCCGGAGACGAAGGCGGCGGCGGGGCTGGTGCCCTGGCCGGAGACGTAGTCGGTGCCGTGGTCGGCCATGAGGATGTCGTTGCCGGGGGCGCAGACCGTCGCGTACCAGTGGCGGGTGGAGAAGGAGGCGCGGTCGTCCAGGTGGGTGACGGCGGTCACGGCGATGACGCCCGGGTAGGCGGCGGGGTACGAGACGTGGTTGCCCTTCTCACCGCCGTTGCCGGCGGACGCCACCACCGGGATGCCCTTGCCCAGGGCGTATTGGATCGCCGCGTCCTCGCGGGGGTCGGGGTGGGCGGTCTCGCTGTCGTCGCCGAGGGACATGTTGATCACGTCGGCGCCGTGGTCGGCGGCCCAGCGGATGCCGTCGGCGAGGGCGCCGGGCTTCTCGTCGCGAGCCCGTCGACGGTCGGGGTCGTGGTCCTCCAGGATCACCCGGATCGGCAGGATCTTGGCCTCGGGGGCGATGCCGAGGATGCCGTCGGAGCGGCCGGCGCCGTGGCCGTGGCCGGCGATGACGCTGGCCATGCCGGTGCCGTGCTGGGCCCACGTGGCGTCGCCGGAACGGGCGCCGAAGCCGATCAGGTCCTTCTCGGGCAGCACCTGGCCCTTGAGGTCGGGGTGGTCGGCGTCGACGCCGGTGTCGAGGACGGCGACGGTGGTGCCGGCGCCCTTGGTGGTCCGCCAGGCGTCCTGGGCGTGCACCGCCGCCAGGCCCCATTGCTGGGCGCGGATGGCGTCCGCGTGAGCGGGCAGTGCGGGCAGGACGGCCAGGGCGGCGGAGGCCAGGGCGACGGTCGCGGCCCGCAGCGCGGACTTGATCATGGCGCTTCCTCCGTGGGCGACGCGGGGATGCCGGACGCCGCGCGGAAGGTCGCGGTGACCTTGTCCGCCAGGCCCTTGGCGTCGTGGCCGAGCCCGGACTCGGCGGGGGCGGTGGCGGTGCCGGGCTGGACCGCGGCGTCGGCGGGCTGCGGGTCGGTGACCTCGCGGCCGTCGGCGAAGCCGGAGACGGCGTAGACCACGACCGGGATGTCGGTGAGTATCCGCACCGTCCAACTGGCGCGCTGGGCCGGGCCGAAGCCCTCGGCCGGGGTGCCCCGGGCCGCCAGCGGCAGCGGCATCAGGGCCGTGCGGTTGGTGAGGTTGTGGGTGCTGAAGCGGGCGTTGAGGTCCATCATTCCGGACCGGTCCGCCTTGGTGGTCTGGGCGCCGACGGTGATGACGTCGGTGCGGGTGGCGTCCACGTAGGTGGCGCGCAGCAGGCGGGCGCAGCCGGCCGCGGCGAGTTCCTTGGCGAGCGGGCCCTCGTCGGCGGCGGTGCAGTCCGTGTCGGGGGCGACGGCGATCCGGATCCAGGTGCGGTCGGCGCCGCCCGGGCCGGCGGCCAGGCCCTCGACGGTGCGCGGGAAGAGGGTGTCGACGGGGGTGTTGCGCCAGGCGTCCTGGCCCTTGGCGAAGGCGGCCGCGGGTGTCGGGGTGCCCTTGGCGGGGGACTCGGTGAGCCAGCTGCCGGCCGCGGCGCCGACCATGAGGCCGATGCCGAGGACCAGGCTGGCGGCCGCGGCGACGATCCGGGTGCTCGGCAGCCGGTCGGCCAACGAGCGGTGCGGGGCGGGCTCGACTCCCGTGGGGCCGGCGGGAGTTGCCGGCCAGGCCGGGGTCGGCGGGACCGCGGGGGCCGGTGGGGTCGGTGGGG
>NZ_BAAARK010000105.1:0-1826 GCF_039532155.1 Streptomyces lunalinharesii
CGGGTCTCAGCCCTTGAGGTCGTATCCGGAGAGGCGTTCCACGCCGCGCAGGAGGGCGGAGTGGTCCAGGCCGCCGTCGCCCTGGGCGCGCAGGGAGGCGACGAGGGAGGCGACGACGGAGCCGACGGGCAGGGCGGCGCCGACGGTGCGGGCGGCGTCGGTGACGATGCCCATGTCCTTGTGGTGCAGGTCGATGCGGAAGCCGGGCTTGAAGTCCCGGTTGACGAAGTTGGCGGTCTTGCGGGCCAGGACGGTCGAGCCGGCCAGACCACCACCGAGCACGTCGAGCGCGGCCGGCAGGTCGACGCCGGACTTCTCCAGGAACACCACGGCCTCGGCGCACGCCTGGATGTTGACCGCGACGATCAGCTGGTTGGCGGCCTTCACCGTCTGACCCGAACCGTGCGGACCACACAGCACGATGGTCTTGCCCAGCGCCTCAAGAAGCGGCTTCGCCGCGTCGAAGTCGGCCTGCTGACCACCGACCATGATCGACAGCACCGCCTCGATCGCACCGGCCTCACCACCGGAGACCGGCGCGTCCAGAACCCGGATGCCCTTCGCGGCGGCGTTCTTCGCCAGGTCGATGGAGGTCTGCGGCGTGATCGAGGACATGTCGATCAGCAGCGCACCGCTCTTGGCGTTCTCCAAGATCCCCTCGGGACCGTAGGCGATCGCCTCCACCTGCGGCGACGCCGGCACCATCGTGATGATCACGTCCGCGTCGGCGACCGCCTCGGCGATGCTCGCCGCCGCCGTGCCCCCCGCGTCCGCCAACCGCTGCAGCTTGTCGGCCTCCAGGGTGTAACCGGTCACCGCGTAACCGGCCTTGATCAGGTTCTCCGCCATGGGCGAACCCATGATGCCCAGCCCGACCCACGCAATCTTCGGCAGGTTGCTCATCGAAAAGCCTCTTTCACACTCAAAACAAAGGGGAACCGCACACCGTCAGCGCAGCCCGACCGACCACTGACGACGACTGACGCCTACTGAGCCGCACGCAAGGGCGCCGGCAACCACGCGAACGACGACGCGCTCGGCGCCTCGCCCGGCTTGTACTCCAGGCCGACGAAACCGTCGTAACCGTTCTTCTTCAACCGCCCCAGCAACGCCACGAAGTCCAACGTGCCGGTACCCGGCGCACCACGGCCCGGATTGTCGGCGATCTGCACGTGCGCGGTCTGCGCGGTGTAACGGTCGATGACCTCGTCCAGGTCCTCACCGTTCATCGACAGGTGGTACAGGTCCATCAGGAACCGGGCGTTGTCCAGACCGCTCGCGGCGTTCACCGCGTCCACGACCTCGATCGCCTTCGGCGCCGACACGATCGGACACGCCGGCGACTCCGGCGCGTTCAACGCCTCGATCAACAACGTGCCACCCACCTCGCCCACCGCCCGCGCCGCGAACACCAGGTTCTCCAGCGCCAACGCGTCCTGCTCGGCCGCATCGACCCCCTCGACCCGGTTGCCGTACAGGGCGTTGAACGTCGTGCACCCCAGCGACGTCGCGAACTCGATCGCCACCGGCACGTTCGCCCGGAACTTCTCCGACTCCACCCCCGGCACCGACAACGCACCACGGTCCGGACCCGGCAACTGCCCCGCGTAGAAGTTCAACCCCGTCAACTGCGTCCCCGCATCACGCAACGCATCACGCAACGCGTCCAGCTCGGCCCGCTCCGGGGTCGGGGCATCCACCCACGGCCACCACAGCTCCACCGCCGTGAAACCCGCCGCCCGCGCGGCAGCCGGCCGCTCCAACAACGGAAGCTCAGTGAACAGGATCGACAAATTGACGTTGAAGCGCGTGTCCGTGAAACCCAT
>NZ_BAAARK010000106.1:0-1672 GCF_039532155.1 Streptomyces lunalinharesii
GGAGTTGCCGCGGGAGTGTTTGGCGTATGTGACGGTTGAGGAGGGTGTGGGTCGTGCGGGTGCGGTGACGGCGCAGGTGGCGTTGTTGGATGCGGAGGGCACCGTCCTCGTCCGCATCAAGGACCTGCTGGTACGGGCCGTGGCCCTGGACACCACCGCGGAAGGTGCCCCGACCCCGGCCCGGGCCCTGGCCCCGGCCTCACCCCCGGCGCCGGTCCGCGATGCCGCACGGACGGCGGCCACGGCCACGGTCGCGCCGGAAGCCGGGGCGCCGGCACCGGACGCCGGCCCGGACGACCTGCGGGGTCGCATCGAGCGTTACCTCACCGGGGTGCTGGCCGACACCACCAAGATGGACGCCGCGGAGATCGACCCGACCGTGCCGCTGGAGCGCTACGGCATCGACTCCCTGATGATCACGCGGCTCAACGCCGAGCTGGAGGAGCGGATCGGCGAGCAGCTGTCCAAGACGCTGTTCTTCGAGTACCAGACGGTCGAAGAGCTCGTGGAGTACTTCGTCGAGGAGCACGCCGAGCGCCTCGCGGAGCTGACCGCGCGGACCGTGCCGGAAGCGACCGGAACGCAGCCCGCCACCGCCGATGCCGCCCCCGACGCCGGCGCGGCCGAGCCCGCCGCGGCACCGGACGCGCCCGTCCGCCACGGCCGGTTCCTGGCCCCCGGAGACCTCACGGCAACGACGGAGCCCGCCACGGACGGGGACGATCACCACGGCGAGGCCATCGCGGTGATCGGGCTGAGTGGTCGGTATCCGATGGCGGACGACCTGGGGGAGTTCTGGGAGAACTTGGCGGCGGGTCGGGACTGCATCACGGAGGTGCCGCCGGAGCGGTGGGATCACGAGCGGTTCTTCGACGCGGATGCTTCGCGGGCCGGTGGGACGTACGGCAGGTGGGGCGGCTTCCTGTCGGACGTCGACAAGTTCGACCCGCTCTTCTTCCCCATCATGCCGCGCGAGGCCGAGCTGATGGACCCGCAGGAGCGGCTGTTCCTCCAGACCTCGTGGCACGTCCTGGAGGACGCCGGTTACCGGCGCAAGGACCTCCGGGAGCGTCAGGTCGGGGTGTTCGTCGGCGTCATGTACGGCGAGTACCAGTTCCACGGCGCACTGGACGCGCTGCGCGGCGGGCGGGCGGTCACCAACTCCTCCTACGCCTCCATCGCCAACCGGGTCTCCCACCTGCTGGACCTGCACGGGCCGAGCATGGCGGTGGACACCATGTGTTCGTCGTCGTTGACCGCGCTGCACCTGGCGTGCGAGAGCCTGCGGCGCGGGGAGAGCGACCTGGCGATCGCGGGTGGCGTCAACGTCTCCGTCCACCCCTACAAGTACGTCTTCCTCAGCCAGGGCGGCTACCTGTCGACGGACGGGCGGTGCCGGTCGTTCGGTGCCGGCGGCAGCGGCTACGTGCCCGGTGAGGGCGTCGGCGCGGTGCTGCTCAAGCCGCTCGCCCGGGCGGTGGAGGACGGCGACCACATCTACGGCGTCGTCCTCGGCGAGGCGCTCAACCACGGCGGCAAGACCAACGGTTACACGGTGCCGAATCCGCGGGCGCAGGAGCGGGTGATTGCTGCGGCGTTGGGTCGGGCGGGGGTGGAGCCTGGGTCGGTGTCGTATGTGGAGGCGCATGGGACGGGGACGTCGTTGGGGGAT
>NZ_BAAARK010000107.1:0-1409 GCF_039532155.1 Streptomyces lunalinharesii
CCGCATCGTAAGAGCCGGTCAGGTGCGTCCACACACCTGCCTGCGCAACATCCTTGCTCACCGCACGCACGATGGTGGTGTTGTCGGTGTCAGTGGCGTGGCGGTTGAAGACCCACTTGTCGAGGTCTTTGGAGTAGTAGAGCTGGAAGCCGCTGGCGTGTTCACCGGCCTGGGAGAGGAAGGTGTGGTTGCGGTCTTTGTTGTCGAGCTTGACCCAAGCGGATATGGAGAAGGATTTGGTGGTGTCCACCACGGGCCCTGCTGTTGCTGCGTAGGCAGAGGTGCCATTGAGTTTCAGGGCCGTAGCGGATTTTCCGGTAGCTCCCAGTTCGGCGCCGCCGGCCAGTTCCGCGAAGACCTCTCCTGGTACGCCACCCGACACACGCCTCGTTCCCGCAATTTCATCCAGCGGGAAATTCACCTTCTCGACTAGGGGAGGGGTATCGATCCCCAGGGCTTGCGCATCAGCCGAAGGTCCAACTACACCACATGACGCGAGTGTCCAGAGGGCCACTGAAAGCGCCGACATCGAAATCAACGGCAGCTTGACCCTGCCCGGCATTTTCATTTCAAATCCTCATTGAATGCACGTGAAAGCGCGCAGGAGAAAACTCTCGCGCTTGTGAGGTTCGGGGTCTGCTCCGACAGTGCAGACCGGAGCAGACCCCGAAGAGAGATGCGGAGCGTTAACCGCTACTTCTTGACGCGGATGCCTTCGTTGGCGATGTCCTCGGCCCCGACGGTCCGGTCCCAGACGCGGATGTTGTCGATGGTTCCGGCGAAGTGTTCTTGCCAGGCGCCTTTGTAGAGGAGGCGGCCGATCTGGAGGGCGCTGCGTGCCTGCCACGGTGTGGTGAAGGAAGCCGCAGTTTGGGCCTTGCCGTTGACGAACAGCTGGATCGTCTTGGCGGTGTCGTCGTACACACCGGTCAGCTCGGTCCACACACCGGCCTGCGCAGCATCGGCGCTGGTGGAGCGAACGATGGTGGTGCTGTCGGTGTCACCGCCGTGGCGGTTGAAGACCCACTTGTCGAGGTCCTTGGAGTAATACAGCTGCAAACCGCTGGCACGATCACCAGCCTGCGACAAGAAGGTGTGGTTGCGGTCCTTGTTGTCGAGCTTGACCCAAGCCGACACCGAGAACGACTTCGTGGTGTCCACCACCGGCCCCGCCGTCGCCGCGTATCCGGAGGCGCCGTTGAGGTGCAGGGCGGTGCCGAACTTGCCCTCGACACCAAGTTGGGCACCGTCTCCGGCCAACGTCGCGACAGAGCCTGCGCCTTTGCCGCCGCTGACATGCGCGCTGCCGGACTTTTCATCCAGGGTGAAGGTGGCGAGTTCTTGAAGCTGTGCGGGGAGTTGGCCGTTGGCGAGGGCCTGGGCATCGGCCGGCGTGGCGGCGGACTGGA
>NZ_BAAARK010000108.1:0-1346 GCF_039532155.1 Streptomyces lunalinharesii
TTCAAGGTCGCTGACCTTTCCCTCGCCGCCTTCGGCCGCAAGGAGATCACCCTCGCCGAGCATGAGATGCCCGGTCTGATGGCGATCCGCAAGGAGTACGCCGAGCAGCAGCCCTTGAAGGGCGCGCGGATCACCGGTTCGTTGCACATGACCGTGCAGACGGCCGTGTTGATCGAGACGTTGGTCGCCCTGGGTGCGCAGGTGCGCTGGGCGTCCTGCAACATTTTCTCGACTCAGGACCATGCGGCCGCGGCGATTGCGGTGGGTCCGAACGGTTCGCCGGAGGCGCCGCGGGGTGTGCCGGTGTTCGCGTGGAAGGGCGAGACGCTGGAGGAGTACTGGTGGTGCACGGAGCAGGCGTTGACCTGGCCGGGTGCGTCCACCGGTGGTCCGAACATGATTCTCGACGATGGTGGTGACGCCACCCTCCTGGTGCACAAGGGGGTGGAGTACGAGAAGGCGGGTAAGGCTCCGGCGGTGGAGACCGCGGAGAACGAGGAGCACCGCGCGATCCTGGAGCTTTTGAACCGCACGCTGGGGGAGAGTCCGCAGAAGTGGACGCGGCTGGCGTCGGAGATCCGTGGGGTGACGGAGGAGACCACTACGGGTGTTCATCGTCTGTATGAGATGCAGCGTGATGGTGTGCTGCTGTTCCCGGCGATCAACGTCAATGACGCGGTGACCAAGTCGAAGTTCGACAACAAGTATGGCTGCCGTCATTCGTTGGTTGATGGCATCAACCGTGCCACCGATGTCCTGATCGGTGGTAAGACCGCGGTGATCTGCGGTTACGGTGATGTCGGCAAGGGCTGTGCGGAGTCGTTGCGGGGTCAGGGTGCGCGGGTGATCGTCACCGAGGTGGACCCGATCTGTGCGTTGCAGGCGGCGATGGACGGTTTCCAGGTCACCACGTTGGACGAGGTGGTGGAGACGGCTGACATCTTCGTGACCACGACGGGCAACAAGGACATCATTCTTGCGTCGGACATGGCGCGGATGAAGCACCAGGCGATCGTGGGCAACATCGGTCACTTCGACAACGAGATCGACATGGCGGGTCTGGCGAAGTTGCCGGGCATCGTCAAGGACGAGGTCAAGCCGCAGGTCCACACCTGGACCCACCCGGACGGCAAGGTGTTGATCGTGCTGTCGGAGGGGCGTCTGCTGAACCTGGGCAACGCCACCGGTCACCCGTCGTTCGTGATGTCGAACTCGTTCGCGGACCAGACGTTGGCGCAGCTGGAGCTGTTCACCAAGCCCGAGCAGTACCCGACCGACGTCTACGTGCTGCCCAAGCACCTGGACGAGAAGGTGGCCCGGCTCCACCTGGACGCGCTGGGCGTCAA
>NZ_BAAARK010000109.1:0-1200 GCF_039532155.1 Streptomyces lunalinharesii
CTAGTGGCTCGTCACACAGCCTTGGCCGGGTAATCGACGTGCTGGTCGTCGGCCAGCAGACTGTCTCCAAGTCCTGGTCTTGGAGGTGGTTGTGGGACGTCGACCGAGTGTGTTCGTCCGGCCGGTCACAGTGGACGAAGGCCGGAAGCTGCAGCGGATCAGCCGGAGCGCGAGGGACCCGGTGAAACTCCGCCGGGCGATCGTGGTCCTCATGTCCGCCCAGGGCCAGACGGTCAAGGACATCACGACATTGATGCAGGTCGGAGAGGACTACGTTCGCGAGGTCATCCACGCCTTCAACGAGCGGGGGCTTGACGCGCTGGACCCAAAATGGAGCGGGGGACGCCCCAAGACGATCAGCGATGAGGTGCGTGAGCACATCTGCCTGATCGCCCGGACGTCCCCCACCGACTGGAAGATCACTGCGTTCTCCACCTGGAGCCTTGCCAAGCTCGCCGAGCATCTGGTCAGGCAGAACGTCACCACGGCCATCAGTCGAGAGACCCTGCGTCGGATCCTGCGCGAGGGCAAGGTCTCCTGGAAGACCACCACGACCTGGAAGGCGTCCACCGACCCGGAGTTCATCGCCAAGATGCACCGCGTCCTGGCGTTGTACGACACCCCGCCCACCGACGGGCGGGTGATATGCGTCGACGAGTTCGGGCCGCTGAACCTGATGCCCCGCAAGGGCAAGGCATGGGGGTCGGTCACACGCCCGCGTCGGCTGCGGGCCACCTACCGCCGCACAGACGGTGTGCGGCACATGCTGGCCGCCCTCGATCTGGCCACCGGCAAGCTGTACTACCGCATCCGCTCGCGCAAGCGGTGGCGAGAGTTCCTCGGCCTCCTCAAGGCCCTGCGCGCCCGCTGGCCCGGGGAGAAGTTATACGTGGTGCTGGACAACTTCTCCCCGCACAAACACACCGAAGTCCGGGCCTGGGCGGCCGACAACGGCATCGAACTGATCTTCCTGCCGACCTACGGCTCCTGGCTGAACTGGATCGAGGCCGAGTTCGCAGCCTTGCGCTACTTCGCGCTCAACGGCACCGATCACCGCAGCCACGACGAGCAGAACGCCGCCATCGGAGCCTACGTCCGCTGGCGCAACACTCACGCGAAACCGAAGACAAACTTCGCCCCAGACTCAACGATCCGAACATGGACTCATTACCCCGCCAAGGCAGCGTGACGAGCCACTAG
>NZ_BAAARK010000110.1:0-1131 GCF_039532155.1 Streptomyces lunalinharesii
ACTAGTGACCTGAGTCGGAGATTCGTCGTTGGTTGGGTATGAGTCGTCCGGGTCCGAAGATTCCGCCGTTATTGGTGACTGATGCTCAACGGACTGTGCTGGAGGGCTGGGTGCGCCGCCGTACGACGGCCCAGGGTCTGGCCCAGCGGTCGCGGATCGTGCTGGAGTGCGCCGAGGGACGCTCGATCATAGAGGTGTCGCGTCGACTGCGGATCGCCCCGGACACCGTCCGCACCTGGCGAAGGCGGTTCCTGGAGCACGGCCTGGATGGTCTGGGCGACGAACCGCGGCCGGGTGTCCCGCGGAAGATCACTGATGCCGATGTCGAGCGGGTGATCGTCAAAACGCTGGAGGAGACACCGAAGAACGCGACCCATTGGTCGACCAGGTCGATGGCTGCGGCCACCGGGATGTCGCAGTCGGCCATCTCGCGAATCTGGCGGGCGTTCGCGCTGGCCCCGCACCGCACGCAGACGTTCAAGCTGTCTACGGATCCGCTGTTCATCGACAAAGTCCGCGATGTGGTCGGGCTCTACCTCGATCCGCCGGAGAAGGCCCTGGTTCTGTGTGTGGACGAGAAGTCGCAGATCCAGGCGCTGGACCGGTCCCAACCGGTGCTGCCGATGATGCCTGGAGTTCCCGAACGCCGCAGCCACGACTACGTCCGGGCCGGCACCACCACCTTGTTCGCTGCTTTGGAAGTGGCAACCGGCAAAGTCATCGGCTCCCTGCACCGCCGTCACCGGGCCGCCGAGTTCAAAAGGTTCCTGGCCAAGCTCGACAAGGAGGTCCCAGCCGATCTGCAGGTCCACCTGATCCTCGACAACTACGCCACCCACAAGACGCCCGAGATCAAGAAGTGGCTGCTGGCGCACCCGCGCTTCCACCTGCACTTCACACCTACCAGTTCCTCCTGGCTGAACCTCGTGGAGCGGTGGTTCGCCGAACTTACACAAAAGAAGCTCAAGCGCGGCGTCCACCGCTCCGTCCAAGCCCTCGAACGTGACATCCGAGCCTGGCTCGCCGACTGGAACGACCACCCACAACCATTCGTCTGGACGAAGACAGCCGACGAGATCCTCGACAAAGTCGCCGCCTACTGCCACCGAATCTCCGACTCAGGTCACTAGG
>NZ_BAAARK010000111.1:0-1045 GCF_039532155.1 Streptomyces lunalinharesii
CGCTGGACAACTGCGTCGAGTACAACCTCAAGGTGGGCCAGGACGAGGAGGCGCTGCTGCGCCAGGTCCTGCGCGAATCGGACCAGGCACGGGCCCTCAACGACGAGATCAGGAGCGGCAGCAACAACCCCGAGTTGCCACTCGCCCTCGGCGAACTGGTCGTTCAGGAAGTCCAGGCACGCCAGGGCCAACTGGCCACCGACATCGTGGCCGCCCTCCGCGGATCCGTACGCCAGAACCACCTCGCAGAGCCGGCGGCGAACGACTTCCTGAACGTGTCGTTCCTCGTGAACCGGGACGACGAACAGGACTTCCTCGCCGTGGAGAAACAACTCGCCGACGAGCTCGGAGCGGACTTCACGGTCCGCCTCCACGGTCCGCTGCCCGCCTACAGCTTCGTCTGAGGAGGCCGCACATGGGACTGCTGACACAGATCGCGACCCTGCCGCTCGCACCGGTACGCGGCGTGGCCTGGATAGTCGACCGCATCGTCGAGGCCGCCGAGGACGAGTACTACGACCCGCGGCCCGTCCAACAGCAGCTCGTCCAGTTGGAAGAGGCCCTGCTGGCGGGAGAGATCGACGAGGAGACCTTCGACAGGCGCGAGGACGAACTGCTCGACAAGCTGGAGGAGATCAGGGCGCACCGCGGAACGCCCCAGCCCTGACGGCCCTCTTCCCGCCCCGAACGCGCCGGACGAACCGGTGGGTGAGGAGTGACCACCGTGACCGAACCCGTAGCCCGCAGCATGGGGAACCTCCCCTCCAGGGCCGGCCCGTACGGGCAGGGCTCGTCGGCCAACCTCGCCGACATCCTCGAACGCGTCCTGGACAAGGGCATCGTGATCGCCGGTGACATCCAGATCAACCTGCTCGACATCGAGCTGCTCACCATCAAGCTGCGGCTGATCGTGGCGTCCGTGGACAAGGCGAAGGAGATGGGCATCGACTGGTGGGAGCACGACCCCTCGCTCTCCTCGCACGCCGCGGACGGCCACCACTCGCTGGCCGAGGAGAACGCCCGCCTGCGCGCGGAGATCGAGGCG
>NZ_BAAARK010000112.1:0-924 GCF_039532155.1 Streptomyces lunalinharesii
TGCACGGCTTCCGTCGCCTGCGCATCCGATGGGAGCGACGGGACGACATCCATGAAGCCTTCCTCGGGCTCGCTACATGCCTCATCACCTACAGACACGTCCGACGCCTTTGTTAGGACCTCTTAGCAGGGTGTTGCGGCTGACCGGCACCTCAAAGACGTTCGTCATCCGAGCTCCGGCCCGGCCGGCGAGCGCGAGGCCGACCGCGACCAGTGCGGAGCGCAGCCGCTCGGTCCGCCGGCCGCACCGACGGGTGAGTCCCGGCACCTGCTCGGCAAACGTCCTGCGCTGGCAGGTCCCCTTCGCGCAGACGAAGCGACGCGCCCGCAGAGACATCACAACGAGCTTGCCGGCCGCTGGCAGATCACGAGGAAACCGCAGGTAAGAGCCATGTATTCGTCCTGACTGGCCCCCGCATTCCGGGCAGGCCGCTTGCCGGGCAGTCGTGCGGGCCTCGACCCGGACAGCCGTGTCGATCACCTCGACCGACACCACCGGCACATCGTCAACCGAGAAGAACAGCAGCTCATCCAGCTGCGGCAGCACGTCGCTCACGACGAAGGACTGTCGACCACATCGCATTCCAGCCGGACGATTTTCGGGCGACCTCAAGCCTCATCACACAAAGATCAACAGTCACCCCGCGTACGCGACCACAAGAAGTGGACCAGAGCCACTACTGCTCCTCGATAAAGCCACCGTGTGATTCAGGGAGTTGCGTGAAGCGGCTGCCTCGGCTTCAGCCCGAGACGAATGAACTGCTGCCACAGTGGTGGGCATGGAGCAGCCATCAGCGTTAAGAGGTCCTAACAAAGGCGTCGGACGTGTCTGTAGGTGATGAGGCATGTAGCGAGCCCGAGGAAGGCTTCATGGATGTCGTCCCGTCGCTCCCATCGGATGCGCAGGCGACGGAAGCCGTGCAGC
>NZ_BAAARK010000113.1:0-912 GCF_039532155.1 Streptomyces lunalinharesii
ATCGCCTCTACTCGGCTGCCCAGGTGGATGCAGTCGCCGATTCCCTCAGCCTCCGCGCCGAGTTCCCCTACCAACTGACCTACCTCGGCGAGGGAAGCGAGATGTGGCGGGCGGGCGAAGTGCCGTCCAATCCCGACCTCGTACCGATGCTGCGTGACATCAACAGCCTCCTGACCCGGCACGCCGAGCAGCTCCTCGCCCTTGCCCCGCCGTCGTCCCCCGTGCAGATCGTCGATCTCGGGCCGGGCACCACGCGCCCGGTACGCGGTCTGATCCGCCACCTGCTGGAGCGCACCCGCCTGGCCGGCTATCGCGCCGTCGACATCAGCGCCGAGATCCTCGAACTGGCCAGGGAGAACCTGCAATCCGAATTCCCGGAGCACGCGCAGGACTTCGAGCTGTGGCACGGCGACTTCACCGGGCCGGACCTCAAGCGGGTCCTGGCACCCGAGCGCACCTCCGGCCACTCCGATACCGATCCGTTCCGCTTCGTCATCCTGGCCGGCGGCACGCTGTACAACTTCGCCGAACCGCACCAGGTCCTGCGCCACGTGCGCAGCGCCATGAGTGAGCGCGACGTGCTGCTGCTGACGCTGCGCATCGACATCGGCGCCGACCGGCCCGCGTTCATGAAGCAGGTCAGCGTCGGCGGCCCGCACAAGCCGCAGCAGTTGGCGGGACTGGACCTGCTGGCCATCGACCGGTCCTG
Organism: Streptomyces lunalinharesii; assembly: GCF_039532155.1. Taxonomy (NCBI): domain Bacteria; kingdom Bacillati; phylum Actinomycetota; class Actinomycetes; order Kitasatosporales; family Streptomycetaceae; genus Streptomyces; species Streptomyces lunalinharesii. Next base: position 710 of record NZ_BAAARK010000113.1, read on the forward strand.
GTACGTCACCGAGACCGGGTTCGACCGGACGCGCAGCGAAATCTTCGTCCGGGCACGGTTCCTGGAGCCGGTCACCGTGACCTTCGACGCCGCGGGAGGCAGCCGAACGGTGTCGTTCGAACCGGACGACACCGTCGTCGTCTGGCGCTACCTCTACCAGGACAGTACGGCGGTGGCCGACCAACTGACCGACTGCGGGCTCC
>NZ_BAAARK010000114.1:0-888 GCF_039532155.1 Streptomyces lunalinharesii
GCACCCACACCCTCGAAGTCCGCGCCACCGACCGCACCGGCTACACCCAAACCGACGCCCGGACCCGCCCCATCCCCAACGGCGCCTCCGGCTGGCACTCGGTGGTGGTCACCGTGACCTAACCACCGGCCACACCACCACACCAAACCTGAACGCATTCGCAACATCATTGGGAGAATCCTGTGAACACCCTGCGTATCCGCCGTACCGTCCTCGCCGTCACCGCCGCCTCTGTACTGCCGGTCGCACTGGCCGCCTGCTCCAGCGACAACGGAGCCGGCAGCAAGGACAAGGCGTCCGAGGCGTCCTCAGCCGCGGCCAAGCCGACCAAGGGCAGCGACAGCAGCGGCGGCATGAACACCATGGCCAAGCCCTTCGGCTCGGCCTGCTCCGCTGTCCCCAAGGACGGTAAGGGCAGCTTCGATGGCATGGCCAAGGACCCTGTCGCCACCGCCGCCTCCAACAATCCGGCTCTGTCGACCCTGGTCACCGCGGTGAAGAAGGCCGGTCTGGTCGACACGCTCAACAGCGCCAAGGACATCACCGTCTTCGCGCCGACCAACGATGCCTTCAACAAGATCCCCAAGGCGCAGCTCGACAAGGTCTTTGCGGACAAGGCCATGCTCACCAAGATCCTCACCGGCCACGTCGTCGGTCAGAAGATCGCACCGAAGCAGCTCGGCGACGGTTCCTTCGAGACGCTGGCGAAGAACAAGCTGACCACCGCCGGCTCCGGCGAGTCCTTCATGGTCGACGACTCGGCCAAGGTCGTCTGCGGCAACGTCCAGACCGCCAACGCCACCGTCTACATCATCGACACCGTCCTGCTGCCCAAGAGCTGACAGTTCCTCAGCGCGGGTGCTCCGGCGCATGCCGGGGCACCCTGAG
>NZ_BAAARK010000115.1:0-887 GCF_039532155.1 Streptomyces lunalinharesii
AGAGGTCCTAACAGAAGTGGTTGATCATGTGACTGTTGGCTTGTCCGCTCGTTGGTCTGGTCGTGGGGAAGAGACAGGCACGGCCGTGGATCGTGTCGGATGAACTGTGGTTGCTGATCGAGCCGTTGCTGCCGGTGCCAGGTCCGAAGCTGGTTGAAGGCCGACCGCGGGTGCCGGATCGGCAGGCATTGTGCGGGATCCTGTTTGTGCTGCACACCGGGATTCAGTGGGAATTTCTGCCGCAGGAGTTGGGCTTCGGTTCGGGGATGACCTGTTGGCGGCGGTTGGCCGCATGGAACGAGGCGGGGGTGTGGGACCGACTGCACGTGCTGCTGTTGAAGAAGCTGCGGTCGGCCGGGAAGCTGGACTGGTCGCGGGCGGTGATCGACTCCTCCCACGTGCGGGCAGCTCGGCGGGGCCCAAAAGTGGTCCCAGCCCGGTCGACCGTGCACGCCCGGGCAGCAAGCACCACGTCGTCACCGATGCTCAAGGCATCCCGCTCGCGGTGTCGCTGACCGGCGGCAACCGCAACGATGTCACCCAACTCCTACCTCTGCTCGACAAGGTCCCGGCGGTGGCCGGCGTCGTAGGCCGGCCCAGACACCGGCCGGACGCACTGCTCGCCGACCGCGGCTACGACCACGACAAGTACCGGCGCCTGCTGCGGCAGCGCGGAATCCGCCCTGTGATCGCGAGGCGAGGCCAGCCACACGGCTCCGGCCTGGGCGTCTTCCGGTATGTCGTCGAACGAACCATCTCCTGGCTGCACGGCTTCCGTCGCCTGCGCATCCGATGGGAGCGACGGGACGACATCCATGAAGCCTTCCTCGGGCTCGCTACATGCCTCATCACCTACAGACACGTCCGACGCCTTTGTTAGGACCTCT
>NZ_BAAARK010000116.1:0-887 GCF_039532155.1 Streptomyces lunalinharesii
CTCAGGGTGCCCCGGCATGCGCCGGAGCACCCGCGCTGAGGAACTGTCAGCTCTTGGGCAGCAGGACGGTGTCGATGATGTAGACGGTGGCGTTGGCGGTCTGGACGTTGCCGCAGACGACCTTGGCGGAGTCGTCGACCATGTAGGACTCGCCGGAGCCGGCGGTGGTCAGCTTGTTCTTCGCCAGCGTCTCGAAGGAGCCGTCGGCGAGCTGCTTCGGTGCGATCTTCTGGCCGACGACGTGGCCGGTGAGGATCTTGGTGAGCATGGCCTTGTCGGCGAGGACCTTGTCGAGCTGGGCCTTGGGGATCTTGTTGAAGGCGTCGTTGGTCGGTGCGAAGACGGTGATGTTCTTGGCGCTGTTGAGGGTGTCGACCAGGCCGGCCTTCTTCACCGCGGTGACCAGGGTGGACAGGGCGGGGTTGTTGGAGGCGGCGGTGGCGACGGGGTCCTTGGCCATGCCGTCGAAGCTGCCCTTGCCGTCCTTGGGGACGGCGGTGCAGGCCGGTCCGAAGGGCTTGGCCATGGTGTTCATGTCGCCGCCGGTGTCGCTGCTTGTGGTCGGCTTGGCCGCGGCGGAGGAGGCATCGGATGCCTTGTCCTTGCTGCCGGCTCCGTTGTCGCTGGAGCAGGCGGCCAGTGCGATCGGCAGTACGGCGGCGGCGGTGACGGCGAGGACGGTACGGCGGATACGCAAGGTGTTCACAGGATTCTCCCAATGCTGTTGTGAATGTGTTCTGTTTGGTGTGGGTGGTGTGGTGGTGGTTAGGTCACGGTGACCACCACCGAGTGCCAGCCGGAGGCGCCGTTGGGGATGGGGCGGGTCCGGGCGTCGGTTTGGGTGTAGCCGGTGCGGTCGGTGGCGCGGACTTCGAGGGTGTGGGTGC
>NZ_BAAARK010000117.1:0-872 GCF_039532155.1 Streptomyces lunalinharesii
GGCCTGGGCCGCTCGCGCGGCGGGTTCACCAGCAAACTCCACCTGAGCGCGGATGGCCGCTGCCGCCCGCTGTCCCTGATCGTCACCGCAGACCAGCGAGCGGACTGCACCCAGCTCAAACCCGTCCCGGACAAGACGGGGCCGTTGCTGTAGGCCTGCCGTTCCGCGTCGTGGCCGGTCTCCGGTACGGCGTGCACGAGCGCGAGTAGGGCGTACATCTGTGTTCTGGCTACCACGGCTCGGTGGCTCTCTTCGGGTCTCCTTCGGCGCTCGGTGAATTCCTGCGCCGGACAGCCACACTCCGGGCCTCGCGTATTTCCCCAGTACAGAGGGGGTTCCCGCCACGCCGCCTGAGCCAAACCGCCGCGCCCCAAAAGACTGCCCCTCGTCAACAGGCCACCGCGCTTCGCCACCACACGGCACTGGCATCCACGGGTCGGCTGGTGACCGACTGCTGCGGAAAATTCGTCGTCAGACGCTGTCGTGGAAGGCCGATGAGGCTACCCGTGCGCTTCCCAGCGCACCGCGAGGGAGTGCGGTGGGGGCGAGGTTCGGCGAAGAGGTGGCGGCGGGCATGAGGGCTGCGTGCCGGCCGACGGCGGGCGAGCGGCGGTGCCTGGTCAGTGAACCGGGCCACAACAGCCAAGGGACGGACGCCGGCGCCAGGCCAGCGGACGGCCGGCGAAGTCTCCGGCGCCACCGGGCGCGTCGGGCGGCAGGCCGGCCTCCAGCACCGCGCTCCACTATCGCCTCTACTCGGCTGCCCAGGTGGATGCAGTCGCCGATTCCCTCAGCCTCCGCGCCGAGTTCCCCTACCAACTGACCTACCTCGGCGAGGGAAGCGAGATGTGGCGGGCGGGCGAAGTGCCGTC
>NZ_BAAARK010000118.1:0-855 GCF_039532155.1 Streptomyces lunalinharesii
AGACGTCGTCTCATTTGGTTCGGTAGGGTGCTGGTCGTGGTTTCGATCGTGGAGCGGCTGGTGCCGGATGAGTTGTGGGAGTTGTTCCAGCGGGTGGTGCCGGAGGTGCCGATGCGGCCTCAGGGTGGTGGTCGGCGTCGGCATGGTGACCGGGAGGTGTTGGCCGCGATCGTGTTCGTGGCGACCTCGGGCTGTACGTGGCAGCAGTTGCCGTCCGCGTCCTTCGGGCCGTCGGGAGCCACCGCTCACCGGCGCTTCGCCGAGTGGAGCGGGGCGAGGGTGTGGGCGAAGTTGCACCGCCTGATCCTCGATGAACTCGGTGCCCGTGGGGAGTTGGACTGGTCGAGGTGCGCGATCGACTCGGTGAACATGCGGGCGTTGAAAAGGGGGATCTGACGGGTCCGAATCCTGTGGACCGGGGCAAGTACGGCTCGAAGATCCACTTGATCACGGAGCGGACCGGTCTGCCCCTGTCCGTCGGGATCTCGGGGGCGAACCTGCACGACAGTCAGGCCCTCGAACCCCTGGTGCGGGGTATCCCGCCCATCCGCTCGCGCCGCGGCCCCAGGCGACGTCGGCCCGGAAAGCTGCATGCCGACAAGGGCTACGACTACGACCACCTGCGCCGATGGTTACGCGGCCGGGGCATCACCCACCGCATCGCCCGCAGGGGAATCGAGAGCTCCACCCGCCTGGGGCGGCACCGCTGGACTGTAGAGCGAACCATGTCGTGGCTGGCCGGCTGCCGCCGGCTCCACCGCCGCTACGAACGCAAAGCCGACCACTTCCTCGCCTTCACCAGCATCGCCTGCACCCTCATCTGCTACCGCAGACTCGCCAAATGAGATGATGTCT
>NZ_BAAARK010000119.1:0-855 GCF_039532155.1 Streptomyces lunalinharesii
TGGGTTTGACGATCGTGGCGTTCGCGTTCGGTTATGCGATGGCGGGGCGGGTGTTGTCGCCGTTGGGGCGGATCACGCGGACCGCGCAGCGGGTGGCGGGGTCGGATCTGCATCGGCGGATCGAGTTGGGGGGTCCGGATGACGAGCTGAAGGAGTTGGCGGACACCTTCGACGAGATGTTGGACCGGTTGGACCGGGCGTTTGAGTCGCAGCGGCGGTTCGTGTCGAACGCGTCGCATGAGTTGCGGACGCCGTTGGCGATCAATCGGACGTTGTTGGAGGTGCAGCTGGCCGATCCGCAGGTGTCGGCGGAGGTGCAGCAGCTGGGGCGGACGTTGTTGGCGACCAATGAGCGCAGTGAGCAGTTGGTGGAGGGGTTGCTGCTGCTGGCGCGCAGTGAGAACAAGATCGTGGACAGGCGTCCGGTGGATCTGTCGGAGGTGGCGTCGCAGGCGGTGGATCAGACGCGGGAGGAGGCGCAGTCCAAGGGGGTGGAGTTGCGTGGGGTGCGTCAGCAGGTGTTCGTGCAGGGCAACGGGGTGTTGCTGGAGCGGATCGCGTTGAACCTGGTGCAGAACGCGGTGCGCTACAACGTGCCGGAGGGGGGCTGGGTGGAGGTGACCACCGAGCCGCACCCGGGGTGTGCGGTGCTGGTGGTCTCCAATACGGGTCCGGTGGTGCCGGCGTACGAGGTGGAGAACCTCTTCGAGCCGTTCCGGCGGCTGCGCACCGAGCGGACCGGCAGCGACAAGGGCGTCGGACTGGGCCTGTCCATCGTCCGCTCCGTGGCCCGCGCCCACGACGGCACCATCACCGCCGAACCCCGCGAGGGCGGCGGCCTGGACATGCGCGTGG
>NZ_BAAARK010000120.1:0-845 GCF_039532155.1 Streptomyces lunalinharesii
TCGGGTGCAGCGGGAGTCCGGTGAGTGGCCGGTGCGGGTGGTTGAGGGTGTGGTGGTGCCGCGTCGGGCCGGGGTGAGTTCGTTCGGTGCGGGTGGTTCCAATGCGCATGTGGTGGTGGAGGAGTTCATCGGCACTGGCACTGGCACCGGCACTGGTGCGGGTGTGGATGTGGTGGCGGGGGTGCAGCGGGTCGGGGATCCGTTGGTGTTCGTGGTGTCGGCGCGTGACGTGGAGCGGTTGCGGGAGTACGCCGGGCGGCTGGGGGTGTTCCTGGAGCGGGAGCGGGTGGCCCTGGCCGATGTCGCGTACACCCTCCACACCGGACGCGAAGCCATGGAGGAGCGGCTCGTCGTCGTCACCGATGACGGTGCCGAACTCGTGCGCCTGCTGGCGGCGTTCGCCCGCGGGGAGGAGTCCGTCCCCGGCGTCCGGCGGGGCGGGAGCCGGTCGGGTGCGGTGCGCGCGCACGCGGGGGCGGTGCGCACGGCCACCGCGGCCGGCGATCTGGACGCCCTGGTCGAGTTGTGGGTGCGGGGCGCCGAGGTCGAGTGGTCCGACGTTCCGGGCGTGACCGGGCGCCGGATCCCGCTGCCGGGCTACCCGTTCGCCCGCGAGCGGTACTGGGTGGCGTCGGCCGACGAGGCCGGCTCCGTCGAGGACCTGCCGGCGGGGGTCTCCGGTCGGGTCGTCGGCGGTGGGTTGCATCCGTTGGTGGACGCGAATGTGTCGTCGTTGTTTGAGCAGCGGTATGTGGCCAGGCGGGATGGGGGTGAGTTTTATTTGGCTGATCATGTGGTGTTTGGGCGTCGGGTGTGGCCTGCGGTGGCGTATGTGGAGTTGGCGC
>NZ_BAAARK010000121.1:0-834 GCF_039532155.1 Streptomyces lunalinharesii
CGCACGGTGTTCGTGTTTCCCGGTCAGGGGTCGCAGTGGGTCGGTATGGGGTCCCAACTGCTGGACGAGTCACCGGTGTTCGCGGGGCGGATCGCGGAGTGTGGGGTGGCGTTGGCGGAGTTCGTCGACTGGTCGTTGGTCGATGTGTTGCGGGGGGTGGTGGGGGCGCCGTCGTTGGAGCGGGTGGACGTGGTTCAGCCGGTCTCGTTTGCGGTGATGGTGGCGTTGGCAGCCTTGTGGCGTGCTCATGGGGTGCAGCCGGATGCGGTGGTGGGGCATTCGCAGGGGGAGATCGCCGCCGCGGTGGTCTGCGGGGCGTTGTCGTTGCGTGATGGTGCGCGGGTGGTGGCGTTGCGCAGTCAGGCGATCGGGCGGGCGTTGGCGGGGCGGGGCGGGATGATGTCCGTCGCGTTGCCGGTCGAGGAGGTGGAGCCGCGTCTGGGCGAGTTCGGCGGGCGGGTGTCGGTGGCCGCCGTCAACGGCCCGCGGTCCGTCGTGGTCGCCGGCGAGCCCGAAGCGCTCGACGCCCTGCACGCCGGGCTCACCGCCGACGACGTCCGGGCCCGCCGGATCGCGGTGGACTACGCCTCCCACTCCCACCAGGTCGAGGACCTGCACGAGGAACTCCTGACGGTGCTGGCGGACCTGGCGCCGCAGCCGTCCACGGTGCCGTTCTTCTCGACGGTGACCGGCGACTGGCTGGACACCACGGAGCTGGACGCCGGCTACTGGTTCCGCAACCTGCGCGGACGGGTCCGGTTCGCGGACGCGGTGCGGACGCTGCTGGCGGCGGAGCACCGGGCGTTCGTCGAGGTCAGCTCGCACCCGGTGCTG
>NZ_BAAARK010000122.1:0-755 GCF_039532155.1 Streptomyces lunalinharesii
GGCCGCGGGGTGCTGCGCGTGGGCCTGCGACCGTTGCGCGACATGGCGACGACCGCGACCGCGATCGCCGAGGGCAACGTGGACCAACGCATCGAAGTCGCCGACCGCCCCTCGGAGATCGGTGAGGTCGCCACCGCCCTCAACCGCGCGTTCGACGAACGACAGCACTCCGAGGAGAGGTTGCGCCAGTTCGTGGCCGACGCCTCGCACGAACTGCGCACGCCGCTGACCACGATCAGAGGCTGGGCCCAACTGCACCTGCACGGCCTGGCCCGGGACCCCGAAATGGTCGAGCGGGCGATGCTGCGCATCGAGGACGAGGCGGCCCGCATGCACGGCATGGTCGAGGAACTGCTGCTGCTCGCCCGGCTCGACCAGGGCCGCCCGCTGGCCGTCGCACCGGTCGACCTCGGCAGACTCGCCCAGGACGCCGTCGCCGACGCCCACGCCCTGGACCCCAGCAGACCGATCACCATCGGGGAACAGGGCCAGGCATGCGCGCACGGCGACGAGGACCGACTGCTCCAAGTGCTACGGAACCTGCTGGACAACGCACTGCGGTACACCCCACCCGGCACGCCGATCTCCGTAACGGTGCGCGCGCCGGACAGCGACCACGTCCAACTGGACGTCACCGACGAGGGGCCCGGCATGGCCCCCGACACCGCCAGCCGGATCTTCGAGCGCTTCTACCGCGGCGACACGTCCCGCACCCCCGGCACCGGCGGCACGGGACTCGGCCTGAGCATCGTCAA
>NZ_BAAARK010000123.1:0-670 GCF_039532155.1 Streptomyces lunalinharesii
TTTGCCTGGTGTGTCGTTGGCGTGGGGTGCTTGGGATCAGGGTGTGGGGATGACGGCGGGGTTGGGGGAGCGTGAGGTCCGTCGTGCTGCTGAGTCGGGGATGCCGTTGTTGGGGGTGGAGCAGGGGGTGGCGTTGTTCGATGCTGCCTTGGCGACGGGCAGTTCGGCTCTGGTGCCGGTGCGTCTGGATCTGACGGCACTGCGCAACCAACCCACCCTCCCCCCGATCCTCCGCGGCCTCGTCCGCACACCGCTACGCCGCACCGCAGCGACCACCGCCCTCGCCCCCGGCGCGGACACCGGACTCGCCCAACGGCTCGCCCCACTCGACCACGCCCAACGACACGACGCACTGCTCGACCTCGTCCGCAGCAGCGCCGCGCTCGTCCTCGGCCACACCGACGGCGACGCCATCGACGCCGAACGCGCCTTCCGCGACCTGGGCTTCGACTCCCTCACGGCCGTCGAACTCCGCAACCGCCTGCGCACCGCCACCGGCCTGCACCTCTCGGCCACCATGGTCTTCGACCACCCCACCCTGACCGCCCTGGCCGAGCACTTGCAGACGGAGTTGTTCGGTGCGGTCGAGGGTGAGTTGGGGGAGTTGGTGCCGGCGGTGGTGTCGTTGGCGGATGATCCGGTCGTGGTGGTGGGTATGGCCTGCCGGTAT
>NZ_BAAARK010000124.1:0-668 GCF_039532155.1 Streptomyces lunalinharesii
CCCAGAGACCTTGCCAACGTGGCCCCAGCAGCGTGGCGCCGCCCCAGCTGGTGGTCGGGTGTCCGCCCTGAAGGGACACGGGGCGTTGCCAACTACGCGTTGAAGGCGAGCGCCCGGAAGGTGTTGCGGATGTCGGTCAGTGGCTGGCAGTCGCGCGTGTAGTAGAGCTTGTTGGTCAGCAACACGGCCCAGCGTCCTTGCCTGGGTGAGATCCACGTACCGGTGCCGGTGAAGCCGTAGTGGACCCAGACGTCCTCGTCAGCGCCCGTCCCGGCAGCGGGATGCCAGAAGAAGCCGCGCCCAGGCTGCAACGCACCTGTTTGGACCTTCAAGGACTCCCTGATCCAGTCACGCCCGAAACCAGCATTCCCAGGCCGGAGGTGGGGCGCGAGCATGTGGCGCAGGAAGGCGACGAGGTCGTCGAGGACGGTGAACGCGCCGGCGATGCCGCATACCCCGTCGAGGAGTCGGGCGGAGAAGTCGTGGGCAGTGCCTTTGAGATGGGTGCCGGTGGCCTCGTCCAGTTCGGTCGGTGCGCAGCGGGCGGCGATGTCGTCGGGTAGGGGTCCGAAGCGGGTGGAGTCCATGCGCAGGGGGTGCCAGATCCGTTGCTCGGCGAGTTGGTCGAGGGGCAGGCCGGCGAGGTGTTCGGTGAGGTAGCCGAGGAT
>NZ_BAAARK010000126.1:0-631 GCF_039532155.1 Streptomyces lunalinharesii
AGGACTTGTCCGGTCGATCATGTGGCTACTTCGTGCCGAGGTCGTTGATGGTGGCATGGGGCGGGGTGATCTGAGGGATGCCGAGTGGGAACGGCTGCGGCCTTTTCTGCCGGTCAGCAACCGGCGTTGTGGCAGGTGGCGGGATCATCGGCAGGTGATCGACGGGATTTTGCACCGGGTGCGGACCGGAGTTCAGTGGCGTGATCTGCCCGAGCGGTTCGGCCCGTGGAAGACGGTCTATGAACGCCATCGTCTGTGGTCCGCCGACGGCACGTGGGAGCGTCTGCTCCAGCAGGTCCAGGCCGCGGCCGACGCGGCAGGCGAGATCGACTGGGACATCGCGGTCGACTCCACCATCGTCCGCGCGCATCAGCACGCGGCCGGCGCCCGCACCGACCCGCCGCCGGCCCTCGCGTCAAAGGGGGCCGGCGAGGTGGAACACCAGGACGAAACGCCGTGGCAGAGCCTGGTCGCCCGCCTGGTGGAGGTGGTGCTGGAGGCGAGGGCCTGGGCCGCTCGCGCGGCGGGTTCACCAGCAAACTCCACCTGAGCGCGGATGGCCGCTGCCGCCCGCTGTCCCTGATCGTCACCGCAGACCAGCGAGCGGACTGCACCCAGCTCAAACCCGTCC
>NZ_BAAARK010000127.1:0-629 GCF_039532155.1 Streptomyces lunalinharesii
CCCCTGCTCCACCCCCAACAACGGCATCCCCGACTCAGCAGCACGACGGACCTCACGCTCCCCCAACCCCGCCGTCATCCCCACACCCTGATCCCAAGCACCCCACGCCAACGACACACCAGGCAAACCCACACCCACCCGATGCACCGCCAACGCATCCAAAAACGCATTCCCCGCCGCGTAATTCGCCTGCCCCGCACCACCCAACACACCCGCAACAGAAGAAAAGACAACAAACGCAGCCAAATCCAAATCACGCGTCGCCTCGTGCAGATTCCACGCACCATCCACCTTCGGCCGCAACACCGAAGCCAACCGCTCCGACGTCAACGAACCCACCACCCCGTCATCCAACACACCAGCCGCATGCACCACAGCCGTCAACGGATGAGCACCCGAAACACCAGACACCACACCCGCCACCGCACCAGCATCAGCGACATCACACGCCACCACCGACACCCGCGCACCCAACGACTCCAACTCCGCAACCAACCCCGACACACCATCCGCCGCCACACCAGAACGACTCGACAACAACAGATGACGCACCCCACACGACCGCACCACATGCCGAGCCAACACACCACCCAAACCACCCGTACCACCCGTCACCCACACCGTGCCGT
>NZ_BAAARK010000128.1:0-628 GCF_039532155.1 Streptomyces lunalinharesii
GCGGGGGCTTCGGGTGTCGGGCTTAGCGCGCCTTGGAGGCGTCCAGGATGACCTGCGGGTCGATCCCGATCTCGGCGGCCTTGTCCGTCGCGCGGTGGGCGGCGGCGACCGCAGTGCGCCACGTGGGGTCGTCGTGGTGGTCGCGGCCCTGGTCGTCGATCTCGGTGGCGGTCTGCCGTGCGGTAGCGGTGGCGATGGCAGCCTCCGCCAGCACGCGGGCGGTGAGCCACTTCGGGAGCTGGGCGTTCTGCCGGCGGTTCGTCATGCGGTCCTCCTGGTGGTTGGGGCGGGGCACCGGGGCCTAGAGCGCGTTGGGCTCCAGGGAGAAGAACACGACGGGGGCGGCGGCGACCGCCTCCCGCTGGTCCTGGGTCGGCTGCGCCTGCGCGATCGTGGCCCGGAGGTCGAGCCAGATCCGCTCCCGGGTCGCGCCCTCGGCGGGGGTGATTACGCCGCTCCAGGTCGCCTGGCGGCCGTCGTGGGACTGCATGGTGAGGATGTACAGGAACTCGCGCATGGGGGCCTCCTGGCGGTGGTTGGGGCGGGGCACCGACCGGTGCCCCGCCGAGGGGGCGTCAGCTGGCGTCGTACCGCGCCTGCTCCAGCGCGGCCCGGACGGCCTGCTCGC
>NZ_BAAARK010000129.1:0-604 GCF_039532155.1 Streptomyces lunalinharesii
CTGGATGCTCTCGTCGTACGAGCCGCCCAGCTTCAGGGCGTCCGCCGGCCACTTCAGGTCGACGCTGTGGGTCTCGTTCGGCGGCGTCACGATGATGTCGGTCGGGCTGGCGAGGCTGTCGCCACTGAAGTCGACCTTGTACGAGATGCTGAACGTGGCGGTGTCACCGGGCTTCAGGTCGGTGATGCGGGGCACTTCACCACCACGGTGCACCGGGGCGGAGGTACCGTCCGCGTCCTTCAGGTCGACGCCCGCGAAGCCCGCCGCCGAGCAGGTGCTGCCACCCTTGTTCGTCATCTGGACGGTGATCTCGCCCACCTTCTGGTCGGGCGAGCTGTCCGAAGCCTCCATCACCAGGTCGGACGTGCGGCAGAACGTGACCTTCCCGCCGCTCTTGACCGCACCGCTGCCGCCGCCGGCACGGGCCGAGGTGCCGCCGGAACGGGCCGAAGTACCCTCGCCGGAGCCCGACTTGGCGTTGTCCGGCTGGGCCGCGGTGCCCGGCGCCCCGGCGGAGGAGTCCGCCCCACTGGCATCGGCCGACCCCGCACCACTGGCCTCCGCGGCCACACCCGCACCCGACTGACCCCCCGCCTTGGAACCG
>NZ_BAAARK010000130.1:0-597 GCF_039532155.1 Streptomyces lunalinharesii
GGGGTCGGACCGCAGAGCGCCGCTGTTTTGCTGATCGCCATGGGGGACAACGCGGACCGCTTGCGTGGTGAAGCGTCGTTCGCCGCCTTGTGCGGGGCAAGCCCGGTTGAATACTCCTCGGGCGGCAGATGTCATCGTCGCCTCAACCGCGGCGGAAACCGGCAGGCGAATGCTGCCCTGCACCGCATCGTTCTGACTCGACTGCGCTGGGACCCACGCACCCAGGTGTATTACGAGAGACGGGTGATGGAAGGAAAGACCCGGCGTGAGATCATCCGCTGCCTGAAGCGGTATGTGGCCCGGGAGATCTACGGCCTCGTCCAGGGACAGCGTCGGAGCCAGGGTTGGTCGTGAACAGCTTCGCCGGTCCCGGCCGGACGGGCGTCACGCCAGCGTGCGGTGCGCGTCGTGGACTCCGCTGTACTCAGGCTCACCGCTTTCTAGTACTCGGAGCAGGGATGCGGTGACGACGCGTGTGCTGCGGCCGATGCGCAGCACACGGCAGGGGAACTCCCCGCGCCGGACCAAGTCGTAGCCCTTGGCCCGCGAGAACCCGAAGGCCCTGGAAGCGTCTTCGACGCTGCCGGTTCCGCCCCA
>NZ_BAAARK010000131.1:0-562 GCF_039532155.1 Streptomyces lunalinharesii
GTAAAAATCACCAAAATTTTGAATCTGGTTCCACCACCGCTACGGAAAACACTTCGCTTTTCGGGGGCGGCTGATGAGCCTCATCTCCCCCAGAAGTCTTCCTATTTTCCTTCGCTTAGAGTTACTTTTTTAGCAATAAATGAATTTAGTATTAGATGTAAAGAGGTGCCTTACATCGTCAAGGACAAGTGAAAGGCCCACTCTGCATTTGAAAAATTAAAGATCATACAAATTGATTGGAGCGGAAGGGGGCAATCTAAGAACGCCACGTCCTGGGACTGCGTTTCCTCGTCCCACCGAAAACATTTGTGGCAACGATTGCATGACCAACGTCCTGTTGGCCCGCGACTCCTACCGGAATAGCATGAGCTGAAGACCCTGGACGGAGCGTAGCGAAGGAAGCGGCTGAAGCCATGCCGGCGGAAAGCGTTTATCTGTAATGGAAATCAATGGCGGTAGATGATCATCAAAACGTATTAAAATATATTTTAGTAGTGCATCTTTTAGAAACAGTAATTTACAATACTTACAGTTACGTCGCAGTTTATCTATTTTGCGCTTT
>NZ_BAAARK010000132.1:0-518 GCF_039532155.1 Streptomyces lunalinharesii
TGGTTGACAGCTCCCCGGGGCCTATCGTGGCCTCCCACGTCCTTCATCGGTTCCTGGTGCCAAGGCATCCACCGTGCGCCCTTAAAAACTTGGCCACAGATGCTCGCGTCCACTGTGCAGTTCTCAAACAACGACCAGCCACCCACCACCCCAACCCGAAGGCTGAGTTCACTGGGGCCGGCATCGCGAAGGTTCAGACCGTAGTCCGCACCCTCAGATACCCAACAGCGTGCCCGACACGTTCAATCCGAGATCCTGTGTTCCACGCCGAAGCAGTACTAACAGTCCTCAAACCGATCGTGCCGAATAGTCAACGTTCCACCCATGAGCAACCAGCATCAGACATTCGCCGATGTACTGGCCTCTGACCAAGCCGAAGCCCGGTAAGAAATGCTCCTTAGAAAGGAGGTGATCCAGCCGCACCTTCCGGTACGGCTACCTTGTTACGACTTCGTCCCAATCGCCAGTCCCACCTTCGACGATTCCCTCCCACAAGGGGTTGGGCCACCGGCTTCGGG
>NZ_BAAARK010000133.1:0-517 GCF_039532155.1 Streptomyces lunalinharesii
CCCGAAGCCGGTGGCCCAACCCCTTGTGGGAGGGAATCGTCGAAGGTGGGACTGGCGATTGGGACGAAGTCGTAACAAGGTAGCCGTACCGGAAGGTGCGGCTGGATCACCTCCTTTCTAAGGAGCACTTCTTACTCGGACTTGTCCGGGTCAGAGGCCAGTACATCGGCGAATGTCTGATACTGGTTGCTCATGGGTGGAACGTTGACTATTCGGCACGATCGAGTTTGGGTCACTAGTACTGCTTCGGCGTGGAACGTGAGTCTCAAGTTTGGTCGGGTCGGGCACGCTGTTGGGTATCTGAGGGTGCGGACTTAGGTCTGAGCCTTCGGGATGCCGGCCCCGGTGAAGCGCCACGTTGGTGGTGTGTGACGGGTGGCTGGTCGTTGTTTGAGAACTGCACAGTGGACGCGAGCATCTGTGGCCAAGTTTTTAAGGGCGCACGGTGGATGCCTTGGCACCAGGAACCGATGAAGGACGTGGGAGGCCACGATAGGCCCCGGGGAGCTGTCAACCA